>JBCDKB010000039.1:0-29485 GCA_038747035.1 Acidobacteriota bacterium | reverse complement strand
GTCTTCAGGGAAAGTCGCGCTGCGGTGGATCGTCTCGTTTTCCCACCAGTCGATGTCGCCGGTGGTGGATGCCGCTCCGAGGACATCAAGATCGCCGTCGCCATCCAGATCCGCAGCGAAGACCGAAAACGGTCTGTCAAAACCGCCATCAATCGTGCGTTCAGTCCAGGCGGTCGCGTCTCCTGCAGTGTTCTCCCACCAGGCGATGGCGTTGCCAAAGGAGGCAGCCCCGAGCACATCAAGGTCCCCGTCACCGTCAAGATCCTCTAGTTGAACAAAGCTGGCACCGAAATTATTGTCGATAGAGCGCTCGTTCCAGGCAGTGCCGTCGCCAGCGGTGTTCTCCCACCAAACAATGTCGCCGGCGGTGGATGCCGCTCCGAGGACATCAGCATCCCCGTCACCGTCCATGTCCGCGAGGTGAACAAAGCTGGCAGTGTTGACGTTGTCGTCGATGGAGTGCTCGATCCAGGCAGTGCCGTCGCCGCCGGTGTTCTCCCACCACGCGAAATCGTCAGCAGTTATGGCCGCACCGGCGATGTCGAGGTCGCCGTCACCGTCAATATCTGCCACGTCAACAGAGCGAGCGCCGTCGAACATGGAGTCGACAGAGTTCTTCGTCCACAGAGAGCCATCTCCGGCGGTATTCTCCCACCAAGCAATCTCGTCATCACTCTGGGACGCTCCGACGACGTCGAGGTCGCCGTCGCCGTCTATGTCCGCTGCTTGGACAGAACTGGCATTGGAGAAGTTGAAGGCGACGATGGTTTGCATCTCCCATGCCGAACCGTCTCCCTCGGTGTTCTCCCACCAATCAATCCTGCCTGCCACCAGGTTGGTCGATCCGAGAACGTCGAGGTCGCCGTCACCGTCAATGTCGACTGCACGAATCAGATTGACGCCGGTGGAGTTGGAATCGATGATTTCCTCCGCCCACGTCGAACCGTCTCCGCTGGTGTTTTGCCACCAGCTTAAGCCGTCAGAAGACGCTCCGACGACGTCGAGGTCTCCGTCTCCATTGATATCCGCGGCGACCGCGGAGTCTACGCGAGTGAATTCAGCATCGATGGATTGCCGTGCGCTGAACGGGATTTCCACAGCTTCAACGAGGCCAGCAGCACTGAGGAGGAGGAATACCGCGACCCCAAGAGCTCCCGCCGACCGCACGCGAGGGTGGCGACCTCTCCCCGCATCCCGATCAGCTTCGGTCCCATGAATATCACCGGTTTGAAGCGCGACCCGCCGGTCATCATTATTCGCGTTATCGTCCCTTTTCATCCTCAATAACCTCTCTAGCGGTCTTGGCCAGGCCTGGCCGTGGCACTGACAAATCGACGGCGCCCTGGACCGGGCCCCGTGCCAAGAATCGGATCTCGTCGAACACTCAAGTCGGTGACTCGTTCTGATGCGGATAGCGCGGCCACCGGCGTTTCGAAGAGCGTCGACAGCGCTTTATTCACCGGCTTCGGTCGCTCCCCGTGGGCGAAGGCGCCGCAGTCAGGGATGACCTCGACGCGGCCCCGGGGCAGGAACGCCGCCGTCTGCCCGTAGTCGCTGACGGGCTGCCCGGGCACCGAGTCGCCCTGGATCAGAACCACCGGCATCTCCATGCGGGCAAAGAGCTCGAAACGGTCCCGTCGCTCAGCCCGCCAGCTCGGCAGCGGCCACCGCGCGTCGCTATACGAAGAGACCGCCTCAGCGACCCCCGGCAGGTGAAAGTCCGCCTCCATGCGCTCGACGTCGGCCTCCGCGATCTCCAGGCGGCAGCTGCGGTCATAGATGCTGCGCACGAGGTGCGGCGCTCGGTGGCGTCGCACCGCTTGCCGGTAGTTACCCAGAGCCTCGCGCTGCCACAGGGCCGGCTGGTCCGACATTTCAGAGGCGGCCTGGATTCGGGCGTATCGAAGCACGCGGTGGGGCTCCACTCCGGCGAGGTAGTCGCCGACGATGCTGCCCAGGCTGTGGGCGACCAAATTGAATCGGTGCACCTCAATCCGGTCGAGCAGCAGCAAGACGTCCTCCGCGACCCGCAGCGGGTGGTAGGACGAAGCGCGCGATTCAAACCCCCTCGAGTGGCCGAAGCCTTTGAGATCGAGTGCAATCAGCCGATACCTGCCGGCGAAGGCCGCGAGCTGGTGACGCCAGGCGAACCAAGACTCCGGATAGCCGTGGATCAAAACAATCGTTTCCGCAGGCTGAAACTGCGGGTGCCGACTGCCGGCGGACCGGTCGAAGCCGGCCTCGACCCAGTGCCAGCGCACGTGTGAAACGGTCTCCTGCCGGTGCCTGAGCGTCACCCCCAGAACGGACTCGTCCACGCCGTCCAGATCGGTGACGGCGGCGCCCGTCTCCTCCAGAACGGTCTCTTTGACTGCGGCGGACTTCATGTCGGCTCGTGGAATCCTTCAGGCTGAAGACAGGGAAAGGCCCAGGCGGATCGCACAGTTCGCCGCCCGGCGAGTCCTGAAACTAAAATCCCGGGGCTGAATTGACCTGATGGAAATATGGGGGTCTTCTTTGGGTCCCTCCCCGAGCCGAAAATGTCCAATATCCCTGCCCAGGACGTTCCCGCCGCCGCTGGTGTACAGTCGTCGCCATCCGAGTCAGCGGAATCCCTTTGCGAGCACTTCTTCCCGCGGAGCAAGGTCAATAGCCACGTTTGAACTGGACGAGTTCCGGGTGGACTGTCACGCCCACGAGATCACCGGCCCCGCCGGAACGATCCACTTGGAACCCAAGCCCATCCAGGTGTTGAATCACCTGGCACATCATCCCGGCCAGGTGTGCTCACGCCGGCAAATCCTCGATGCGGTGTGGACTGACCAGATCGTCAGCGAAGAGGTGCTCACCCGGTGCATCTGGGAGCTCAGGCGCGCGCTGACCGACGATGCCCGGAAGCCGAGGTTCATCCAAACGGTGCCCAAGGCCGGATATCGCCTACTGCCGACGCCACGCTTTTCAAACGGCCCGTTTTCAGGGGCCCCGTCCCCCCAGGGCCCGCCCTCGGCGGCCCCGTCCCCGGGACAGAACACCTCGACAGGGTCACCTTCAGCTGCCCCCCCCGGCGGGGATCGCCCCCGACAAAAAACAGATCTGGTTTCAGCAGGAGCTCGCCGCAACAGACGACACCTGCTGATCCTGGCGCGGAAGGTCGAACGGTTCTGGATCGACTCCGTGCTCGGGGGCACCCTTCCCAGCGAGCCCCTAGAGATCGACTCCATCGAACAGCCGAACCTGGTCGACGGCGGCTGGGACCGGGTCGTCGAATCGGGCGCCGACGAGCGATTTGAGGCTAGGGCCCTCGATGAGGCTTTCGAAGCCAGCGGTCGAGCGCTCTTGGTCCTCGGCCCACCTGGAGCCGGGAAGACCACCGAGCTGCTGCGCCTGGCGAGAGCCCACCTCGAACTCGCCCGCGCCGACCCCGCGGAGCCCATTCCGGTCGTTCTGCACCTCGCCACCTGGAAACCCAGCACGAGCTTGGCGTCGTGGATCGCGCAGGAGCTCAACCTGCGCTACCAAATCCCGGTGAAGGTGGCCGCGGAGTGGCTCGAGCACGGCGAGCTCTCCCTTTTTCTGGACGGCATGGATGAGATGCCCGAGCGCTATCGCAGCCCTTGGATTCAGGCCTGCAACGCCTTCCGCCAGCGCTACGGCCTCGTCCCGATGCTGGTGACGAGTCGGTCCAGCGACTACGCCGCGGCGGCGAGGGCCGGCGAGAGGCTCAGACTCGGCAGTGCGGTCGAGTTGCAGCCCCTGACCCGCGCCCAGTCCCTGCAATTCTTGGCGCGGCAAGCCTCCGTGCCTAAAGAGCTTCGCAGTGCGCTGCTCGATGACCCGGAGCTCCAGCAGCTCGCGCAGTCACCCCTGACGCTGGCGCTGCTCAGTCGAGCCTATAGCGGGTCAATCGCCGGATCCGACCAGCTCTGGACCGCCTACGTCGACTCGATGCTTTCGAAGACCGGATCCATGCCGGCTGCGTTCACATCCACCTCCGGCGCCGCCGACCCGCCGTCCTTGAAGCGCACCCTCGGCTGGCTCGCTCGGTCCATGCAGAGGAGCCAGCAGACCTTATTGGATGTCGACCTGCTGCAGCCGGATTGGCTCAGGACGCGGGGAGAACGCTGGGCCTACCTGCTCCTGTCGAGGGGCGGTGCGGCGCTGGCGATCGCAGCGCTGGCCGTCGGCATGCGCGGCGGAGACCCGCGCCTCGTCGGATTTCTGCTGCCCGCCATCTTCCTGAGCGGCGTCTTCATGGCGGGGCTGGACGCCGTCCGCGGCGCCCTCGAGCGACGTCGTGAAACCCAAGCGCCTCCGCAGAAGAGCGCAAAGCGCCATCCCTTGAAGCTGCTCTACCCGTGGCTGGTGTGGATCGGCACCGGCGTGGTGGGCGTCTTCGTTGTGCGGCAGTCCGGAAACTTCCTCGCCGCGACACGCTCCTTCTTCTTGATCGGCCTGCCGTTCTGTCTACTTTTTGGAGTCAACGGCTGGCGCAGGCCGCTTGCGCGCGACATTGGAAACGTCGAGACCATCCGCTGGTCCTGGTCGCAGGCCCTGCGTGGATTTGTCATCGGCGCCGGCGCCGCGTTCGCGGGCATTTCCCTTCTCGCACTCTGGCACCAACGCAACAACCTGCCGCCCGGCACCGCCATCTTTGGGCTCGGGCCATCGATCAACCTCGGCCTGACCGCGGCGGCTCTTTTCGGCTTGCGCGGTCGCCGGGTGGAAGAAAGGGAACGCGGCGCCGTTGCAACCCGGATCAGAAATAGCCTCCTGGGCGCCGGCACTGTAGCCGCTTGTCTGTGGATCGGCTTCTTCGTCTTGGAAAGAACCTCGCTGAATGGGGCCGCCGGGCCAGATCCCTCGAGCTTCGAGCAGCGTCGTCTTGAGGTGCCGATCTTCACCGGTGTGATCGCACTCCTCTGGTTTGGCGGCCTCGACTTGATCAAACAGTTCAGCCTGCGTTTGGTGCTGAAGATCAAACACGATCTGCCCCTCAAGCTACGCCCTCTGCTCGATTTCTTGGTCAGCCGGGCAATGCTCAAGCCCGTGGGCCGAGGCTACGTCTTCCGCCACCGCCAGCTCTTGGAACACCTGGCGGCCGAGGGCGGAACGACTTCGGAAGACCCCCAGGGCCCAGACGTGGCGTCCAACCCGCAGCCTCAGCCAAGTCGCGGCGTCTGACGGCCCGTCTCAGACGACCCCCAAGGCCCCCCCGAGACCCCAGGGAGAAAGGGCGCAGGTGAGCTGCTCGCGACTCACCCGGCCTTTCTGACTCCACGAGGTCGTTTAGGGCCGGCCCTTCGGCTCCCTCTGCGTCGCGGGCTCGGGCTTCACGCGCCGCCAGAGGTCGCGCTGCCGGAGCGCCGAGGCCATCAGCAGCGTGACGAGCGCCAGCAGGCCGAAGACATCGAGTGTCGGGATATCGACAATCGTGTCGAGCACGATCGGCACCTGGGTGGGGTCGTCGTCGTCCAAGGTGTCCGGATCGTCGGAGGACTCCGAGTTGCCGTCCGCGTCCGACACCACCGCTTGGTTGAAAACGAGGCCGTCATCTTCCGGATCTTCTCCACTGACTTCGGTGAAGAAGCTAAAGACCACCTCACCGCCCACCGGCACCATCGCGATGGCGACCTCCAGGATCACCCCGCCGTCGTAGCTGCCCGGGTCACCGTCCGCGGCGTCCGTCAGCGCGACGCCGTCGAGCAGCATCGTTTCGGGGACGTAGATCACCTCGACCGGCAAGACGTCGACGAGGGTGAGGTCGGCGAGGTCCTGATTGCCGGTATTCACCAACCGGACCGACCATTCGAAAATGTCGCCGGTCCGGTAGCCTTCCCCGTCCGGCGGCTGGGCCGTTTTCAAGACGTCCAGCGACGGCATGCCGTCAAGGCCGGTTTGGTCGGTGCCCGTATTGTTGCCCGGATCTTGGTCCGGACCGCTCAGGCCGTCGTCGCTGATCGTGACCGTGTTCTCGATCATCATGACGCCCGCGGCGAGCGGATCATCGACGATCACCGCGAAGGTCGCCTGGCCCGACTCGCCGACGTTGAGGTCGCCGATTTCAAGCAGGCATACGGTCCCCACGGGTTGCGAATCGCAAGCGACGCCGGAGCCGACGCTACCCACCTCCCAGCCCGGGTTGACGCCCGACGTCGTATCCGCCGGCACGGTCTCGGTGAGCAGCACCCCGGACGTGTTCTGGTTGCCGACGTTCTGGTAGTCGATCGTGTAGATGACTTCTTCGCCTGGCTCGGCGACCACCCCGCCGTCGTCCTTCGACACGGCCAGGTCCGGCCCCGCCTCGGCGGGGGTCATCTCGTCGTCGGTATTGTTCTCCGGCGTCGGATCGTCGCCGTTGGCGCCGTCGTCGGCGACGACCACCGTATTGAGGATTTCCTCGACGCCCGTCGGCTTCGGCGAGTCCACCGTGACCACGAAGCTCTCCGCCACCGAGTCGCCGACGTTGAACGCTCCGATGGCGAAGACGCAGACCGTTCCGGCCGGCTGGAGGTCGCAGGCGACGCCGGAGCCGACGCTGCCCACCTCCCAACCCGGATTGGCGGCGGACGTCGTCGCCACCGGCACGGTCTCGGTCAAGAAGACGCCCGTCGCGGTCTGGTCGCCGACGTTGGCGGCGGTGATCGCGTAGGTAATCGTCGCCCCGGGCGTCGCCACCGCGCCGCCGTCATCCTTCATCACCGTCAGGTCCGGTGCGCCGTCGACCGGCGTCTGGTCCGTATCGTCGTTATTGTCCGGGTCTTGGTCGGGGCCGTTCGAGCCGTCGTCTTCGATGGACGCCGAGTTGGCGACCTCCACCACACCCGCCTCGAGCGGATCGTCGACGACGACGAGGAACGTCGCCGTGCCGCCGCTCCCCGCCGGCACGGAACCGACGGCGAGCACGCAGATCGTGGTCGGCGGCTGGGCGTCGCACGGCGCGCCCGAGCCGACGCTGCCCACCTCCCAACCCGGATTGATCCCCGACGCCGTATTCGCAGGCACCGTTTCCGTGATCACCACCCCGGTCGCCTCCTGGTTCCCTAGATTCTGGTAATCCAAGCTGTAGGTGATGGTGTCGCCAGGAGCGACCGTCGCGTCGCCGTCGTCCTTGGTGATCGCCAGGTCCGGCGCGGCGTCGACCGGCGTTTGATCCGAATCGTCGTTATTGCCGGGGTCCTCGTCCGGGCCGTTGGCGCCGTCGTCGCTGATCGACGCCGAGTTGGCGATATCGATCACGCCGTCCGGCAGCTGGGCGTCGACAATGACGGTGAAGATCGTCGAACCGCCGCCGCCCGCCGCCAGGGCGCCGACGGTGAAGACGCAGGTCGTGCCCGCCGGCTGGACGTCGCACGCCACCCCCGAGCCCGCAGGCGCCACTTCCCAGCCGGGGTTCGTCCCCGACGTGGTGTTCGCCGGTACGGTCTCGGTGATGACCACGCCCGTCGCCGCCTGGGTCCCGGCGTTCTGGTAATTCAGGGTGAAGGTGATGGGGTCCCCCGGACCCACCGAGGCACCGCCGTCGTCCTTCACGATCGCCAGGTCCGGCGCCGCATTCACCGGCGTTTGATCCGAATCGTCGTTATTGCTCGGGTCCTGGTCGGGACCGTTGGTGCCGTCGTCGGCGATCGACGCCGAGTTGGCGATCTGGTCCACACCCGACGGCAGCGGACTGTCGACGATCACCGCGAATGCGGCCGAGCCGCCCGCTCCGGCGGCCACAGGGCCGATGGAAAGCACGCAGGTCGTCCCCGCCGGCTGGGCGTTGCACGGCGTGCCGGAACCGACGCTGCCGACGTCCCACCCCGCATTCGTCCCCGAGGTCGTGTTCGTCGGCACGGTCTCGGTGATCACCACGCCGGTGGCCCCTTGGTCGCCGCTATTGCCGTAGGTCAAGGTATAGGTGACCGGGCCGCCGGCCACCGCGGTGGCGCCGCCGTCGTCCTTGGTCAAGAACAGGTCCGGCGCGGCGGTGACCGGCGTGGGATCCGTCGACGTATTGTCCCCCGGCGTCGGATCGGGACCGTTGGCCCCGTCATCGCCGATGGTGACCGTATTGCTGATCTGGGTCACGGCCGGCGGCAAAGCCGCGTCGACGACGACCGAGCAGGTGGCCAGACCGCTGGCGCCCGCCGCCAGGGAGCCGACGGACCGGACGCAGGTCGTGCCCGCCGGCTGGGCGTCGCACGCCGTACCCGAGCCCACCGGCGCCACCTCCCAACCCGGGTTCGTCCCGGAAGTGGTGTTCGCCGGAACGGTTTCCGTGAGCACCACCCCCGTGGCGTCTTGGTCTCCGCTATTGGCGAAGGAGAGGCTATAGGTAATCGTCGCGCCGGGGGTCGTGCCGCCTCCACCGTCGTCCTTCGCGATCGACAGGTCCGGCGCCGCATCGACCGGCGTTTGGTCCGAACCGGTGTTATTCCCTGGCGTCGGATCCGTCCCGTTGGCGCCGTCGTCTGCGATTGACGCGGTGTTGGCGATCTCGGTCACCCCCGCCGGCTTCGGCGAGATCAGGACGACGGTGAAACTCGCCGTGCCGCCGCCGCCCACCGGCAGCGTGCCCACGGAGAAGACGCACGTCGTGCCCGGCAGGCGCGTATCGCACGGCACGCCGGAGCCCACCGGCGCCACTTCCCAGCCCGGGTTCGTCCCCGAGGTGGTGTTCGCCGGCACGGTCTCGGTGATCACGACGCCGGTCGCCGTCTGGGTGCCGACGTTGTCGTAGCTCAAGGTGTAGGTGACCGGCGAGCCCGGCGACAGCGTGACGCCGCCGTCGTCCTTGGTGATCACCAGGTCCGGGGCCGCATTGATCGGCACCACCGGCTCGTCGGAGTCCTTGGGCGGCAGCTCGTCGCTATCCACCTGGGCCTGATTCACGAACGACACCACGCCCGGCGGCAGCGGCGAGTCGACCACCACCGCGAAGGTCACATCGGTCGTCGACCCGGCACCCAAGGGCGCAACGATCTCGGTGAAGCAGGTCGTGCCCGCCGGCGATCCGGCGCACGGCGCCGTCGAAGGAGCCGGCGCCACGAACCAGCCCGGGTTGGCGGCTGAGGAGGTATTGGCGGGCACCGTGTCGAAAACCACCAGGTTATTCGCCGCAGCGTCGCCCATATTCCCGATCTCGATGGTGAAGGTCACGGTGCCCCCCGCCACCGTGGAAGCCGGCGACGGCGTCTTGGTCACCATCAGGCTGGGCACCAGGACCTGCTCATCGTCGATGGCGCTGTAGACCCGCTCTTCAGCGTCGGGCCCCGGTAGCGAGCTGACGGTCGCGTTGGCGGTGTTGTCGATGGTCGTCGTCGGCGGCATGGCGCCGCCTTCGAGCAGCACCGTGAACGACAAGGCCACCGATTCGCCGGGATCGAGGATTGCGGCTTCTGGCGGCATGGTGACGTCGCCGGCGACCCGGAGGGTCACCGTGGTCGAGCCGGGGGCCGGGGACTGGACGAGCTCAAAGCCCGCCGGCAAGCCGTCGGGGACCGCCGAGGCGGCGACGAAGACCGCGTCGTCGAAGACGTCCACAACCTCGAGGTCGTAGGCCGGGGCCGTCCCCGTATTGGTGGCGGTGACCGTGACGCCGACCCGTCCGTCGACAACCGGCCCCATGGTCTTGACGATGGACAGCCCCGGCTCGACGACGTCGAGGGTCGCGACGCTCGCGGCCATGGAACCGGCGCCGAAGGACAGCGTCGCCGTATTGACGAGCACTTCGCCATTCACGTTCAACGCCGGCGGCGCCGGATCGTCGTCGTTCACCACCTGGGCCGTCACTTCGAGGGTGATTGTGTCCTGCCCATCTTCGACGCCGTCGGCGGCGTTGGTCACCGTGCCGAAGTCGAAAGTCACGGTGTTCGGCGCCGTGATCACCGGCGCGCCCGGGAGACTCGTGGTGATGTTGTCGCCGAGGCCGACGATCGACGCGCCGACGATCCGCAAGAGGCCGTTCGCGTCGTTCTGGCTGGTGTCGGTGACCACCGCATTCGTCGTCGTGCCTTCGGAGAAGACCACCGTCAGTGTGTAGGTGATCAACTCGCCGATCGTGCCGTCGAAGTCGAGGGCGTCGCCGGCGGCGGTGCCCGTGCGCGGCAGGGAGTCGGCGGTGGCCTGCTTGAGGATGGTCGGAGCGAAGACCGTCACCGACGAGGTATCCGTCGACGAGCCGTCGCGGCCGTCCGGATTGCCCGGATCGTCGACGGTCCTGAAGCCGAGGGTGGCCTCATTCGGGTAGCTCACGCCGGCGACGGCGCCGCCGCCGATGGTGACGGCGTAGCGAACCACATAAGTCGCGCCGACGGGCAGCGGATCCGTCCAAGTGAAGTTCAAAGTGCCCGCGCCCGGAGTCACGATATCCGGCGCGACACCGGCCACCGCCACCACGCTGCCCCCGACGAAGGAGGTCCCCGGCGCCAGCGGTAGCAAGTCGTCGAGGACCAGGTCGAAGGCGGCGGCAGTGGAGTCCGGCGTGTGGGAGATCTCCACCTCGTAGATAACGCGGTCGCCGGCGTCGACGAGCAGCGGTTCGCCCGTCGGCTCACCCACGCACAGATTGTCCAGATTGTCGTCGCGGCAGGCGATGCGTTTATCAACGACCACGTCCGGGGCCACGATGTCGAAGGGCGCGGTGCTTGACAGCGAGACGCCGTTGGCGATCAGCGTCGCCGTATTGCGCTGGTCGAGATCGACGCCGGGGGTTCCTTGGTTATTAACGGCGTCCACCACCACCGCCACGACCTCGATCTCGATCTCGTCGTCGGGATCTGGATCCGCTGCGGCATCGGGCGCGTTCACCACATCGCCGAGTTCCCAGACCGCCAGGTCGCGGACGGTATCGGCGTTGGCATCGCAGCTCGGCAGACAATCGTCCCCAGGGTCTCCGGCCGAAGCGAGCGCCACCGTCAAGTCCGAGCCGATGCGCACGATGCGCGAGCTCACGACCCGCAGCACGACGTCCGTCGTCGGCAGCTGGTCGCTCAGGATCGCCGCGGTGGTGGTGCCGTCGATGAAAGTAGCGACGGCGCGGAACGTCACCTGCTCACCGATCGCCAGATCCTCGGCCGGGCCCTTCTGCTCATCCTCGGTCTCGACGACGTCGGTGTCGATGAGGGTCTTCACGAGACCCGGATCGGTGATCAAAATCGGCCACTGTGACGTGTCGCTATAAACCCGCTCGTTGGCGTTGACCGTCGTCCCGAGGCTGCGCCATTCAAGGGTCGCCGGATTGATCACCGTCTCGCCTGGCATGACGCCGACGCCGAGTACGGCCTCGACCGCGATCTCGCAGCTATCGCCCCGTGCGAAGGCGTCCCAGCTCGCCGAGATGACGCCGAGGGCTTCGCTCGGCCCCGAATCGGGCGGCGAAGGGCACGTGCCGAGGCCGCCGCCGGGGAAACCGGAGAAGGTCAGATCCACCGGCAGCGTGTCCTCGAGCACCAGGTCGAAAGCGTCCGCGGTCGAGTCGCCGCTGTGCTCCACCCGGATGGTGAAGACCACGGTATCGCCGGCTTCGCCGTTCGCCAGGTCGCCGGTCTTCGTGACGAGCAGGTCCGGCTCGACGATATCCAGCGGCAAAGCGTCGCCGCCGTCGAGGCCCGGGCCGAATTGCACCAGGGCGGAGTTGGCGATCTCGTCGCCACTTTCGTTGGCCGGCACGTCCAGGACCACCGCGTCGATCTCGATCACGATCCGATCCCCGGGGCCGAGACTGCCGTCGGCGGCATTGGTAACCGGACCTCCGAAGTCGACCACGACCGTGTCGTTCACGCCGTCGCCGAGGTTGTTGTCGGCGAGCGACGTGGCGGGGGCGCCGGGCAGGGTGATCTGACCGCCCACCGTCGCGACGCGCACCGCAGTCGCCTCGAGCACCGCGGGCGCAAAGGGCAGGGAGTCTGTCACCACAAGTTGCGGCGTCGAGCCTTCCGGCAGCGTCACGATCAGCTCGAAAGTCATCTCTTCGCCGATCGTCAGGTCGGCGACGCCGCCCCGAACTTCGGAGGTCACCGTGTGTGCCTCCGAAGACGTCATGAGCGTCTTCGTGAGGGCCACGTCGTTGACCATGACTTCGGCGCAATCCATATCGAAGTAGATGTTGGCGGCGCCGCCGGGGTCCGTCGGATCGCCGGTACGCTCCGCCGACAGGGTATTGCTCAGCGCCGAGGGCAACGGCTGGTCGGCGGCCGACAGGCTCTCCCACTCCACATCCGCGCAATTCTCGATGACCGTCCCGGCGCTCACCCCCGAGTCGAGGGTCACGTCGAAGCCGACCTCGCAGGTCTCGCCGTCGTCAAAGCGCGTCCAGGCCGCCGAAATGGTGCCGCCGGATTCCGTCGGACCGGTCGTCGGCACCGCCGTGCAGCCCGCCTCCACGGCCAAGCCCCCGGCGAAGCTCACCCCCGCCGGCAGGACATCGAGCAGAGACACGTCGAAGGCATCGGCGTTTGACGGCCCCGTATGGCCCAGGGAGAGGGTGATGCGGATGGTGTCGCCGGCGTCTCCGAAGGTCGGCGACGTGGTCTTCATGACGTCGAGCTCCGCCTCGTGAATACGCACATTGGGAGCCGTGACCCGGATCTGCTGCGTCGGTCCGCCGCCGGGCGCTGAGAAACGCCAATCCGCCCGATTGTTGCGACGGTCGAAGCGATTGTTATTCGACCAGTTCAGCACCACTGCGCGGTAAGTGATCGCGAGCGTATTGTTGGTGGCGTCGTTATCGGGGGCGGATGTGAGCGTGCCGAAATCCAGCGTCAGGCGGCGGTCCTGATTCTGGGTCGCCCCGTTGGTCGCGGTAATGGAAGCCGCAGCGGCGACGCCGGGGAAGCCGCCGGCGGCGTCGGTCGAGAGACCGGCGTCAGCGACGATCGACACCACGTCGACGAAGGCCAGACCGGCGTCGAGCTGGTCGAAGAGCAGCGCACTCTCGGTGACGCCCTCGGGCACTTCGACCGTCACGGCATAAGTCACGATCTCGCCGATGTGGACCGGCTCGTTATTACCGAACGGGGCCGAAGCCCGGTAGCCCGGGCTGACGCCGGCGATGACCTTGCTCACCGACGGACGGGCCACGGTCACGGTGGCATCGTCGCTCACCGGCGGAAAGCTCGACCCCGAGGTCGCCGAGGAAGCCCAGGTCACCGACGCTGAATTGGTCTCGACCTGGCCCGGCTCGACACTGCTCGCCACCGTACAGGTCAAGGTCACCAGGGCGGTCTCGGCGCCGAACGGAGGACCGCCGCCCGCCGGGTTGTCGTCGTTTTCTGCGAGCGGAGCGCCGAGCAGCAGCCCCGACGTCAGGTCGCCGGTGGTCGCGATCGGCGTCCCTGAGCCGTCAGTCACGCTGTCCACCGCACAGCCCGTAAGACCGGACGGCGGGGTGTCGGTGAAGGTCACTTGGAATGCCGGCTCGGATCCTTGGTTCTCAGCCGTCAGGACGTACGTCACCGTGTCCCCGGCGTCGGCATCCGACAGGTCGCCGTCCACCGGCGCCGTCGGAGCTGGAATGATCGATCCGGTGCCGGATGTCGCCGAAACCCCTTTGGTCAGCACCACCACCGGCGCGCCGACGTTGATCTGAACGGGATCCGTCGCGCTGAGCACTTCACCCGGGGTGTTGGCACTTGAAGCTTGGAGGATATTGGTCAGCGAAAGCCCGTCGGCGAAAGGATCGTCGCTGACCGTGACCGTGATGTCGATCGCCAGCGTCACCGCGCGCGTCGGCGACACGGTGACGTCGGCCCAGTCGACGACGATCGAGTTGGTGCCGGGGTCGGTGGTGACTATCGGCGTCGAATCGCCGCTGTCCGTCGGCCCTAGGACAGCGTCTGTCGCCGGCGTGAAATCGGCGACGTCGAACACCGGCAGCGGCAAGAAGTCGGTGAATTGCACGCCCTGCACGTCGCCGGACGGGACGGTCATCGAGAGCCGGAACGTCAAAGTCTCCCCGGGCATGAACTGACTGGGTTCGGGGAGCGGCGCCACCAAGTCCTTGGTGATCTGCACCGGCAGCACCTGCACCGTCGAAGCGGTGCTATTCGCGCACGCCGAGGCGCCCCCGGCCAGACCGTAGCTCAGCTCAGCGGCGTTGCTCAGGGGGTCCTGGGCCCGAACCGGGGCCCCGAGGTTGGCGCCGGCGGGGTCGTAGGTCTGGTCAACGACGGTCGTATAGCCCAGGGTCACGTCGGTGCCCGGCGGTAGGGGGCCGGCGACCGCTGCGATGTCCCAGACCACCGTCGTCTCGCCCGGCCCCGGACTGTCCACGACGACCGTCGGCGTGATCGACAGGGGCCCGCCGCCGACGTTGAGCGATGTCGTCGACCCGAAGGTCATGCCGTCGGGCACGATGTCCGTCACCACAAAATCGTTGGCCGTCGCGACATCGGACACTTGAAAGTTGAGCGTGTAGTTCACGGTCTGCCCGGGCGTGACGCCGCCAGGGAAGGCCCCTTTTTGCACCGCGGCGTGGGTGACCAGCAGGCCGTCATCGCTCGCCATGAGCGTCGGCGACGCCAGGCCCATGAAGTCAAAATCCGCGGTCGCCGTATTGATCAGCGTCTGGGTGCCGCAGCCGGTCTCGTCCAAGATGTCGGTGACATAGACCGGAATCCGCACTTGGACATCGGGGGCACCGATAGCGCCGGTTACTGAGCCGCAGTCCACCGAGACCGCTCCGCCGGGCGTCGGCGGCGCGGTGGGGTCGGTGACCGCGCACATGGCGGGGTTCGTCAAGATGGCGCCGCCTGTCCACTGGATTTCCGGCGGCAGCACGTCGGCGAGCACCACGCTGTCGAGCGTCGAGCCATTGGCGATATCGAGCTCGAGTACGTACTCAAATGGCCAGGTCGGTCCCGGGGGACGTTCGGCCTCCGGCGCCGTGAGTCGCTTCTCGAGCAAGGCCAGCACGGGCGTCACCGTCGACGTCTCGGGCGTCCCGATGATCGGGCCGTTATCCCCCGTCGCCGTATCTCCGAGCCCAAAGGCGGGCGTCACCGTGACGTCGAGCGGCACGCCGATCGTCACCGTCGGGTCCAGCGTGGCGCACACTTCGACCTCAAGCAGCGGTCCACCCGCGACAACGGATCCAATCGGCAGTGAGATCAGGACGAGTGTCCCGTCGACCGGACCGCTGACGACGCTCCCTGAGATCGGATCGGTGAGCACCCCCGTGGGCCCAAAGGTCCCCACCACGCTGCCCCCGCCGCCGCCGAGGGCCATGGCGGAGTCGAAGCTCACCCCGGGCGGCAGGGTGACGAGCAGATAGGGCTCGAATCCCGGCGGCCCAACGTTGGTGAATGTCGCCGCAAAGCAGAACCCCTCACCGGCGAACGTATCAAGCGGCAGGCTCGGGCTCGTCGAGACCGCCGGCGTCTGGGCCACTAGGGCCGGCGCCAAGGAAAGCACGAAAAAAAGAACAGCCCAGACCCACGGTTTGCAAGTACGCATCCCAAATCTCCGTCGAAACACACGTTGTAAATACTTTGGTGAAGGCCACGGAGGCCTAATTCTTGATGTTTCTGACAGCCAGAAAGATCATGCGGTCGGCGACCCGCAGGGGGCCCGAGCCCCTCCGCTGGCGCCCGCGCAAACCCGAATAAAAGTAGGAGAAACTCCCCGGCAGGGAGAATTGTCTCGACCGCGATCCCAGCGAAAAGCCCGTGCAAAACGTCGGGCTAGCGCCGCACATCGGGGCTGCGGTGCAGCCCCAAGGCACAGGTCGGCGTGGAAGAGGGTCGACACGCCCTTCCAGTCCTGCAATTTCAGCACCACCGCCCGACGGGCGCCGGGCGCAGGCCCGGCATCCAGGCCCAACCGCCCGCCGGCGGCCGCCAGCTGAAGAGCCAAAAGAAGACGAGCCGGGGGTCTACCGGGCGCTAGCCGGAGACGAGCAAAAGCGTCGCCGACACGATTTCGGCCTCGTCCCGGTAGAGCCTGGCTTTGACTTTGAGCATCGGCCCGAAACGCCCCAGCAACTCGGTCTGGGCGCGCAGCGTTTCTCCGGGAAGTGGCGGATGCCGGGCCCACGCCTCCGCGTAGTGGACGTCGTCAAAACCGCCGATCGCCGGCTGCTTCTTGGTCTCGCCACCCCCGGCGCCTCCGGGCTGGGCCCCGTCGGGGCCCGCCGGTCGGACCAGCTGGACCAAGGCCGCCTGGGCGAGAATCTCAAGCGCCAGCCCTTGGGCCAGCGGTCTTCCGCGGCCGACGCGGCCGGTGGCGGCCAACTGGACGGGCACGCCGTTCTCGTCGCCTTCCCGGTCGAGGAAAGCGAAGGGAAACTTCTGCGGCAGCATGAAACCGTCTAGTCCGAAGACTGGGAGGCGATGAACTCGGCTAGACTTTCGACGGAGGCTAGGGCCTTCGAACCGACCTCTTCGTCCTCGATGCGAACCCCGAATTCCTGCTCGATTCCGAGCACGAGCTCCAAGGCGTCGATCGAATCGAGTCCGAGGCCTTCGTCACCAAAAAGCGGAGCGGCGTCATTGATGTCAGAAGCTGCGACCTCTAGTTTCAAGCGGTCGACGATGGTGTTGCGAATGCGGCTCTTTAGCTCGGCGTGGGCGTCACTCATGGCGCGCGGATGGTACCACGGCGCCACCGCCCCGAGGGAACTCGGCTGGCCGCGTCTCGGCGGCGTTTTTTCTGCCCACCTTGGTTTGTGGAAGAATCCCCCCGCCGACACGGCCGTATATGACCTCGAAGCCGGCTTGCCCTCCGATCCCCCTGCGATGCCTACGACGACGACCACGACCCCCGACATCTCGCCCCTGACGCTCAACCGCCTTTCCGTGTACCTGCGCGGTCTGCGGCTGCTGCAGCGGGAGGGAGTCGCCCGCATCTCATCACGCGAAATGGCTCGGCGGTTTCGTCTCTCGGCGGCGCAGATCCGCAAAGACCTCGCCCAATTCGGCGAGCTCGGCATCCGCGGCGTCGGCTATGAAGTCAAGACGCTAAGGCAGCGCCTCGAGAATCTCCTCGGTCTGGAGAAAGAGCATCGGGCCGTGATCGTCGGCGCCGGAAATATCGGCACCGCCTTAGCCCGCTTTCCGGGCCTCAATTCGGGGAGCTTCAAGGTCGTCGCTTTGGTGGATAACGACCCGACACGCATCGGTTCCGCCGTCGGCGAGCTCGAGGTCCAAGACGCCGCTGAGCTGGCGGCGATCGTCGAGGCCGAAAACGTCGAGATGGGGATCTTGGCGGTCCCGGCGGAAGCCGCGCAAGAGAATTATCAAGCCCTCGCCGACGTCGGTATTCGGGCCGTCTTGAATTTTGCTCCGGTCAACGTCATCGAGAACCCGGGGGCCCGGGTCAAAAACGTCGACCTGCTGATCTTCCTCGAAGAGCTCGCCTACTTCCTCAGGTAGCACCCCCCGGGAGGTCGGGGCCGTCCGCCCCGACCCGCCGTTTTTGCGACATTCGCTGGGCTCCATCCGGGGTCCAGCGGCCCGCGGCGCCCTGGGATTGGCGTGATATCCTGGCCCCATCTATTTTCTTAGGACACCACCCTTTAAGGCTGGATTCCGAATTCGGTTCGGAATCGCCGTGGCTGGTCGTGCACCCCGGCTCCGCTGCGGACCCAAAGGCCTTGGTAACCCGTGCGTTTGCACCAGGAGGACGGTATCGATGGGCCACCGCATTTCGGTCGAAGTTGACGGCACCCGCCATCAGAAGGAGGTCGAGTCTCGACGCCTCCCCGTTCACTTCCTACGCGAAGACCTGGCCTCGGTCTACGGCAAGCGCGCCTTGAAGGTCGCCCGCGACCGCCGCGGATGAGCGAAGCCGTTCCCGCGATTGAATTGCCGGCTTCCGTCGACGCGCTGCAAGCGCGCTTGGCGGAGGCCCGGTATTTCGCCGACGTCGAGCTCGCCACGGCGATCTTCCTGGCGCTGCGGCTCGGTAAACCGCTGTTGCTCGAAGGCGAAGCCGGCGTCGGAAAGACCGAAGTGGCGAAGGCTGTCGCCGCCCTCCGCGGCGTCCCCCTCCTGCGCCTCCAGTGCTACGAAGGACTCGACCAGCAGTCGGCCCTTTACGAATGGGACTATTCGCGCCAGCTCCTCCATATCCGCCTGCTCGAGGCGGGGGCCGGCGACGCCCCGGCGCAGGACCTCGAGGGGCTGGAGCGCGGCCTCTACCAGCCCCGCTTCCTGCTCCGCCGTCCGCTGCTCGAGGCCCTCGAGCTCTCCCGACAGGGCACGCCGCCGGTCCTGCTGATCGACGAGCTCGACCGCGCCGACGAGGAATTCGAAGCCTTCCTGCTGGAATTGCTCTCCGACTTTCAGATCTCGATCCCGGAGCTCGGTTCGCCGGTGCGGGCCGACGTACCGCCGACCGTGATCTTGACCTCCAACCGCACCCGCGAAGTCCACGACGCGCTGCGTCGGCGCTGCCTTTACTGCTGGGTCGACTACCCCGACGCCGGCAAAGAGCTGCGCATCCTGGAGGCCAAAGCGCCGGGCGTCAACGACTCGCTCCGGCGGCGCATCGTCGATTTCGTGCAGGCCGTGCGGACCGAAGATCTCTACAAACGACCCGGCGTCGCCGAGACCATCGACTGGGCCCTCGCCCTCGCCGCCCTCGATACCCACGAGCTCACGCCGGAGGTCATCAACCCGACCCTCGGCGCTTTGCTGAAGTACCACGACGATCTGGCGCTGATCCGCGGAGAACGCGCCGAGCGCCTGCTGCGTCTCCAGGACTAGAGTCCGCTAGCGCGCGGCGGGGCCCGGTCGCGTGGCGGAGCTTTGAAGGGTCAGGCGACGCCATCGGTAGCCGGATCGAAGGCCGCTGGCTCGACCCCGCCGGGACCCCTGCCGGCGAACAATTCCAAGTCAACACCGCCATCGAAAACTTCCACCAAGCCCTGGCGATTATTCAGCTCTCAGACCGTTCGCTGACCGTCGCCTGGATGGACGAGCGCCGGGCCCCGACGTTCCGACGCTTTCTCTCGGACGGCAGCCCCTCAGGGACCGCTGCCGCGATCCTTAAGGCGCCGTCGGTCGCTCAGCTGTCTCGAAGCACCACGGAGAGGTCGGTGCCGGCGGCGCGGCGGGCCGGCAGCAAGCCGGCCAGGGCGCCGACCACCAGCATCAGTCCGGCCATCGCGCCGAAGGTCGCGGGGTCCGTCGACTCCACGCCGTAGAGCAGCGAGCCGAGCCAGCGGGAGCCAAGAAACGCCCCGCCCAGTCCGACCGCGAGACCGGCGACCACCAGCAGCATGGACTTGCTCAACACCCGGCCCATGACGGCCTGGGCGGTCTCCCCGAGGGCCATCCGGATACCGAACTCGCGGACGCGCTCTTCGACGACGCAGGACAGCACGCCGTAGATCCCGAGCACCGCCAGCAACACCGCCACGCCGGCGAAGCCCGTGAGGATCTGCACGGTCAAGCGCCGCGGCGAGGTGGTCCGCTCAAAGACGGCACCGAGGGCGACGTATTCTCGGGTCGGAAGCGTCGGATCGAGCTCGCGGAGGGCTTCGGACACCGCCGGCGCCAGGCTGTCCGGCGGCAGCGAAGAGCGGACGACCAGCTCGAGGCTCGTGAAGTCGGGCACCTGGGTGATCGGCAAATAGGCCTGGAGTCCGGAGCCATCTTCCGGGGAGCGATGGCGGATATCGGCGACGACGCCCACGACTTGGACTTCCCCTTGACCCACTTGGATGGTGCGACCGAGGGCGTCTTCGCCGTTAAAGACGGCGGCGGCGGCGCTGGCGTTCAAGATAACCACCGGCGCCCCGTCCGCGGAGTCGGCGGCGGTGAAATGGCGGCCGCGCAGCAGCGAGATCTCCAGGGTCTCGAGGTAGCGGTGATCGACGAGGTGCACAAAAGTGCCGAGGGAAGATTCCCCGTCGTACTCCTGGCCGGGCGCCTGGAAGTTCCACGTTCGGTTGCGTCCGAGCGGCGCCGCATCCGTGAGGCCCGCCGCATCGACGGCGCCGATCGCTGCCACCCGCTCCGCTAGCTGGGTGAAGTAGGCCGTCTGCTCGGCGGAGTTCTCGAAGCCGCGGGTCGGGCTGAGTTTCCAGCTCACGACGCGCTCGGGCTGGTAGCCCATCTCGACCGACAGCACATTGTAAAAGCTCTTGATCAAGAGCCCGCCGCAAACCAACAAGAGACAGGCGAGGGCGACCTCGGCGACCACCATCAGCTCGCGCAGGCGAGCGCCGCCGCGGCCGCCGGTCAGTCCGCGGCCGCTCTGGCGCACCACGCTGGCTTCGCGCCGCGTCACCATCCACGCCGGCAGGCCGCCGACCACCAGCGAGGCGCAGAGAGCAAGGCCCGCCGCCACCGCCAGGGCCAGGCCGTCGAGGGACGCCGACGCCAAGAGCGGAATCTCCAGGGCCGGATGGCTGGCGATGCCGCGCACCGCGACGTAAGCCACCGCCAGCCCGGCCGCCGCGCCGGCGAGGGATAGGAAGAGACTTTCCAAAAGCAGTTGCCGAATCAAGCGAGGCCGGGACGCCCCCAGGGCGCTGCGGACAGCCATTTCTGCTGATCGCTTGGAGCTCCTGGCGAGCAAAAGGTTGGACAGATTGACGCACACGATCAGCATCACCACCAAGGCCGCGGCGCCGAGTAGGAGGCCGGCCGACTGGAACGGCCCGGAGATGTGTCGCTGCAAACCGGTGACTTTCGCGTCGAGGCCCCACCGTTCGGGGTCCGCGTCCTGCAGGCCGGCGATCACGCCGTCAAGGTCCGCCTGGGCGCTCTCGACCGAGGCCCCCGGGGAAAGTCGACCGATCATCGAGATCGTATTGCCCCAGGCGTCCGTCTCATCGCTGATCGGGAAGGGAAGCAGAAAGTCGACCTGGGACTGCGGCACAAAGGTCGACGCAAAATCGAAGCTCTCCGGCAGCACCCCGACCACGTCGTAGGGCTCTTGGCCGAGGGTCACCGCCTGGCCGACGATCGCCGGATCCGAGTCGAATCGCCGCTGCCACAGCTGGTGGGTGAGGATGATCGCGTTTCGACCGCCCCAGACCGACTCCTCGTCAACGAAATTGCGGCCGTGCAGGATCTCGACGCCGAGCACGTCGAGGAAATTACCGGCGACGTCCACACCCACCAGCGGCTCCGGTTCGCCGGTCCCGATGAGGTTGTGGCTGCGGAATTCGAAGAAGGCAAAGTAGCCGGTCAGGCCATCGAAGGAGCGGCTGAGCTCCCTGAAATCGCGCAAATTCGACGTGCGCGACGTGACGCTCGACATGCCCTGCCCCTCATCACCGTTGGCGATCCAAACCAGACGGTCGGGCTCTTCGAAGGGCAGCGGCCGAACGATCAGCGGGCTCAGGATGCTGAAGACCGCGGTACAGGCCCCGACGCCGATACCGATGATCAGCACGGCCAGCGAGAAGAGCTTCAGGTCTTTTCGCACAGATCGAAGGGCGTAGCGGCCGTCCGCGACGAGAGCTTGAAGGCCTTGGGGAGTATCCATATCGAGCATTGCCCTGGGGTGCAGAGTTCTTGGAGCTACAGCCGCAAATACGCACCCCGCACCGGCGGGTTTACACGCCCCCGTGAATCGGGAATGAACCGGGTGTTGACAACTGGACCTACTGTGCATATTGTTTATGCACAGCACATTCACACAAGACAGTGCGTGCGCTGCGCCTTGACCACTGACCTGAACTCGCTATCACCGCCATCGACCCCGAGGTGATTTCCATGATGAAGAGAACTCCACTGACCTGGCTCACCGCCGCCGCCCTGCTCTGCGCGGCGCCCCCGGCGGCGTTTGCCCAGGGCACCGTCGACGATCGCGCCGCCGTGATCCGCGGTGAAAAGACGCTCCGCGACTGCCACATCGCCAACTACCGCCAAGAGTTGTTGTGCGGCACCCACCGGGTTTTCGAAGACCGCGAAGCCCAATCGGGACGTGAGCTCGATATCCACTTCGCCATCGTGCCCGCCGTCGGCGATCGGCCCGACAACGATCCTGTCGTGGTCTTCGCCGGCGGACCGGGGCAAGCCGCCATGTCGCTGGTCACCTTGGCGCGTCTGGTCTTCGAAAAGGTGCTCGAATCCAGGGACGTCGTCCTGATCGACCAGCGGGGGATCGGCGCTTCGGCCCCGCTCACCTGCGAGCTGCCGGACCTCGACCTCGACCTGCCGCCGTCCGAGATCCAAGCCCAAACCAGGGAGTTGCTCAAGACCTGCGCGGACGGCTGGGACGCCGACGTCTCCCTTTACACCCAAGACATCGCCAACGCGGACATCCACGAGATCCTCCGGGCCCTCGGCTACCGGAGCGTGAACCTCTTCGGCGGATCCTGGGGCACCCGCTCTGCCCTGCTCTATGCCCACCGCTATCCGGATCACGTGCGCTCGGTCGTCCTGGACGGCGCCCTGCCCCTCGATAACCCCGCCCCGCTCTACGCCGCTGAGGACGCCGAACGGGCGCTCGGCGGCTTGCTCTCGGACTGCGCCGAGGACGCCGCCTGCCACAAGGCCTTTCCGGACCTCGAAGGGGATCTCGACAGGGCCCTTGCGCGGCTGGACGCGGCCGGCGGCGAGCCGCTCCGCATCACCCTCAACGATCCGCTGACCGGGATGCCCCAGCCGGCGACCCTCGACCGCGAGGTCTTCGGCGGATTGCTGCGTGCTGTCCTCTACGCGCCGGAGCTCGGCCGCATGATCCCGTGGCTGATCCATCGAGCGGCGGTCGGCGACTACCGCCCGCTGCTCGGATCCGCGAGCTTCCTCACGAGCTCCATCAGCGGCGGCATGACCTTTGGGGCGCAGCTCGCCATCTTCTGCGCCGAAGAGATCCCGCGGGCCAGCGGCGCCACGCCCGCGCCGGCGCCGCGGATCGGCCTCCAGATGTGGCACTCCATCAGCGGCGGCTGCGACGCCCTGCCGCCGCTGTCGACGCCGGCCATCTATTCGGAAGCCGTGCGCTCGAGTGCGCCGGCCCTGATCCTGTCCGGTGACCGCGACCCGATTACCCCGCCGCGCTGGGGCGACGCGATGGCTGAAGCCTTCGACGACGCCGTCCACCTCACGGCCCCATTCACCGGCCACAACGTGTCGCCCGTGGGCTGCGCTCCGGAACTGATCACGACCTTCGTCGAGACCGCGGACACCCAAGCCGTCGACGGTTCGTGCCTCGACGACGTCACCCGACCTTCATTCTTCATCAACTCGAGCGGCCCCGACAACGGAGGTGCCCAATGATCAAGATCAGCCAGCTCACCAAGCGTTTCGGCGACGTGACGGCCGTGGACGGTCTCGATATCGAAGCCGCCGACGGCCGCATCACCGGCCTCCTCGGCCCGAACGGCGCCGGCAAAACCACCGCCATGCGGACCCTCTACGGCTTGATGAAGCCGGATGCGGGCCAGGTCACGATCGACGGCGTCGACGTCAACGAAGACCTCCTCGGCGCCATGCGGAGGGTCGGCATCTTCCCGGACGCCGTCGGCCTCTACGACCGCTTGACCCTGCGGGAGCACCTGCGCTTCTACGGCGAGATGCACGGACTCTCCGGCGGCGAGATCGAGGCGGCCATCGACCGCGTGCGCGACACCTTGATGGTCGGTCCGCTGATCGAACGGCGCTGCAAAGGCTTCTCCCATGGTGAGCGCATGAAGGTCGCGCTGTCGCGGGCGCTGATCCACAACCCGAGCAACCTCATCCTCGACGAGCCGACCAACGGCCTCGACGTGATGAGCATCCGCCTGCTGCGCGGCCACCTCCAGCGGCTGCGCGACGACTTCGGTCAGTGCATCCTGTTCTCCAGCCACGTCATGCAGGAGGTCTCGGCCCTCTGCGACTACATCTACATCATGAGGAAAGGCCGCGTTGTCGCCCAGGGCTCACCCGACGAGCTCTGCCGGCAGGCGGGGGTGGACGATTTGGAAGACGCGTTTATCGCATTGATCGGAACCGAGGAGGGATTGGCGCTATGAAAGGCCTCTGGATCATTTTCAAAAAAGAAGTCATCGACGCCATCCGCGACCGGCGCGCCATCATGGTCGCCATGGTGCCGGCGATCCTCGGCCCGGCGGTGATGATGTTCATGCTCCAGTCCGCCGCCGACACCAAAGGCGGCGAGAGCGAGATCCGTTTACAAGTCCGGGGACAGGAGCACGCCCCCGACCTGATCGCGCACCTCGAGGCGAACGGCGTCGCGATCGAAGCGCTCGAAGGCGACCCCAAACCGCTGATCCAGGGCAAAGAGATCCGCGTCGCCATGGCGATCCCCGACGACTTCGCGGAACGCTTCTCGGCGTCAAAGACGGCGAGCGTCGAGCTCTTTGCGGACTACTCCCTCGAGACGTCGGAGAAAGCCGCCCGGCGGGTCCTGCGCCACGTCCAAGCCTACGGCCAGCAGGTAGGCAGCCTGCGGCTGATGGTCCGCGGGGTCGATCCGAACGTCGCCCAGCCGGTCGACGTCCAGATCAAAGACTTCTCGACCCGGACGTCCCGCGCCAGCCTCGTGCTGCTGACGCTCCAGCTCATCTTCTTGATGGCCGCTTTCTTCGGCGGCGCGGGCGTCGCGGTGGACACCACCGCCGGCGAGCGGGAGCGCAAATCGTGGGAGCCGCTGCTCGTGCACCCGCTGGCCTCGCGCACCATCGCCGGCGGCAAGTGGCTCGCCGTGACGCTCTTCGCCACGGTCGCCTGCCTGCTCTCCCTGGTCGCCGCGGCGACGGCGCTCAAGGTCTTCTCCCTGGAGGCCCTCGGCATCGCGCCGCACCTTCCGATCGTGATGCTCGCCGGCCTTTTTGCGCTCCAGGTCCCCATGGCCTTCTTCGCTTCCGCGCTCCAGATGATGGTGTCGATCTTTGCCAAGACCTTCAAGGAGGCCCAGGGCTTCCTCGGCATGTTGACTCTGCTACCGATGCTGCCGGTGGTGATCTCGATCTTCAAGGAGACGCAAACCGCGACGTGGGTTTATTTCGTGCCCGTCGCCGGCCAGCAGCAGCTGATGACCTCGGTGATGCGCGGTGAAGGCATGGACCTGACGGGCTTCGCCATTTCCACTTCGGTCACCCTCGCCGTCACGGCGCTGACCTTCACCGCCTTGGCCAGACTGCTGCGGAGCGAGCGCGTCGTATTTGGAAGCTAGACGGCGAACGGGCCGACGCCCTTTCAGCCGCGCCGTCGTCCTCGCTTTTGCGGGACGGCGGCGTTTCTGCGTCGCGGGAAGGGCCACCGGAGGACGAAGTCGTCCTAAGGCACGGGGGCGCGGCACGCATTCCGAAGGAACCAGATAGACAGTCCCCCTATGCATCTAGCGGCTTGGGCGGATCGAATATAAGGTACTTGTAAAGCCTTTCGCGATTTCTGTTGCCGATGTGCCGTCGGCCTCCTGCCACTTATTCGGTCGCCGTTGTTCGGCGTCCATGCTCCAACCCACAACTCTTGAGAGAGTGAGGTCACGCGAAGATGCGATCTTTTCTGATCCACGGAACGCTACTGTTGAGTTTTCTGGTCCTCGCCGCACCGGCGGCGGCCGAGTCCTCGGCCAGCGACCAAGCTAAGACTGCGCCGGAGGTCGTCGAGACCGCCCCGGCCACCGCCGAAGCACCCACCCTGACGCCCGACGTCGCCGACGTCGAAGCCGGCGTCATTCTGCGCCCGATCGTAGGCGATGTCCCTGAAATGCCTGCCCTGGTCAAGGTGCGCGACGCCGAGACCGGCGACATGCGGGCTCCGACGCCAGAAGAAATGGCTCGTCTGCAGTCGACGATGGATCCGCTGAACCGTTCGGATGCCGGCCTCGTTGAGCGGCACTACCCCGACGGCACCATCGGCGTTCGCCTCGACGGCCGCTTCCAATCCATGAGCGTCGTCAACCGCAACCCCGAGACCGGTGAGATCACCCCGACGTGCACGACCTCGGCCCACGTGGTCAGCCACAAGCTCGCCGCCACGCCGGAAGAGACCGAGGAGGATTCCGATGTCCGCTAAGCGTCGCCCTCTTCCGCTCCTGCTCGCCCTCAGCGCGCTGGTCTTGCTACCGGCCGTGGCTCCGGCGGCCACCGTCGTCATCCTCAATAACGATCCCGCCGGCACCGGCCTGAACGATCCGACCCCCGCCACGCCCGTCGCCGGCAATATGGGCATGACCCTCGGAGAACAGCGGGTCAATGTGCTCGAGCGCGCGGCTGAGATCTGGGCTGACCAGATCATCAGCGACGTGCCGATCGTGATCCGGGCCCAGACTGCTGACCAGGCCTGCGACGCGACGAGCGCGGTGCTGGCCTCCGCCGGCGCCGCAGTCGTCTTCCAAAACTTCGCCAACGCGCCCCTCGCCAACACGTGGTATCACGGCGCCCTCGCCAACGCCATCGCCGGCAAAGACCTCGACCCCGCCGAACCCGACATTACGACCCAGTTCAATATCAACCTCGACGCGGACCCGAACTGCCTCGGCGGTGACGGCTGGTACTACGGCTTCGACTTCAACCAAGGCGATCAAACCGATCTGCTCGCCGTCATGCTCCACGAGTACGGCCACGGCCTCGGCTTCGCCAACTTCATCAACGAAGCCAGCGGCGCCCTTTTCAACGGCTCACCGGATATCTACTCGACCTTCACCCGCGACTTGGAAACGGGCGAAGACTGGAACGATATGACCAACGCCGAGCGCGTCGCGTCGGCGATCAACGACCCGGACGTGGTCTGGACCGGCCCGCGCGTCACCTCGGTGATCGACGGCTTCCTGACCAACCCCAACAACCTGGTCATCAACACGCCGGCCGCGATCGCCGGTAACTTCGCGGCCCAGGGCGCCTCCTTCGGCCCGGCCGTCCCGCAAATGGGGATCACCGGCAACGTGGTGCTCGCGACCGACGGCGTCGGCGAGACCAATGACGGCTGCGAAGCGCTGACCAACGGCGCGGCCATCAACGGCAACATTGCGCTGATCGACCGCGGCAACTGCAACTTCACGGTCAAGGTCATCAACGCCCAAGCCGTGGGCGCGACCTCCGTCTTGATCGCCAATAACGTGGCCACCGGCCTGCCGCCGATGGGCGGTTCGGACCCGGCGGTAACGATCCCGTCGATCGGCATCGCCCAGGCCGTCGGCACGAGCATCAAAGGCGAGCTGCCGGGCGTCAATGTGACCTTGGGCTATGACCCGACCCAGCTGGCGGGTGCCAACAGCGGCTTCCTGCGGGTCCACGCGCCCAATCCCGTGGCGCTCGGCTCCTCGATCTCCCACTGGACTATCGACGCCACGCCGAGTCTGCTGATGGAGCCGTCGATCACCCCCGACCTCACCGACGACGTCGACTTGACGCTCGAGCACTTCGACGACATCGGTTGGACCCTGGTGGAGATCTTCTCCGACGGCTTCGAGTCCGGTGATTGCGGCAGCTGGTCCGTTTTCTTCGGCGGCTGCTGAAGAGCCGCTAGGCGGCCCTGAAACGCAGAGGGAACTCGTCCTCGGCGTCCGCAAGCCGGCCGCCAAGGAAAGCACTCCACGAAACGCCCGCGGGCTTGACCCGCGAGCGTTTCCCTTTGGCGCGTCCCGCTCTGCGCCTTGGCGCGTCTCACCCCGGTGACGAGCGCACCGAGGGAGAGCGGGAGCCCTTGACCGCCTCCGCCTTATTGGACGCTAGCGAACCAGCGCGAGGTGTCGCCGGTTTCGAATCCGTCCAGAAAGATTTCACCCGCCCGGGGGTGGCGAATATCGAGCACCTGGTTGGGGGCGGGGATCGGCAAGCTCTCGGCGGTGCCGTCGAGCCACAGCACGTCGAGGCCGGTGATCGAGGCGCCGCCCAGGCCGAAGTGCAGCACCATCTCCTCGCCGGCTCCGATGCTCGAGCCCGACCGCAGCTCGCGAAGCTGGGTCCGCCCGTCGTCCGTGCGGAGGGTCACCCGGGTGCCCAGGCCATCCCGGTCGATGGGACCGCCGCCCTCAACCCGCACCCGCAGCCACTGACCGCCGCCTTCTGACGCCGGCCCGTCCCCCAGCTGGTTACGGTAGAGCTCGAAGCCGTCGCCCCAATTCCCAACCGCCAGGTCGACCCAGCCGTCACCGTCATAATCCCCCGCCGCGACGCCCATCGACATCCGATTGTCGTCGCAGCCGGAAGCGTCGGACACGTCGGCGAAGGTCCCGTCACCCAGATTCCTGTAGAGCCGGTTGGTTCTCCCCGGATCTTCGTTGAAAGTCGCGAGGTAAAGGTCGAGCAGCCCGTCATTGTCGTAGTCAAAAAAGACGGTCCCCCAAGAAGTCGCGTTCGGAGAGACGCCGGCCGCGATCGAGCGCTCGATAAAAGCGTGATTCCCTTGACTCCACTGATTCTCCAGCAGGACCGCTTCGGCGATGCTTGAGTAGTAGAAGTCCAAGTCGCCGTCGTTGTCATAGTCGCCAATGGCGATGCCCATGGCCCACGCCGGTCGATCGGCGCCGGTGGCCACCGAGACATCTTCGAAGCACCAGCCGCCGCAGCCGGCTCCGTTGTTGCGCCACAGCGGATTGCCTTGGGTCTTGTCGTTGACCACGTAGAGGTCGAGGTCGCCGTCATTGTCGTAGTCCACGAACGACGCCGCAAAACCGGGACGTTCAAGGGTCGGTGTATCGAACCAGGACGAGACGTCCGTGAAGGTCCCGTCGCCGTCGTTGCGGTAGAAGCCGTCACGATTCAGCGGCGAGTTCTCGTCGTATTCGAAATACCAGTTCACCACGTAGAGGTCGAGGTCGCCGTCCTCATCGTAGTCGCCCCAGGCGGCGGTCTCGCCCTGCCCAGGGTCACCGACGCCGGCGGTGGCGGTGACATCCAGAAAGACCCAGTTCCCGTCGTTGCGCAGCAAGCTATTGGCGCCACGGTGGAGCACATAGACGTCCAAGTCGCCGTCATTGTCATAGTCGGCGAAGGCTACGCCGGCGCTTTCCCGATCGGTGAAAGCCAGGGCGGAGGGCGTCACATCGTCGAACGTGCCGTCGCAGCCGTTGCGCCAGAGCGTATTGGCGCCGCCGCCTGAAGTCACGTAGAGCTCCGGGCAGTTGTCGCCGTCCAGATCGCCCCAGCCCTGGCCGATCCCGAAGTAGTCGGGGGCCTGCGTATGGGCGCTCGACGGCGCCCCGGGGGGCGCGGCGAACGCGGGCGTCGGACCGTGATGAATCGTCTGAGCCTCCGCGGCCGCGGCCAGCGCCAGCAAGCAGCCGCCGACCACGGCCTTTCGCCCCAAGACGCCGACGGCCAGCGGCCCCGAAACAGAAACGAGGTTCAAAAATGCATCCGCTGAACCGCCGCTCGGGCGGCAGCGGTACCCCAGTACCAGCTTGTGTGTCTTCATGTTGGGCAATAGGTTAGCAATGAAGATCCATTTCGGTTGACTTTAAGAACGATAATCGCCGAAAATTAAAGGGTCATCCACAATTTCGGTCGGCCTAGCCCGCCAGACCACCATCTCGCCCTGTCGTCACCCGCTTCCGGGCGAGGGGGACGTTCTCGTCTAGGGCCTCCCCGCCAAGCCCGATCGCTCCGGGCCCAGTCTCACAAAGGAGTTTCGATGCGCCTTCACACCTCTCGCCGAGC
>JBCDKB010000038.1:0-29503 GCA_038747035.1 Acidobacteriota bacterium | reverse complement strand
CGGTCCGGGGCGTCCCGGGCCGCGCTACCGCTCCGCTGAGCTCGGCCACGCCCGGGTCGCCCGGCGCCTGAGGGCCGCCAGGTTGTCATCCCGAGCCTCCGGTCGATCGAGGGCCGCGACCAGCCGCGCGACCCGGCGCAGGCGCGTCTCACCGTCTTCGATCTCCAGCGTCGCGCCCCGCGCCCGAGCGACGCCGCGCTCGCTCAGATAGCCGTATTCGAGCAGCTTCACCACCAAGGGAGCCTCGAGGTAGCGCAACTCACCGACGACGCGCAGCCGCGGTTCGGCGGCTCGGGCCGCTTCGCCGAGCGTCGCGCCACCCGAGCCCGCCAAACGGCGGAATCTCGCTTCTTCTTCGGCCATACGCAGCAGTTCCGCCTGCGTGCCGATGCGAAGCGTGCCTTCCGAGATATCCATGCCGAGGCCGTGCATGCGCAGAATGACCGACATCGCCTGGTCCCAGGGCACATCCTTGAGCTCGACCGTCACCTTGCCGCGCACGCCGGGCTGCAAAAGCAGATTGAAGTCGCCGAGCCGTGCGAAGCTGCGCAGCGTCTCCACCAGGTCTGCATCACGCAGCGACATCGTCACCGGCTCCCCCGACCAGCGCGGCGCGGATTCCGGAGTGGCCTCTTTGAAGATCGGCGAAAGGGCTTTGGGCGGGGCGCCGGATTGGGCGCCGGCTAGAAGCGCCGGCAGCGCCGGCAACGCGAGTAACACGAGCAGGCGGAGCGGCCGGGACCGGGGTGGGCGATCGCCCATCTGCCGGAAGAGCGGGGACGACATCTACCCGCCCGCCGCCCGGGTCTCGGACCCGACCTCGGCCTGCTCCGGCGCCGATTCGTCCAGTTCGACCGTCACCGGCACCCCGGAGAGCGCCGCGTTGCCGGACAACTCGTCGAGAAGCTCCGTGTCCGTCAGGTCGTTCACGCTCGCGCCGGGGTGGGCATTCGCGACTTCCAAGCGAGCACCTCGCCGACCGTGTCCCCAGCCGTGGGGCAAACTCACGACCCCGGGCATGAGCTCGTCGGTGACCTCAGCCGGCACGTCGACTTCGCCAACCCGGGAGCGCACCGTCACCGAGGCGCCGTCCGTGATGCCCCGCGCCGCGGCGTCGTCGGGGTGAATCATCAAGGTGCAGCGGTCTTTGCCGCGCATCAGTCGTCGGTAGTTGTGCATCCACGAGTTGTTCGAACGCATCTGACGGCGGCTGATGAGCACCAAACCCGAGCCGACCCCTTCATCGACGAGGGTCTTAAATCGCTCGTCGAGTCGGTCGAAGTCGGCGACGATCGCTTCCGGCGCGGCGTGGATGCGCTTGTCGGCGGTGAAGAGCCGCTCCGGCAGCGAAGGCTTGAGCGCCCCGAGGTCCACGCCGTGGCGCTCGGCGCGCACCTTCTTGAGGTTCAGGCCGTCGCGCCCCGGCAAAAAGCCCTTGCCGTACGGACCGCGCCGCAGGAGCAGATCGAGCAAGCCCGCCGGCTGCAGGCGACCGGTCGCCATGCGGCTGAAGCGGGTCGCCATCTTCGGTTTCGGCTGCAGTCGACGCTGCAGCTCGAGGAAGATCTCCCAATCGTGGCGAGCGTTCTTGGGCTTGGCGTAAAGCGGCGGCGAATAGCGTGCGGTATCTCGGATGGCCAGCGCGTGGAACGCCAGGTCGTAGTGGTCGTGCTCGAGGGGTGAGGTCGGCGGCAGGATGACGTCGGCGTGTCGGGTCGTCTCGTTGATGTAGATATCGATCGAGACCATGAAGTCGAGGCCCGCCAGGTTGCGGTCGAGGCGTTGGCCATCCGGCGTTGAGAGCACCGGATTGCCGGCGACGGTGAGCAGACCGCGGATGCCGCCTTTGGCTTCGATGTCCTCCGAGAGGCTCGCCACCGGCAGCTCACCGCCGAATTCCGGCAGACCGCGGACCCGGCTCCGCCATCGCCCGAAGCTTCCGCCCCGCGGTTTCTCCGCCAAAATATCGGCGGCCGGCCTCGGAAACATCACGCCGCCCGGCCGGTCGAGGTTTCCCGTCACCAGGTTGATCATCAGGATCGCCCACTGGCACAGACTTCCGAACTCCTGGACCGAGACGCCCATGCGGCCGTAGCAGGCGGCCGTCTTCGCCGACGCCAGCTCCCGCGCCAGGCGGCGGACGGTGCGCGCGTCGACGCCGGTGATGCGCGCACTGCGCTCCGGCGCCCAGCCGGCCGCCAGCGCCGCCACGCGGTCGAGGTCCTCGGTGAACAGCTCGAGCCGGCCGAGGGCCGTGAGCTCTTCATCGAAGAGGGTGTGGAGGATGCCGAGCAGCAGGTAAATATCGGTCCCGGGACGCACGAAGATATGTTCGCTCGCGTGGCGCGCCGTCTCCGTTCGACGCGGGTCCACCACCGTGACTTTGCCGCGCTCGACGATCGCTTTCAGGCGCTTCTTGACGTCCGGCGCGGTCATCAAACTACCGTTCGACACCAGCGGATTGGCGCCGAAGACCAGCAGGTGATCGGTGCGATCCAGGTCCGGGATCGGCAGCAGCAGCATGTGGCCGAGGCACAAGTAGCCGATCAAGTGGTGGGGCAGCTGGTCCACGGAGGTCGCCGAGTAGCGATGGGGCGTGCGCAGGATCTTGAAGAGCCCGGGCCCGAAGAGCAAAGAGCCGTAGTTGTGGACGTTGGGGTTGCCGGCGTAAAGCGCCATGCGATCCCCGACCAAGCCGCGCAGACCGTCAGCGGCGAGCGTGAAGGCGTCTTCCCATGAAATCTCCTCGAATTCACCGTTCGGCAAGCGACGCACGGGCTGGCGGAGGCGGTCCGGATCTTCATATATATCCTGTAGCGCCACCGCCTTCGGGCAGATATGCCCACGGGATAAGGGGTCCTGGGCGTCGCCCCGGATCGATTCCACCGCGCCATCCTCGCCGACCCAGATCTCAAGGCCGCACATCGCCTCGCAGAGGGTGCAACCGCGGTAGTGCACGCCGTCATCTAAAGCCTCAGGGTGTAATTCGCGCGATGTCGTCAAAGCAGGCCTCCCTTTCGATGCTGCGGTGAATCGATTATGCCAGGAAGTGCCGAAGGAGAGGATCACCGTCTCAAGGACCCAGGTGGAGCCCGGCGGCCGCCCTCGAACCCTCCACCGGACCTGCGAAACCACCCCGGCCGCCGTGGAGAACATTCGATAGGATCCGCGAGGCCGCCGACGCCACCGCCAGGCGCGCCGCCACCCGACGAAACTTCACCCCCCTGAGGAGATAGATCATGACCGTAGCCACCGGCCAAAAAATGCCTTCCGGCACCCTTCGACAACTCGGCGAGTCCGGCATCGACGCGATCAACACCGATGAATTTTTCGCCGGTCGCAAGGTCGTGCTCTTCGCGGTGCCCGGCGCCTTCACCCCGACCTGCAACGACACCCACTTCCCGGGTTTCATGGTCAACGCCGACACGCTCCGTGAAAAGGGTGTCGATGCGGTCGCCTGCGTCGCCGTCAACGACCCCTTCGTCACCGCCGCCTGGGGCAAGTCCCTCGGCGCCGGTGAGCACGTGCAGATCCTGTCCGACGGCAACGGCGACTACACCCGCGCCCTCGGCCTCGAGCTGGACCTGACCGCCATCGGCCTCGGCAAGCGCTCGAAGCGCTACGCCGCGATCGTCGACGACGGCACCCTGACCTACCTCGGCGTCGAAGAAGGCAAAGACGTCGGCGTATCGAGCGCCGCCGCCGTCGTCGAGCAGCTCTGAGCTCGCCCATCCGGTTAACCGGCTGAACGCGTGCAGCACCGCATTCCCAAAGACCGCCTCGGCCCGCGCGGCGACGCCATGGCCGAGGCGGTCGGTGCTTGTGTGCACTGCGGGTTTTGCCTACCCACCTGCCCGACCTACCGGACCCTCGGCGAGGAGATGGACTCGCCCCGGGGCCGCATCACTTTGATGAAGGGCGTACTCGAGGGCGACCTCGAGCTCGAAGAGGCCCGGCCCTACGTCGACCGCTGCTTGGGCTGCCTCGCCTGCGTCACGGCCTGTCCGTCGGGGGTCGAATACGGCGATCTCCTGAGCGGCTTCAAGTCTCACACCGAGTCTTCGCGCGAGCGTCCGGCGCTCGAGCGCGGCCTTCGGAGCCTGCTGATCGGAACCGTCACAGAGCCCAGACTTCTCCGCTGGGCGGCGAGATTCGCCGGCCTCGGTCGACGATTCCAGCGCGTCCTGCCGGCGCCCTTGGCCGCCGCCCTCGAGCTTATGCCCAGGTCGCTGCCGCCCTCCGAAGCGACGCCTTCGCTGCTCCCCGCCCGCGGTCGCAGGCGAGCCCGGGTCGCCCTGGTGCGCGGCTGCGCCCAGGACGTGCTCGCCCCCGGCATCACGCCGGCTGCGGCCGAGGTCCTCGCCCGCCGCGGTGTCGAGGTGGTCATTCCGCCCGGCCAGGGCTGCTGCGGCGCCCTCGCCTTCCACGCCGGCGACGACCGCCGGGCCCGCGCCCAGGCCAGCCAGCTCACCGGAGCCCTGCCGGAGGATGTCGACGCCGTCTTGACCACCGCCGCCGGATGCGGCTCGGGGATCAAAGACTATCCACTGCTCTTCGCCGGCGACGGCGACGCGGGGAAGGCCCGAGCCCTCGCCGAAAAGGCGTTCGACGTCACGACCTTCCTCGCCCAACTCGAACCCGTCGAGTCCCGGACATCCAGCCCGGTTGTCGCCACTTACCAAGACGCCTGCCACCTCGCCCACGCCCAGGGCGAGAGGGACGCGCCGCGGCGCCTGCTCGGCCACGTCGAAGGTCTCGAGCTACGCCCCAGCATCGATTGGCACCAGTGCTGTGGCTCCGCCGGTCTCTACAACCTCGAGCAGCCCGAGATCGCCAAACAACTCGGCCGCGCCAAAGCGCAGGTCCTCGTCGACACCGGCGCCGAGCTGATCATCAGCGGCAATATCGGCTGCCTCTCGCAGATCAAACACCACCTGGGACAGCTCGGTCACGCCGTCCCCGTGCGCCATACCGTCGAAGTGCTCAACGCGGCGGAACGCGGCGAGCTCGGAGCCACCGCAGCGGCGCCACCACAGCCGTAAGTCCAAAGACCACCAGCGTCAGCCCCCGGGGCGCAAAAGGGGCGAGCAAGAGGTGATGCAAGACGAGCGCCGCCGCCACGTAGGCCAGCCGGTGCAGCGACTTCCAGCCGACGAGGCCCATGGCGACGACCGGCCCCCGAAATGACGTCACGAGAAGGGCCAGGAGCAGCCACAGCGCCACGGTTCCCGAACGCAGATAAGGAACCTCCAGCAGCGCCCGCCACGAGGTCCACAGGTAGGTGGAGAGCGCCACCGCCGCGTGCAGCGCGGCGCCGCAACCAGCGACGACGCCGAACGCCCGTCGGTACGCCGCCCAAGACCCGACGACGGTCCGCTGGCTGCTCCCCTGGCCCCGGTGCAGAATCCACCAGCCGTGGAGCCGCCCGAGGGGGCTCATGACCAGCGAGAGCAGGAGCGCCGCGCAGGCGAGCCACCCCGTCCCGCGGAGCAAAGCTACGTCCCGGCCGAGCTCCCACGGCTCCGACCGGGAGTCCACGACGATCCAGACCAGCGCCGCCCCCGCCAGCGAGCCGACCCGAAGCAGCGCCCGTCCGCGGCGGGTCACAGAACCTCCAGGAAGCGGGCGAGCGTCTCCAACTCCGACGGCTCCAGTGCCGCCGTATCGCCGTGCCGATTCGAGCGGTTCTCTTCGACGAGCACTTCTTCGAGACTGTGGGCCCGGCCATCCTGCAACCAGTGGCCTTTGTCGCCGAGGCCGAGCAGCGACGGCGTATCGAGCTGGACCCACGCCGGCATCTGCTCGCCGTACTCCGGGAAGAGAGCCCGCACGGGGTGACTCCCTAGGTGGGTGAAGGCCGGCGCCGGGTGGCACGTCGAGCAGGACGCCCGCTCAAAAAGCGGAGCTCCCCGGCGCCATCGGTCGACGAGCGGATCCGACGCAGACCGCGTCCGGAGCCAGCGCAGGTGCTCCGGATGGAGCCGCCTCGGCAACGACTCGACGAAGCGCTCGAGATCTTCGGGACGCGACGCGGCGAACCGTCGATAGCCGCGCATCAACGGTTCGGCGAGACCGTGGTGCAGGTCTCGGATGCGCGGAAAGCTGCCGTCCCGTAGGTACGGGGATGTGCCGACGAGGCCACGCACCGTGAGGGTCGGCAGCAGGGGCGCTTGACCGATATCGTGGGAGCTCGCGTCACTCTCGCCGTGCAGGTGACAGCTCTGGCACGACATGCCGGACCGCGACGCTTCGTAGAAGGCCCGCTCACCCCGCCTTAGCGACAGGGCCTGGGCCGCCAGGTCGTCGGCCGATTGTGACGCGGAAGCGAGTTCCTTGTCGGATTGGGCGACGCCGTGGAACGCGATGCGTTCGGAGCCCCGGAAGACAGCCACGGCGCCGCCCGCGGGGGAGCTCGCCGCCCACACCCCGTCGCCGAGGTCCGCGACGCCGTGCGGCGCGATCAACTCCGTGGTTTCGAGGTCGAAGACCCGCGGCGGGCCTCGGAAGTCGTCGTTGATCTGCCAGACCTCCTCGCTCCCGGCGAAGCTGACCAGCATCGATCCGTCGGCCCGGTGGGCGAGGCCCATCGGCGACACGCCGGCGTCGAGCCCGCCCGGAAATTGCTGCCGCTCGGTACGCCTCGCCGTCATGAATTGTCCGGTCACCGACCAGGCCTCGACGTCGACGGTCAGAATCTGATCTTGGATGAAGTGATTGCCCCGGTGCGCTTTGCCGTCCGGCCGATAGTCGGTCGTGGCGACGAAGATTCGGTCCCCGCCATGGCTCCGAGTGAGCGCCACCGCCGGCCGGCCTAGACGCAGTGACTCTGATGCGGTCCAATCTAAGTCGACGCGCTGAAAGTGAAGGAGGCTCCGCTCGAGTCGATCCGAGACGACCAGCTCGTTGGCATCGCGCCCGAAGGTGATCCACTCGGGCACGCCGTCCAGTCGAATCCGCCCGACGACCTCGAGCCGCCCTGCGCCCGCGGCACCGAGCAAGGCGATACGTGGATCCGAGCCGCCGAGGCCAACTGCGAGGCTTTGACCGGACGGGTCGACCGCCAATCGCCCCTGGAAAGGTCCGAGCTCAAGTCGCCCGACCTCCACAAGATCCAGATCCAAGACCAGCAGGTGGGTCGCGTAGCGGTGGGACACCACCAGCCGAGCCTGGCCGTCGACTTCGAAGAACGCACAGTCGACCGGGCCGTCGTCCGTTTCGACGTGGGACATCGTCCCGTCGCGATGCACCAGGATCAGGGCGTCCGTTTCTTCGCTCGGCGCCGCCGCGAGACCCAACTCCGGACTCTGGCAGAACCACCGCGGGTGCGGCGCCGGATCGAAACGCCGCAGCCGGCGCCGACTGCGGTTCCCGTCCGCCGACACCGCCACATCGAGCTCCGCGCCCTGGCCCGGCGGTCGGCCGTCCACCGCCGGGTCATAGCCGACCAGGAAGAGGCCCGGACCGATTTCAGTGCCCCGGAGAACCGGCCCCTCCTTCCCGAGCTCCATCTCGAGCGACGCGGCGCCCCGGGCCCGCACGTAGAACGTCTGGGGCCGGTCCGTCCACACCGCCGGCGGCGCGATAGCCGGATCCGCCTCGAGGCGCCGCCGATCTTCGAGGTGGGTCCCCAGGCCGACCAGCCCCTCCGCCTTTCGGAAGTCCGGTCCCCAGCGCCACAGGATCGCCAGCGGCGCCAGGAGCACCGCGGCCGTAACCGCCCACCGCGCGGCCTCGCTCTCGAAGCGAAGGGCCCGGCCCCGGCCCCACTGCATAACCACCCACGCGACGCCGTACGCAAAGACGAGCGCCCACCACTCCGGCACCGGATGGAGGGACCAGAGGACCAGGCCGAGGGCGAGGGTCTGGACTTGCACGGGGACGCGAGTGCGCTTCGACACCCGCCGCATACTAGCCCGCCCTGCCCAGTCACGATTAAAAGGCGAAGTCGTATCTAATGGCACGGCCGCGTTGAAATCATGGAGTCCTTGGATGTCACTACCCGTCACGACGAAAATCCCGACGCCCTTCGTCGGCTACCTGGCGCTGCTCCTCTTCGCTTTTCTCGGATGCGCCGACTCTCCCGACCCATCCGATGATGTCTCCGAGACCTCAGATCCTGTCCCGGAGACATCCATGAAAACGCCCGACGACTGGCCAATCCCAGATCCAGCGGAGGTGGGTATCCGGACGGATGTCTTCATCCGCTCACTCACCCTCCTCTTGCACTATCGGCGGGAAGCGATGCCCGAGGGCCATGTGCCCACCCTCGAGGTCGTGCGCCCCGACGGCGAGACCTTCACACCCAGCGAAATCAGCGACAGCGACGGATTCCTCGACCACAAAATGCGGCCCCGCGCCACGCGCTCGGCGAAGATCGAATCGCCGGAGCCCGGCCTCTGGAGAGTCCTGGTCGACGGCCAAGAGCGCCCTTCCACCCCCGGCGCCTGGGAGATCAATTACTCCTTCGACCTTGACCGTCGCCTGAAACTCGAATCGCGACTGGTCTTCACCCCGGAGTGCGCACCGTGCTGGGTTTTCGAGGCGTCGTTGGCGGGCGGCTCGACGGGAATCGACAACCTCCGTGCGCGCGCCGGAGTGAGGCTGCTGCTCGAAAGCGATGCAGAAGGCCAGGTCTTCGACGAAGCCCAAGATCTTCGGCTGGCTGACGACGGCCGGGGTCTTGATAGCCAGGCCGGGGACGGACTCTTCACCAGCCGCCCCTGGTCACCGCCCCAGAACGTGGTCGCCCTCATCCTGGCCGAAGTGGTCGGCACTATCGACGGCGATCCTTTCCGCCGCGTCGCCACAGAGGGTGGCGACAGCCCCTGGGATCAGACGCTCTTCCGGCTGCCGCGTCTAGAGACCGACCGGCGCTACGAGATCGTGCCCGACGCCGACGTCGCCCGCAGCTACGCGGCACAAGGCTTCCAGCTCCCGTCTCCCCTCGGCACCTTCCGGATCCTCCGATTCACGCCCTCGGGCAATGCCGATATCGACTGGCCCGAGCCGCTTGACGAAAACGCCATGACGGTCCTCTTCCACGGCGCCGAAAGTCCCCGGGACCTCGAAACGCTGCACGAGATCCTCGTGATGAGCCAGCTCGGCCTCGACCTCCCGCTCACGGTCCAACCGATCGACTAGCTGTCGCTCGCTTTCATGGGCTCCGTGAACGTCGGATCCTGATCGGCGGCCGACAAAGCCTCGAGTCCATCTTTGATGACCGCGACGATCGGGCCTTGGCCGCCCCCGGCTTCGAGCGCTTCGGCGCCGTGGGTGCGGAGCCGGTCGGCGGCGCCGGGGACGCCGAGGCGGACTTCGGCGACGGCGCGCAGGGCCGGGGGGTAGCTGTCGTATCGGGCTTCGGCGTGGGGCATGCCGGCGCGGATCTCGACCAGCTCGTCGAGGAGGGCGAGGGTCTCTTGGTTCTTGTCGGCGCGGAGTAGGAAGAGAATGCGGTAGACCAGGGATTGGGTTCGCCAGATGTGGGTCACCGGCGTACCTTGGCGGGCATTTTCGACCGCGAGGCGCCAGTGACGATCCGCGTCGTCGATATGGCCCAGGGCTTCGTGGGCCAGCGCCAAGCCCGCGTGGTCGAGCGAGATCGTCCAGGTTCCCTCGCCCCAAACGCGGCTATTGATCGTGTAGGAACGTTCTACGAGATCGAGGGCGCGTTCAGGATCGCTCGACAGCAGGCGCCTCGAGAGCGCCATGGAGTACCGCGCGTGCTGCGGATGGTCGGGTTCGAAGAGGCGGTCGAGAAGCTTCTTGACGCGCTCGAAGGTGAGACGGGACTGCTCGGGATCCGGGTGATATGCCGCAAGATCGAGCAGCACGTCGGCGACCTCGGGGTGGTCTTCGCCGTAGGTGGCTCGGGCGAGTGCGAGCCGGCGTTCAAAGAATGGACGAGTCGCCTCCGGGCCACCCCGCCAGCGCACCGCCGCGAGACCGTCGAGGGCGTCGAGCTGAGCGGCTTCGTGGCCAGAGCCCGCCGAGTCGAGATCGGCCAGAGCCCGCGACAGGATCTCGTCCGCCTCGTCGCGGTAACCGAGGTAGAGGCGCAGCTGGCCCCAGAGCACCCGCGCCGTCGCCGTTTCTGGCGCTTCGTCGCCCAGGAGCCGCGTTCGCAGGTCAAGGGCGGAGCGAATCGCCGCCTCCGCCGCGTCGAAACGATCGCTTTGCAGCAGCAGGTCTCCGAGCTGGTGGTCGATGTCGGCGACCCGAACGTGCTCGGCGCCGTAGAGGTCGACCGCTTCGGCGCGCGCCCGACGCAGCAGCTCGGCCCCGGACGGCACGTCGCCGAGTCCGGCGTGGACAGCCCCCAAGGTGGCGAGCAGCTCGGTGCGGGCCGCCGGTTCTTGCAGACGTTCGATCTTGGACTCGCCTTCCGCCAAGATCCGATGCACCGAGAGGTCGCGCCCCTGGGTTCGACCGGGGTCCGCTTCGGCAAAAATATCGACCAGGAAGCGGCTCACCTCTTCGGCCCGAGACGACGCCTGACGGGCGGCGTCACGCTCGAGCTCGAGGCGTTTGGCCTGGTCCATAAGGACGCCGATGAAGGCCGCGACGACGGTGACCGCGGCGACGGCGGCGGCGACCGCCCAGCGGTGGCGACGGATCCACTTGCCGACGCGGTACGACCGGGTGGTCGGCCGCGCGGCCACCGGTCGATCGGCGAGGAAGCGCTCGAGGTCCGCGCCGAGCTCCCGGACCGAGCGATACCGGTGCCCGGGCTCTTTGCGTAGCGCCTTGCCGACGATCGCGTCGAGGTCACCGCGCACGCTCGACGCCGAGATCGGCCACGCCGGGTTGGCGTCTAGGCGCTCGCTCGGCGGCGGCGGATCGACGTCACAGATCAAGACCTCCATCGCCGCCGGTGACATCTCGCCCAATTCGTAGGCACGCTCGCCGGTCAGCACGGCGTAGAGCAAGAGGCCGAGGGCGTAGACGTCGGTGGCGGTGGTGATCGCGCCGCCCCGCACCTGTTCCGGGGCCGCCCAGGCGGGCGTCATCGGGCGAAGCCCGGTGCGGGTGGCGTGGGCGGAGAGCGACAGGGCCTCCGGCTCCAGCACCTTGGCGATGCCGAAATCCAACAGCTTGGGCGTCCCGTCGACGCTCACCATCAAGTTCGCCGGCTTCAAGTCGCGGTGCACGATCAAACGACCGTGGGCATAGTCGACGGCGTCGATCACCTTCAGCATCAGCCGAATGCGATCCGCGAGGTCAAAATCCCGAGCCTCGCAGTAGCGATCGATGGGCTCGCCGTCCACGAACTCCATCACAAAATACGGCCGACCGTCGGCTTCGCCGCCGTCGAGTAGCCGGGCGATCGACGGGTGCTCGAGCTGGGCGACGATCGAACGCTCCTGTCGGAAACGTCGACCGATATCGCCGCCGGTGTCATCGCCGAAGCCGAAGTCGAGGCCAGGATCGACGATCTTGACCGCCACCTGCTGATGGAATTCGCCCCCCGTGCGCTCGGCCCGGTAAACGCGGCAGAAGCCGCCGTATCCGACCTCCTCGATCAAGCGGTACGGACCCACCTGGCTGCCGGGCTGTGGCCTCGCCGACCGGCCCGGTTCACCCGGAAAGTGCCCTGGGGCCGGCCCACGAGCCGGCTGATCCAAAAAGCTATCCGCCCTCGAATCCGCGTCGAGCAGCGCCGCGACCTCGCGGCGCAGGCCCGGACGTCCTTCACAGGCTCGGTCTATAAACGTGGCTCGCTCTCCAGGCTCGACTTCGAACGCGGCCTGGACGAGGGCATCGATCTCTTGCCATTCCTCGGGGGTCATCGGCTCCTCCTGCCTCGTTTACTGACGCGAGAAGCCAGCGCAAAGAGAGTCAGCCGTTTGAAAGTTGTTGAAAAAGCCAAGCCCGCGCCACTCGCCACTGCCGGACGACGGTCGCCCGGGAGATCCCGAGAACCTCCGCGGTTTCTTCGAGCGACAGGCCGGCGAAGAAACGCAGCTCCACCAGCGTCGCCCGATCGCGGTCGAGGCGCGCGAGGTCCTGGAGCGCTTCGTCGAGGGCCACCAAATCGACGGCCGTTTCCTCTTCGAGGTCGCCCGCGTCATCGAGGGAAATCTTGACGGCGCCGCCGCCGCGCTTGGCGAAGGCGCGTTTGCGGGCGTGGTCGACCAAAATGCGCCGCATCATGGTGGCGGCGATGGCGAAGAATTGGGACCGACCCTCCCAGGTGATGGTGTCCTGGTTGACCAACCGCAGGTAGGCCTCGTGGACCAAGGCCGTCGCCTGCAGGGTGTGGTCCTTACGCTCACCGCGCAAGTAGCGCGCGGCCATCGCGTGGAGCTGGTCGTAAACGGAGGTGAGCAGATCTTCCTCCGCCTCGTGCTCTCCATCCGCCCACGACGTGAGGAGTGCGGTGATGTCAGCTGGGGGGCGAGGGGGATCGGGCATCTCGAAATGCTTCCACTTCCCTCCCGGCGATGCAAATACTCTGGGCGATCAGGCCGACTCAGCGGGTGAAGCGAGTATCGCCACGAGCGCGAGCAGCGCCGGCAGACCCTGAGTGAAAAGAATCGACGTCTTCGCCGTCAAGCCGCCGAAGAGGCCGGCGACGACCACGCATCCAAGGAAGAAGATCTTCACATCCCGCCGATTCTGGAGCAGCCCCCAGACCAGGCCGGCGGCGAGGAAGCCGTTATAGAGCCCCTGATTCATGGCCAGCGTCGCCGAAGCGGACGACACCTCCGGCGTCATATTGAAGATCCGCCGACCCAATGGATGATCCCAGAAAAACATCTCCAGGATCATGATGCCCACATGTTCTAAGGCCACAAACGCCGCGAGCGCCGTGCTCAGTTTCTTCATCGCATCTCCTTGAAAGCTGTTGTGGAATCGTACCAAGAAGCGATGATGGCCTCACGCTGGGCCGGCGAGGCGGAGCGCCGCATCGACGAGGGTCACCCGCGGCAGCTCACCCACGGACATCCTCGGATGCCACCGGCAGCGGTCCGTGGTGCCGTCCACCTCATGGCGCAGCTCACCGCCGACGACCTCGGCGCGAAAGATCAGACGCAGGTGGTGCCAGGCCTCGGCCCCCGAGCCGAGGACCAGCGTATCGGTGCCGAGCAGCTCCCGGGGCTCCACAATGAGTCCGGTCTCCTCGGCCACTTCGCGGATCACGGCGCCTTCGGGGGTCTCCCCGAGGTCCAGCCCACCCCCAGGCAGGGTCCACTTTCCGGCGTGTTTCGCGATGCGGGGTGCGATCCGACAGAGGAGCAGATGCGCACCGTCATCGATCAAAGCGTAGGCGGCGAGACGGATCTGGAACATGGCCGGAGGGTATCGAATCGCCACCGCCGAGGGGGCCCGCGGCGACTTTCGAGTGCGCTAAGACCGCGAAGACACTGGCTTTCGCCGCGAGGTAGCGCCCCCTTGGGCGGGTCGGAAAAACCGCTTCGCCCTCCGGATCCCCGCGTCTTTAGAAAAATTCTCACATCCGAAAGGACGCCACATCGCGAAAACCCCATCGACGCCGCACTTGACAGTTCGCCGTCAGTTCGATGCCCGCCACGTCCTCTCGGCGGTCACCATAAGCCTTGGCCAAGGCAGCACTTCCTCCTCTTTCCCACCGTTAAATCGTTCATTCCTGAACGTCTCGTGAAAGGTCCCGCACCATGAAAAAGCTGACCCTTGCCCTGATTGTTCTGCTGACCCTCGGCCTCGCCACCACCGCCATCGCCGACGGACACGCCGCCAAGGCTGACATCGTTGACACCGCCGTCGCCGCCGGCTCCTTTGAAACGCTCGTCGCCGCCGTCAAGGCCGCGGGTCTCGTCGACACCCTCAAAGGCGAAGGGCCCTTCACCGTCTTCGCCCCGAATGACGAAGCTTTCGCCAAGCTCCCCGCCGGCACCGTCGAAGGCCTGCTGAAGGACAAAGAAGCCCTCACCAAGATCCTCACCTACCACGTGGTCGCCGGCAAAGCGATGGCCGCTGACGTGGTTGGCGCAGACTCCCACACCACCGTCCAGGGTCAGAGCCTCTCCGTCGAGACCAAGGGCGACGCGGTGATGATCGGCGGCGCGACCGTGCTCGCCACCGACATCGTCACCTCCAACGGCGTGATCCACGTGATCGACACCGTCCTGATCCCGAACTGATCCGACCGACGCGAGCGAGTGACCACCCCCTGATCTGTCAACTCTTCTGCGGCGCGGCCTCCCCGGTCCGCCGCTGATGGGCCCGAAGACTTGCAAGACGACATTCTTCCCCGATTAGGAGCCGGAGAGTCCGGAGCGGCTGAGCAATGCCTCGACCGCTACGGGTCTCTCGTCTGGTCACTCGCTCGGCGCCATACCCGCACCCCCGCGGAAGCCGAGGACGCTGTCCAAGAGATCTTCCTCTCCATCTGGAAACACGCCGACCGCTTCGATCCGGCGAAGGCTTCGGAAACGACCTTCGTCGCGATGGTCGCCCGCCGCCGGCTGATCGACCTCTTCCGGCGCAAAGATCGGCGCCCGGAGACGGCCTTCGGCGAAGGCGAGCAGGAGCTGGTCCTCGACGTCGCCGCCGGCAAGATCGAAGAACGCACCGACGCCGGCCTCGCGGCTCGAGCTATCCAGGAGCTCAAGCCCAAAGAGCGACAGGCGGTCATGCTCTCGATTTACCAGGGTATGTCCCACAGCGAGATTTCAAACCATTTGAAGCTGCCGATCGGATCCGTAAAGACCTACATCCGACGAGGTCTTGCCCAGGTCCGTAAGACGCTACAACAGGGTCGCGACCCCTTGAAAAAGCTGACGGTGGCGACATGACAAACGCAGTTGACAGAGCCACAGACTTGCTGGTCCAACGCACCACCGAAGGACTCGACCCCGCGCTTGAGCGCGAGCTGACCGAGCTGCTCACCCGGTGCCCCGAGCTCGACCCGGAATCATTCGAGCTGGCGGCCGCCGCCATCGAGATGACCGCCGTGGACACAAACGAGCCCTTACCGGCGACCCTCCGCCAACGGGTCCTGCGCCAAGCAGATACTTTCTTCGCGGACGCCGCCGCCGCAGAAGACTCCACGCCCGTCCGAGACACCGTCGTCCCCTTTGAAAGACCCGCCACCGCGGCACCCGCCGGCGACACCCCATCCTCCTCGTCAGTGACGCCGTGGCTCGGATGGCTCGTCGCGGCCGCAGTGGCCCTCGCCGCCTTTACCCTCTGGCCGCGCGCCGAGCAGATCTCGACGATCGAAGCTCGGCAAACGGCGCCAACCGAACCGACGCCGGCCCAGCCGACGATCGCGGAGCAGCGGGCGACGCTCATCGCCGCCGCCGCCGACCTCCTTTCCATCGACTGGTCGTCCACACAGGACCCCGCCGCAGTGGAAGCCTCGGGCCAAGTCGTCTGGTCGACCGAGCTCCAGCGCGGCTTCATGACTTTCCGGGGTCTGCCGGTCAACGATCCGACGGTCGAGCAGTATCAACTGTGGATCTTCGATACGGAGCAAGACGCCAAGTATCCGGTGGACGGCGGCGTTTTCGACATCACCGCCGCCGGCGAAGTGATTGTTGAGATCGACCCGAAACTCCGGATCCAAGAGCCGACACTTTTCGCCGTCACTATCGAAAAGCCAGGTGGTGTGGTGGTCTCGAGCCGCGAGCGGCTGCCGCTGCTGGCCCAAGTCGGATAGCTCCTACGCCCAGTCGACGGGCCTCCGCTGAGAGCCCACCGGTCAAACGCCCCCAAGACCTGACGGTCCACGGGGCATTCGCCGCTTTAGCGACCCGGACGCGCCGACTCGAGCACCGGCCGCAAAAAAGTGCGTTCGTAGCTCTTGATACAGCGGGTGCGCTCCGCATAGGCGTAGGCCGCCTGGCACTCTTCGTCTTCCGCCATCTCCCGCCGGTAGCGCTCATAGTCCGCGAGGCTCGGGAAGCTGAAGAGGGCGACGGCGACATCATTCGCCCCTTCGTGGGGCAGGAAGTAGCCGTGGTGCGTCCCGCCCAGGCGGTTGACCAGTGGAATCCACAGCTTGGCGTAGTGCTCGAAAGCTTCGAGCTGGTAAGGGTCGATGCGGTAGTTGACGTAGCAGGTGATCATGGACCGCATTGTCCCCTATCGGCTCGCGTCATAGAGCTCCCTATGGTGTTTCGATTTCGCCAGCTCACCGAGCTCCCGGAAACAGGACGCCAGATAGTAGTGGGCGAGGTGCTTGGTCGGATCGAGGGTGAGCGTCGCTTCCAAGGCGCCCACAGCCTCTTCACACCGGTCCAATTTCTCGAGCGCGAGCCCGCGGAAGTAAACCGTCTGCACGCGCGTGGCGTTGAGGTCGCTCGCGACTCCGAACGCCTCGACGACGGTCTCCCAGTCCTCGGTCTGGTAAGCCGCCATGCCGAGGTTGTACCAGGCGGCCTCGAGCTTGGGCAGGCTGGGCGCCGCGCGACGGAGCAGTGGTAAAGCGCCGGCGGCGTCGCCGGCGGTCAGGCGCTCGGTCCCTTCGGTAAAAAGGGCGAACGGGTCCTCTTCGGCCGCGAGCTCGGCGTCGATCTCGGCCTGACGGGCGTCGAGCTCCTCGGCGCTGCCGTAGAGATAAAGCAAGGCATTGACGGCCGCTTCGTTCTCCGGATCTGTCTCCACCACCCGCCGAAAAAGCCGCTCCGCCGCCGCGTCTTCGCCGGCGTCGCGGAGATTCCACGCCGCTTCGAGAATCACGCTGTGGGCCCGATACGGCTCGCTCGCCCCCGTCCCGAGGTTGAAAGCGTCGCCGAGCAACTCCCGCCGCGCCTGCTCCCGTTCCGCCAGCAGCAGGTCAACCTGCTTGACGACATCATCGTAGCGCCCGAGTCGGCTGAGCACCCGCACATAGGCGGTACGCAGCTGGCCTTTGGGCCCCGCTTCTTTGAGCCAGTCGGCGATAAAGGCCGCCGCGTCTTCATCTCGGGCGTTTCGCCGGTAGTGCCGCAGCAGCTGCCAGCGACGAAGGTCCGTGGGTTCTACGGCGTTGAGACGTTCAAACGCATCGATATAGCCCCCGTCGTCGTCGAGCCTGAGGTAGACCGACGTCAGCAGCTCGAGTAGCCCCGCATCCTTCGCTTCCTCACCGCGGGTGCGGCGCTCCAGGTGATCGGCCATGGACCGCAGCGTGTCCGCGTCGGCGGCGACGTCGGCGGCGACCAGCGACAACAGCGAGAGCGGCGGTCGTTTCCCAGGGTCAACCAGCTCGGCGACAAGCGCCTGTCGGAGGCTCTTGAGCTGCTCCTCGGTGGTGTCGTGGTCCCGGTGATAGACCAGCATGGCGTAGAGCGTCGAGAAGTCATCGGGGAAAGCGCTGCGGACGGCCCGCAGGCTTTCGAATTCGCGCGCGTGCTCGCCTTCGGAGTGGGCGATCTTGGCCGACCGCAAGCCGCGGACGAGATCAATCGGCGGAAGCACCTCCGCGGCGACGGCCGTGGCGGGTATTGTGAGGATAAGTAGCCATGGGGTCAGCATCCGTCCATTTTAACCTGTCGCTCCGGGCGGGCCTTCGGGCCGTGGCGACACCCCTCTTCTGAGCCACAAAGCCTCGCCGGAGGCCCGGCCCTGACATGATCGGACCGATGCTCCGCACTTTGGCTCTCATCGCGCTCGGCGCCCTCTGGCTCGGCGCGCCCTTCCTGGCGCGCCATCCGATACTCGAAGCTTTCTCACCCCGAGCCGAGGCTCCGCGCCTCGAGTTGGCCCTAGAACGGCTCGACGGCGAGCTGCCGACCGACGTCGCGGTGGCGCTCTGGTGGCCAGACCGCAGTCCGAAAGGGCTGGCCTCCTTCGGCCATCTATGGGCCAGCGCCAGCTACGCGCTGACGCCGCGCCGGGTCTTCCCCTTGCTGCCCCCGGACGACGCGGAGCAGCTTGACGCCCTGGCGCCGACGCTTCGCCGCGAGCTCTCCGCACGCGCCCGCGAGCTGCAGACCGACGCTTCGGTGGCGACCGCGGTCTTCGCCTGGGGGGACGCCGATTGCGCCCTCGAAGACTTCCCCCATCTCTTCGTCCTGCACCACACCGGCCCCTTCTGCCTACTGGGGACCGAGCCGCCGCCCCCGAGGCCCGGGGACGGATCGCCATGACCCCGCTGATCGCGTCCGTCACCTTGGCCGCGGTGACGCTGATCGGCGGCGATGCGCTTCGACGTCGAGCGATGCCGGCCTTCGGTGCCCGGGGACCCACCCGCCTCGCCGCGGCGTGGCTGCTCGGCCAGCTGCTCTTGAGCGGTGCCGCCGTCGTTTGCCTCGCGGTCCGGCTGCCGCTCACCCTAGCCCCGATGATTCCGCTCATCGTCGCCGTGCTCTGGCGGCGCCTTCCCGATCCCGACGCGGACGCCGACGACAGACACCCCCCCGTCGACCCGACGCTCCGCGGCATCGCCGCGCTCACCGGCCTGCTCGCCACCGCCGTCGCGGCGCGCACGCCGGGCCTGGGCTGGGACGGTTTGGCGATCTGGGGCCTCAAAGCCCGCACGGTCGCCGAGCTCGGCCACGTCCCCTGGTCCGCATGGCTCGACCCCGGCGCCCTCTCCATGCACCCCGAGTACCCGCTCCACCTGCCGCTGCTCGGCGCGGTCTTCGCGAGCATCGGGGCGCTCGCCGACCTGGAGTGGAGCCACAGCACCCTGCCGCTGCTGTCGGCCTTCGACGTCGCCGCGGTGACTTTGCTGCTCGTCGGCAGCTTCGAGCAGCGGGCTAGAGCCGCGCGGTGGCCCCTGCGGATTCTGCTCGCCGGCGGTCTCCTGACGCCGATCGTGTGGCGGGAGCTCCCCGAAGGCAAAGCCGACCTCACCCTCGCCCTCTGCGTGCTGGCGATGACGATCGGCGCCGTCGCCTGGCTCCGGCACGGCCAGCGCGACGCCCTTTTATTCGCCGCCCTCGCCGGCGGACTCGGCGCCTGGACGAAGCAAGAAGGCTTGGTTTGGCTCGCCCTCGCCTCCCTGTTTGTCCTCACCCTGACGCCACAACCCTCCCGGCGCCAGCTCTTCGGCCCGGCGCTGCTCGCGGGTCTGGTCGCGGCCCCGTGGCACGTGGTGCGGCTGGCGCTGGGCCTGGCGACCGAACCGTTCGCGGTCAACGCCGACCAGTTGGATCGGCTGCCGCCCCTCGCCGAGGCGTTCGGTCGAGAAGTGGTCAACCCCGGCCACTGGGGGCTGCTGTGGATCGCGGCCCTGCCAGTGGCCGCGCGGTCGGTCATTCGCGGAATCCGTGGCTGGCGATCCACCGGCGCCCCCGAGACCCGAGGCGAGCTTTTCCCCGCCGCCTTTCTCCTCGCCGCGGTGGTGACGCTCGGCGCGATCTTCCTCGCCACGCCCCACGACCTCGAATGGCATCTGGCGACGGCCCTTGACCGCGTACTGCTGCCGCTCTGGCCGGTCGCCCTGTTGACGCTCGGCGTCGGCATCGAGGGCGCCCGGGGAGGCGCCGAAGCGCCCCCCTAGATCATCGCCCCCCCCCACGCGGGGCGATGCCGTTCGGCCGGTGAGCGCTAGAGCCCGAGCCCCAGCTCGGTGAGCGAGCCGGCGCGGAGAACCCGGTCACTCCAGGCGCTGATCTCCGCCAGATCGTCGAGGGCCGCGAAGCGCTGCTCGACGGCGGCCGGCAGCGAGCCGAAACGAGAAGTCATCAGCTCCAGCAGAAGCCGCCTAGCGACGGCGACCCCTTCCTGACGTCCAGCTTCGGTCCCTTCCAGTCGCCCCGTCTCCAAGCCTTCGAGGCGTCCGGTCTCTCGCAGTCGATCTGCCCATGTGGTTTCCATGTCTTGAACCTCCTCGCGTTTCGAGCTTTGCTCGACCCGGCGCGTATATTGTAAATGCTGTTTCTTATCGAGTTCGAGATACGTTTCTACGGCGTTCAGGAGCAGCAACCGCTGGGCATCGTCGACTTCGGCGTCGAGGATCGCTTCCATACATCGATACTTTCGCTCATATCGCGGAAGGTCATCGCCCCGGGTGCAGGCGGCGAGCGCCGGACCGAGGGGCGACGTCGCGACGAAGTCATCAAGGGCCGCCCGAGAGAGGCCGATGGCGCAGTAGGTGAACTCGTTGACCACAAAGTCTCCGAAGGCATCCCGGTAGGTCCTCGCGCCGACTCCAGCGGGACCACCGCGCAAGAAGAGCACGATCGGAATCACCGGCCGGTCATACTTGATTTTGAGATGCGCGAAATATCGGAAGAGACGCCGATCCATCGCCACCCCAAAGTCGCGTTCCACTTCAGTGTGCACAATGACCAGCGGCGGGCTCCCGTCGCGGGTCGGAACTTCCGCCACCAGGTCCATCAGGACATGGATCCCATCTTTGTAGTCGGCGAGCGATTCCTGCTCCAGAAATCGGATCTTGCCGGTCTCAAGCGCCGCCGCAACCTCGGGCAGCGCGGTCTCAAGAAATTCGGGAAAGAAAGCTCACAGGAGCTCCTTCCACAGGGCATCGTGTTTGGGCATTCATCCTCCGGTTATGGGCGCACTGGGCCCGTTCACCGGATAAAGAAGTAAAAACACCTCCGAATTTGCAGACGGCCCTGAATTTCTCGACATCGGAAGCTCGACGCGATCTGGAAACTGCGGCCCCTTATCGCTGACAGCCGGAGCAGTAGTAGCTGCTGCGGTTGGCCTGGACCAGTCGACGCACCCGATCGTCACAGCGACCGCACGCCTCGCCTTCCCGGCCATAGACGGCGAGGGACACTTGGAAGTAGCCGGCGTTCCCTTCGCCGTCGGTGAAGTCATTCAGGGTCGTGCCGCCTTCGTGGATCGCCTGGGCGAGCGTTTCGCGGACGGCCTCGGCGACCCGGTCCCAGGTCGCGCGCGACACCCGGGCGACGGAGCGTTTCGGGCTCACCCCGGCCCGGAAGAGCGCCTCGGAGGCGTAGATATTGCCAACCCCGACCACCACCCGCGCATCCATCAAGAACGTCTTGATCGGGCCCCGGCGACCTTCGGCTTTATGCGCCAAGACTGCGCCGCTGAAGTCCGCTCCGAGGGGTTCCGGGCCGAGGTGGGCGAAGTGGCGGTCGCTTTCAATCCCCCGCGTCGGCAGCACCAAAGCCTGCCCGAACCGACGCGGATCGACCAGGCGAAGCCGAGAGCCGTCGCCGAGCCCGAAGGCCAAGTGCTCGTGCTTGGCGCGCGGCTCGCTCGGTTCAACCACCGTGAATCGGCCGCTCATGCCGAGGTGGACCGCCAGCGTTTTTTCAACGTCGAGGTCGACCAGCAGATACTTCGACCGGCGACGCAGCGCCTCGACCTTCGCGCCCTGGAGAGCGGTCAACGCCGGGCGGTCCAATGGCTCACGCAAGGCCGGTGCGTGGACCGAGACGCTGCGGAAGCGCTCCCCCAGGAGGCGCGGCTCGAGACTCATCTTGACGACTTCAACTTCCGGTAACTCAGGCATCGTACGCCCCCTCTGCACTCTCTAGAATCTCGTCGACCCCCGGCGGATCCGCCGCGTCAGGATCCACGATCGCCCGCAGCGTCAAGACGATAATCCGCAGGTCGTCGATGGCGCTGCGCTGTCCGAGATATGCGGCGTAGCCGCGCAGCTTGAACGGCTGGAGCACGCGTCGATAGACCGTTTCCGTGTCATCACCGGTCCGCTGACAAATCGCTCCGAGCAGCTGCTCTTCGTGGCGCAGACGCACAGTCACCGGATCGGTGAGGCCGGGTCGCGCGGCGAGCACTTCGCGCCATCGCCGATCCTCGAGGTCGACGAAGGCCGGCACCTCCGGCCGCGGACCGACAAAAGACATCTCTCCGCGCACGATATGGATCAGCTCGGGCAGCTCGTCGAGCTTGCTAGCCCGCAAGATGCGCCCGACCGCTGTGATCCGTCGATCGCCCGACGCCGTGACCTGCGCCCCGGCGGCGCCCGAGGTCATGGTGCGAAACTTCAGCAGCTCGAAAGGCCGACCGCCCAGGCCCATCCGCTGCTGGCGAAAGAGCGCCGGCCCCGGTGAGGTCAAGCAAACGACCAAGCCGATCAGCAGCAGCAGGGGCCACAGGGCGACGAGCGCGCCGGCGGCGACGAGCGCCTCAAAGGCCCGCGGCAGGCCCGGACGAATCGACGCCACCGGTGACGCCCCGCTCATGCCGAGCGCCGATGGCGTCGGCAGAGCTCGACCACGGCGTCGATCACCTCGCGGATCTCACCGTCGCGCATCCCGGGGAAAATCGGCAGGCTGACCGTACGCCGCCAGACCTCAGAAGCGCGGGGACAGTGCTCGGCGCGCCAGCCCAGTCCTTCGTAGAGCGGATGCAGGTGCAGCGGACGCCAGTGCACCGAGTAGCCGACCCCGCGCTCGCGGAGCTCGACGAGGAAAGCGTCGCGGTCGATGTTCAGCCGGTCAAGCCGCAGCTTCAGCTGGTAGAGGTGCCAGCTGTGGACGCGATCCGTCGAGTCCGGCGGCAACTCGAGCTCGTCGACCCCTCCGAACGCGTCGTTGAAGCGCGCGGCGATGGCCTGCCGCTCAAGCCGCATGGCTTCGGCGCGCTCGAGCTGGCGCAGGCCGAGGGCGGCGGCGATATCCGTCAGGTTGTATTTGTAGCCCGGCGCCACAATCCGGTAGTCCCACGACCCCTTGGACGTGTAGCGCTTCCACGCGTCGTTGGAGAGACCGTGGAGGGAGAGGGAGCGGATCTCGGCGGCGAGCTCGGCGTTATCCGAGACCACCATCCCGCCTTCGCCGGTGGTGATCGTCTTATTGGCATAGAAGGAGTAGCACGAGACGTCGGCGGTCCCCGCGCCGCAGCGCCGCCACGGCGACTCGGCGCCCGCCCGCCAGGCGGCGGGGAACGCGTGGGCGGCGTCCTCGACCGTCCACCAGCCGCGCGCCGCGGTCTCCGCTTCGAGCCCGGCGATATCGAGCATCAAACCGCCGACGTGCACCGGCATCACGCCGACGACTTCCGTGTCCGCGGGCACCGGCAGTTGACCGGTCTCGAGGGCCTCGAGGGTCGACGGGATGATCGACGGATCGAGGCTCAGGGTCTCCGGATCACAGTCGACGAGGATCGGCACGGCGCCGGCGTAGAGCACCACCTCGGCGGTGGCGGCGAAGGTCATCGTCGGCACCAGGACGCCTTGGCCTCGGCGCAGGCCGAGGGCGACGGTCGCCAGGTGGAGACCGGCGGTGCAGGAATTCAGGGCCACCGCGTGGCGGGCGCCGACGGCCTCGGCGAAGGCCTCTTCGAAGCGCCGCGTGCGCGGCCCCGTGGTCAGCCAGCCCGAACGCAGGGTTTCGACGACCTCGTTGACCTCGGCGTCATGGAGCTCCGGACGAAAGAAAGGAACGGCCATGGCGGCGACGATATCCCAGTTGCCGTGCCCGAGTAGAGGCCCAGAGTCCGATCCCTCGACTCAGCCCGCGCCCTTCTTCGGCGCGCGCTGGAGCCCCCAGTCGCGGAGCTGGTAGAGCGCCCTTTTCACGGGGAAGGGTCTCGGATCCCCGTCGTACGCCATATCAACGATGCCGGGGTGGGCCCACAGCCGTCGCCACGCCAGGCGGGCGAGGCCATGGCGGGTCGTACGCCGGTCCAAGTGTCTGGCGAGCGTGAGGCGCGGATAGGAAGCCAGGCGCGGGTCTTTGAGGCCCCGCGCCCACCGCGCTTCGAAGCGGCGCAGCGAGGGGAGGAGGCGCCGCTCGACCTCGGCGCACGACGGGTGCGCCCACAGGGCGGCGGACCAGCGCGCCGCGAGCGCCGTCGGCAGCTGGACGTCGAGTCGTTCGGCGCGGCGGCAGACGGCGTCGACGAATGCCGCGTCGTCCGAAGCGGCGCGGGAAAGCATCACCAGGTCCCGCACCGAGCCGATTCGGCGGGGCGGCGCGTCGAGAAAAAGGTGGAAGGCGACGAGCACGTAGGCGTCCGCAAGACCGAGCCGCACACCGCCCGGGCCGAGGGCCGGGTCCTCCGCGGCGTCTTCGATCATCACGTCGCCGGCGTCGGGCGCCATCGCGCCCCACAGTCGAAAGTGCAGCTCCACCAGCGCGCCGCCGGGCGAACGCGACTGCCACGCGTAACCCTCTTCCCGCAGGTAGCGCGCCGCCAGCGCGCCGCTCACCCAGGGACTCCACCCCGCCTCGACCAGCGCCCGCCGGGCCACGTCCAGGTCGCGGCCGGAGACCAAGACGTCGACATCCGAGGTCGGCCGCGCTTCGGGACGCGGATAGACCCGGGGACCGAGGTCTAGGCCCTTGAGTGGCGCCCAGCGTACGCCGGCGTCGCCGAGCACGGCGCCGGTCTGTGACAGCGCTTCTTCGAGCAGCAGCTGGTGCACGGCGACCTCGCGCAGCCGGGACCGCCACGCGTCGACCGCCGGCCCCTCAACCCCCGCCGCCCGCGCTTCGACCGCGAGAGCCGCCGCCACCCGCTCCCGGCGGGCGGCGCCGCCGTCAACGTCCCGCGCCGCGCATCGGCGCAGCGCCGCCGGATCGCCGTCGAGGGCCTTCGCCCACAGAGTGGCGTCAATCCGACCGACGTCTTGCGCTGGCTCGTCCACGGCTCTCTCCACGGCACCGCACGTTATCAATCCCGGCCGCGGACGGCGCCGAGAAATCTTCGCCGCTGTTTCTGCGTATCAAGTGGAGCTGCTGACCCCCTGCGACTTTCAGTCCCGTCCCCTGCGGCGGTGAAAGGCCCGCCTGTGACCGCACACGCACTCCGCATCGCCTGGCGCTTCCTGTCCCGACGGCCGACCCTGGTCGCCGTGGCGACGCTCACCCTGGCCCTCGGCATCGGCGCCAATACGGCGATGTTCTCGATCGTCCGCGCGGTTCTGCTCAATCCGCTCCCCTTCCAGGAGCCCGAGCAACTCGTGGCGGTCTGGCCCGAGGGCAACCTGCCGCGCGGCGACTACCTGCTTTTCCAGGAACGCGCCACGTCCTATACGGCGATCGCCGGCTACGGCGACACTTACCGGGCGAGCCTCACCGGCGACGGCGAACCGCTGCGCGTCAATACGACGCAGGTCACGGCGAATTTCTTCGACGTGCTCGGGGTCGCGCCCCAGCTCGGCGCCCCGTTCCACGCCGACGCGTCCGAGCCCGGCCGTGATCGGGTGGTGATCATCAGCGACGAGCTCTTCCGCACCCGCTTCGCCGGCGACCCCGACCTCATCGGCCAGGCGGTGACGCTCGACGGCGAAGAGCGCACGGTCATCGGGGTCGCGCCCCGACAGCTGCGATTTCCCGACAGCGGCATCCAGGCGTGGGTGCCGGCGGTGCTCGATCCGGGGGACTGGGGGCTGCTGTGGACCCGCGGCTACCTCTCGACCCTCGGTCGATTGGCCCCTGACGTCGCGGCGGAGGTCGCCGGCCGGGAATTCAAGTCTTTGGTGCCGGAGCTCCGGGCCGCTTTTCCGTGGGACATGCCGACGAGCTGGGCCGCCGACGCCGAGGTCGTGCCGCTGCGCGACGCGATCGTCGGCGACGTCAAACCGGCGCTGCGCTTGCTCTTCGCGGCGGTCGGCCTCGTGCTGCTCATCGCCGCGTCAACGTCGCCAACCTGCTGCTCGCCCACAACCGCAGCCGGGCCAAGGACATGGCGCTGCGCACCGCCCTCGGCGGCGGCCGGCGACGTCTGGTCGGCCAGGTGCTGATCGAGAGTCTGGCCCTCGCGACCCTCGGCGGCGCCGCGGGCTTGGCCCTCGGCTGGGCGACCCTCCAGCTCCTGCGCCGCAGCCTGCCGCCGGATTTGCCGCGGCTTGAAGAGATCACCCTCGACGGCGGCGTGCTCGCCTTCACCATCGCCGCCGCCGTGCTCGCCGGCCTGCTGATGGGCGTGCTGCCGGCGCTCCGCGCATCGAGCCCGAATCTGAACAGAGTCCTCCGCGACCTATCGTCGGGCTCCGGCACCAGCCGCGCCCACCGCCAAACGTCTTCACTGCTGGTCGTCGCCCAGGTGACGGCGACCTTGGTGCTGGTCATCGGCGCCGGCCTCTTGATCCGCAGCTTCGCCGAACAGCTCCAGGAGCCGACGGGGCTCGCCGCCCGCGGCGTCTTGACGGCGGCGATCGCGCCGCCGGAGTCGCGATTCGACTCGGCGACGTCGCTCCAGCTCTTCTACGACCGGCTGGTCGATGAGCTTGAAGCGCTGCCGGGGGTCGAGGGGGCCGCGGTCTCCAACCAAATCCCATTCGACGACTCGGTCTACGGCACGGTTTTCCTCATCGAAGGGCGCCCGGTGCCGAGCGGCGGCGAGGACTGGCCGATGGCTCGAGGACAATTCCTCGTCAGCCCCGGTTACTTCGAGGCCCTCGGCCTTCGGCTAGAGCAGGGCCGGACCTTCAATACCGGCGACCGCGCCGACGGCCAGCCCGTCGTGGTGGTGAGCCGCAGCTTGGCGTCTTATCACTGGCCGGGCGAAGACGCGGTGGGCAAACGCATCGCTTTCCCGGGGGATCAGGAGACCTTCGCTACGGTCGTCGGCGTGGTCGGCGACGTCAAGCTGGAGAAGATCACCGAAGCGTCCCCGATGGCGCTTTACCGGCCGATGGCCCAGGTACCGCAGACCTCCGCCTTTGTGGTCCTCGAAACCGCCGCAGATCCGCAGGCCTACGCCGGCGACCTGCGGCGCGTCGTCAGCGGCCTTGACGCCAATACCCCCGTCTCACAGATCCGCCCCTTCGAAGAGCTGGTCGCGACGTCCCTCGACCAGCCCAGGTTCACAATGGCATTGCTCGGTGCTTTCGCCGCTTTAGCCCTCGCCCTGGCGATGGTCGGCCTCTACGGCATCCTGTCCTACTCGGTGGCGCAGCGTCAGCGGGAGCTGGCGATCCGCCTCTCCCTCGGCGCCGAGCCCGGGCGACTGCGGCAGCTGGTGGTCCGACAAGGTCTGTGGCTCGTCGCCCTCGGCCTGGCCTTCGGCCTGCCGTCGGCGTACGCGGCGTCAAAGCTGCTGCAAAGCCAGCTTTTCGGCGTCGCCGCCGTCGACCCGAAGACCTATATCGGCGCCGTCGCCATCCTGGGCTTCTCCGCCCTCATCTCCGCCTGGATACCGGCGCTACGCGCCAGTCGCATCGACCCGATGGCGCTGCTGCGCTCAGAGTAGAAAGAAGCCGTAGACGCGGAAGCGCCCCTCCGACAAAGCCGGAGAGGCGCCGGTCAAAAAGACCCTAGTGGTCGGTCGTCGGCCGAAGCCGAGCGACCCTCACTCCGGGGTCGTGGTCAGCGTGACGCCGGAGTAGGTCGAGTAGGCGCGCACCATGATGTAGTACGTGCCGGAGGAGGCCGGATCGATCGTGCAGGTCTCGTTATTGCCGTTCAGATACGGACGGCAGTCGTAGGTCGACGTCGTCGGAGCGGCGCCGAAGCGTACGTAGAGGTCAGCGTCGCCGGAACCGCCCGACATCGCGACCGTCAGCTTCGAGCTGGTGGTGATCACCTGGGTGAAACTCTGCTGATTGCCGGTCGAGCCGGAGAGGTTGCTGAACGTCTGGCCGCTGTCGCCCGCGCTCGGTTCGTCGAAGCTGGCCACGAGCGATACGCCCGAGAAGCCCGAGTAGCCCCGGATCATCACGTGCCAGGTGCCCGCCGAGGGGCTGGCGAAGGGGCAGCTCTCGTTATTGCCGCCGGCGTAGGGGCGGCAGTCGTAGGTCGACGTCGTCGGCGCCGCGCCGAAGCGCACGTAGAGGTCGGCGTCGCCCGAGCCGCCGGACATGGCGAACTCCAGGTTCGAGGCGCCCGCGGGCACGTCGAGGGTGAAGAACTGCTCGGAGCCGGTGGCGCCGGAGAGGCCGCTGGCGGGCACGCCGTTCTGTAGCGTGTTGCCGCCGCCGCCGCCGCCGCCGCCGCCGCCGGTGTAGGACGCTTCGAGCGTGACGCCGGAGTAGGCCGAGTAGCCGCGGATCATGACGTGGTAGGTGCCGGTCTGCGGCGAGGCGAAGGGGCAATTCTCGTTATTGCCCGAAGCGTAGGGACGGCAGTCGTAGGTCGACGCGGTGGGAGCCGAGCCGAAGCGCACGTAGAGGTCCGCGTCGCCCGAACCGCCCGACATGGAGAAGCTCAGATCCGAGGCGCCCGCGGGCACCTCGAGGGTGAAGAATTGCTCGGAGCCGGAGCCGCCGGAGAGGCCGCTGACGGGCACGCCGTTCTGCAGCGTGTTACCGCCGCCGCCGCCGCCACCACCGCCGCCGCCGCCACTGCCGGAGTCGAGACCGTCGACGAAGCGGGTGCCGGTGCCATTCGGATCGAGCCAGCCGGAGAGACCGCGGGTCCAGCCCACGGACATCTTGCCGTAACAGTCATAGCCGCCGGTGTTGCTGCAGGACGCGACGCCGCCAGAGAGGTAGCCGACCAAGCGCTTGGTGGACGGGTCGAAGAGGCCCGAACCCGAGGAGCCCGGCTCGGTGGTGCCCTGCTCCCAGTTGTCGACCTGCCAGTGGGTGTTGCTGCCGCCGCCGCCGATGCAGCTATTGGTGGTGGTCAGGGCGTCATCGTTGAAAGAGATCGCCTTCTCGTCGGTATTCGGGTGGTGGATGCCGACACTGCCCTGGGGCTGCGTGCTCGTCCGCGCGTCCCAGCCGGCGTAGTAGACGTTGTAGCTGGCGTTCGGCACGCTCGACAGCTCGATCAAGGTCATATCGTTCTGCGAGTCGGCCGCGCGGAAGGTCGCGCCGGACGTATTGTCGGACAGCGATCCGCCGGAGAGCTGACCGCAGCTCGGCGACTCGAAATTCCAGTAGACGACGACCGAGGCGGCGTTGCTCGCGCTGATATTGCAGTGGTCGGCGGTGAGGAAGAAGGGGCGGCCGTCTTCAGCGACGTTATTGACCAGCGTGCCGGTGCAGAACGTCGAGCCGTTGGTGCCGTAAACGCCGACGGAGCGGATCTGGTCTTCCCAGCCGGCGCGCTCGGGGCACGCGACGTCGATATTGCAGCTGCCCTGCTTCAGCGCCGCGGACAGCCCTTTGTTGAACAGATCGCGGTAGCCCTGGCCGACCCGGGTCAGCATGAGCTTGACCTGGCTGCGGGAGCGGTGCGGCACGAAGAGCTCGATTTGGGCCGCTTCACCCGGCACCACCGGCGTCCAGAGCTGGCCGTGCCCGCGCGCGTCAGCGCCGGTATAAGGACCCTGGAAGTAGCGCTGGCCGCGGTCTGTGGCGTCGCCGACGATCCACAGCTTGGCGCCCTTCGGAAGATCAAAAGTGCCGAAGCCGAAATTCAGGTCGGTGGCGCCGGGGGCGAGCACGTCAAGGCGCCAGAGCCAGCCGTTCTCGAGCAGCGTCCAGGTGCCGTCGCTCTTCGGCGTGGCGCGCAGATCCACGGGGACGGCGAAACGCACCGGCGCCGGCGCTTCGCCGACCAGGTTCTTGTCGAAACGGGCGGCGTCTTCGGCGAGCAGCGCTTCGACGTCGACGCCGAGCAGCTGCACGGCGTCGACCTGCTGGTCACTGAGCGCCGCCTTGTTGAAGGAGTAGGGAGCCTCCCCCTGCCGCGCCCAGGTGGGCAACGCCGCGAGAAAGCAGACGAGGGTCAACACGTGCAAACGACGAAACATCAAAATCTCTCCGGTAAAGATTATCTATGGCGCGACTCTG
>JBCDKB010000037.1:0-29552 GCA_038747035.1 Acidobacteriota bacterium | reverse complement strand
GCAGGGTGGGCGACCTGCTCGAGGACTTACACGCCAGGGCGCGTGGTGCCCGGTCCTCCGTATGCGCCGACTTTAGGTTCTGGCGCCACGCCCTAGCCCTCGCCGTGAGCGTCGCATTCTTCCGCCTCCTGCTGCGTTTTCGCCGCTTCCGCTTCTCTCCTAAGGATCATGCGCCAATGTCTAGCCTCTTGACCCCCGGCGGCCTCGCCGTCGATTTCCGATACGCCGTCCGCGCCTTGCGCAAAGATCCGACGCTGGTCGTCTTCTCTGTCGCGATTATGGGCCTGGGGGTGGGCGCCACCACCGCCGTCTTCAGCGTCATGTCGCCGCTGGTCTTGAAACCCCTGCCGTTCGCCGAGCCCGAGCGACTGGTGGCGATTTCAAATACCTTGAAAGGGGGCCTCTCCGCGGTCACGTCAAGGACGAAGAATCTCGAGGACTTCCGGGTCCAAGCGGCGTCCTTTGAAGGCATCGCCGCCTACGACGCCTTCTATGCGCAGCACACCTACATCCTCACCGGACAAGGCGAGCCGGAGCGCTTGGTGGGCGTCGGCGTGACCGATGATTTGCTGTCCGTGCTCGGCGTCGAACCCGCCCTCGGTCGGGGCTTTACGCCGGAGGAAACCAGTGAGCTCGCGACGCCCGCGGTTGTCCTGACGCATTCGACCTGGCAGCAGCGCTTCGCCGCGCGTCGGGACATTGTCGGCGAAGTGTTGACGATCAACGGCGCCCCCAGTGAGGTGGTGGGTGTGCTCCCGGAGTCATTTGACTTCGCATCGATCTTCGCGCCGGGGCGCCGGGTGGACCTGCTCGTCCCTTTTCCGCTCAATGAGCAAACCGATCAATGGGGCAATACGATCGCCATGATCGGCCGCCTGGCGGACGGCTCGACCATAGAAACCGCGTCGGCTGAGGTGGCGTTGATTCTCGAGCGCTTGAAGGCAGCCCAGCCGGAGCGGTGGGGACTGACGGCGAGGGTGGATCCCCTGAGGACGGCCATCGCCGGCGACCACCCCGAGGCGCTGCTGCTCCTTTTCGCCGCTTCGGGGGCCGTCCTGCTCATCGTTTGCGTCAACCTGTCGAGTCTTCTTCTGTCCAAAGGACTCCGCCGACGCCGCGAGATGTTCCTTCGGGCCGCCCTCGGCGCCCCCCGGGTGAGGCTGCTGCGCCAGCTGCTCTTCGAGAGCCTGATCGTCGCCGTCGGCGGGGCTGTCGTCGGCGTACTGCTCGCCAAGGCGCTGGTCTCCGCTGTGGCCAGCGCCGCCGCCGTGGACTTGCCCATGCTCAGCCAGGTCCAGGTGGACGCCTCGGCGCTCGGGTTCTCGCTCGTCGCGGCGATCGCCGCTGGACTGGCGGTGGGCCTTCTGCCGGCCCTCCAAGCCTCGGGTTTAGGGTCGGCGCAGGCACTGCGGGCCGCCGGGCGCAGCGTCACCGCCGGCCGGCGGACGCTGTGGCTGCGGGAAGGTTTGGTGGTGGCGGAGGTCGCGGTCGCCTGCGCGCTGCTGATGGTCGGTGCCTTATTGCTCCGCAGCTTCGCGGAAGTGCTCGCGGTCGACCCCGGATTTAAGGTCGAAGAGCTCGCGGCGTGGACCATCAGCACGGACCGCGAGTTCGAGAGCTTGGAAGAGGCCATCCAGCACTTTGGCGCCGTCGTCGATGGGGTGGCTGCTGTCCCCGGCGTCGACGCCGTGGCGCTGACGGACGCCATTCCGCTCGGGATCAATCGCCAGTGGTCCTTCGGGGTCGAGGGCAGATCCTATGAACCCGGCGAGTTGGCCGGCGCCTTCCCCCATATCGTGGACCGGAACTACCTCGGGACGATGGGGATTCCGCTGCTCGACGGACGTGGCTTCTCCCCGACCGACACCTCCGAGAGTGAGACCGTCATGATCATCAATCAGTCCATGGCCGATCTCCTCTTTCCGGGCGAGTCCGCCCTCGGGCACCTCCTCCACATCGGTGACACCTCCTTCCGCGTCGTGGGCGTCGCCGCCGACGTTCGACACCTGTCGATCGAAGAAGGCTCTGGGCAAGAGATGTACATACTGATGGGTCAGTTTCCGGCTTTCACGAGCTTGGATCTCGTCGTGCGTTCGAAGCTACCGCTCGAGGCCATCGAGTCCGGCGTGGCGACGGCCATCGGCGCGGTCGATCCGTCGATGCCGACCCGGGACGTCCGGTCCTTGCAAGGCGCGGTCGAGCATTCGATTTCGCCGCGGCGTTTTACTTTGTCGCTGCTCGGCGGTTTCGCCGGCGTCGCGCTCCTGCTCGCCGCGCTCGGGATCTACGGCGTGCTTTCCTACACCGTGGCGGAGCGCTCCAAGGAAATCGCCATTCGGCTCGCCCTCGGCGAGCGGGTCGGGCAGGTGCGACGCCGCGTGGTCGGCCGCACCCTGTGCCTCGCCGCAATCGGGACCGCCGTGGGCCTCGTCCTGTCGCAGCTCGGGTCCCGGCTCATCGCGTCGATGCTCTTCGGCGTCGAGGCATCCCACCTCGGCATCTTGGTGTCGGTGCCGCTGGTGCTGCTGGCCGTCTCAGCCGCCGCCGGCTGGTTGCCGGCCCTGCGGGCGTCACAAGTTGACGCCCTCGCGACGCTGCGGTCGACCTAGTCGATCCCAAGCCGTTCGCATCGGTGCGGCGGTGCCCCTCCAGCAGCGCCGCGGGGACGGTGCCCATACGAGCTATTCCTCGCCGCCCGTCCGCCTCCCCACCTAGCAGCGGGGGTTCCCGAGCCCGGGGCGCCGAGGACGGCGCCGAATCTGTTTGAGCGAGACGGTCACCCCGGCCACACGCGTGGCCGAACTCTCGTGATCGACCTGCATCGATGTCGACCATCCCGCCGGCAGCACCCGCAGCGGGAATAGTCCCCCGGCCTCGGCGCCCCTCGGCGTAGCGGAGAAGCCCATGCGAGTTATTCGGCGTCGCCCGCAGGCCCCCGGGCGACGAGACGGGCTTAAGCTCAGTAGGACCTAGCTCGGCTACAGGACTGTAGGTCGGCTAAAGGAATTAGTAGTGCCAAGGGAAGCGAGAGAAGTCGCGGCGTCGCTTCTCGACGAAGTGATCCCGGCCCTCCTCGGCTTCTTCAGTCATATAGGCGAGGCGGGTCGCTTCGCCGGCGAAGATCTGCTGGCCCACGAGCCCATCGTCGACGGCGTTGAAGGCGTACTTCAGCATGCGCATCGCCGTCGGGCTCTTCGAATTTATCTCGGCACCCCATTCAAGCCCCGTCGACTCGAGCTGGGCGTGGGGAACGACGGCATTCACCATCCCCATCTCGAGGGCCTCCTGGGCGGAATAGTTAAAGCCGAGGAAGAAGATCTCGCGGGCCCGCTTTTGGCCGACTTGCCGCGCCAAGAGAGCCGAGCCGAAGCCGCCGTCGAAGCTGGCGACGTCAGGGTCGGTCTGTTTGAAAATCGCGTGCTCCTCACTGGCGAGGGTCATGTCACACACCACGTGGAGGCTATGGCCGCCGCCGACCGCCCAGCCGGGGACCACGGCGATGACGATCTTCGGCATGAAGCGGATCAACCGCTGGACTTCCAGGATATGGAGCCGGCCGAGGCGGCCCGGATCGGCGGAGCCCTCCTCCTGGCCGCCGTCGTATTGGTAACCGTCACGGCCGCGGATGCGCTGGTCACCGCCGCTACAAAAAGCCCAGCCGCCGTCCTTCGGCGACGGCCCGTTGCCGGTTAAGAGCACGCAGCCGACGTCGATCGTCCGCCGCGCGTGGTCGAGGGCCTGGTAGAGCTCGTCGACCGTCGGCGGCCTGAAAGCGTTGCGGACCTCCGGCCGGTTGAAGGCGATGCGCACCGTGCCTTGGTCCTTCGCCCGGTGGTAGGTCAAGTCTTGGAAGTCAAAACCCGGGACAGGTGTCCAACGGTCCGGGTCGAAAATTTCTGAAACCAATGGATTTCTCCAGTCGATGGGGCGAGGCCCGGGGGAGGAGCTGCCGTCGTGTCAAAAGGGCTTGAGCTGGCGAGATCTGAGCCCACGGAGTGTACAAGAAGGAAGCTCCAGAAGCTTCAGGGTAAGATCCGCCGGCAATGGATCACATTTTTGAGACGCACCTCATCCTCGAGACGATCGTCGCCGCGGTCTTCCTCGGGATTTTGGCCCAGGTGGTGGCCCACCGATTCAAGCTCCCGGCCATTTTGCCGCTGCTTATTCTCGGCATGGCCTGCGGTCCCTCCGGGCTCAAGCTCTTCCACCCAGGATCACTCGGGAACACGCTCGAGGTCATCGTCCACTTGGGCGTCGCGGTCATCCTCTTCGAGGGTGGGTTGTCGCTGGATCTCAATCAGCTTCGGCAGATCGGCGGTCCGCTTCGCAACCTGCTGACGGTGGGTACCGCGGTGACCGGCGTCGGTGCGGCGGTGATCGCGCACTGGGCGGTCGGCGTCTCGTGGCCGACGGCGGCGCTCTTCGGCGCGATCGTGACGGTCACCGGCCCGACGGTGATCCAGCCCCTCCTGCGCCACATGGTGGCGCCGAAAAAAGTGCGGACGCTGCTGCTCTCGGAAGGCTTGATGATCGACCCGATCGGCGCCGTGCTCGCCTATTTGGTCCTGCAGTGGATCGAGCGCGCGGGCCTCGGTTTCCGGTCCGTCTTCGTCGAGCTCCTGGGGCTGGCCGTCACCGGCTCGATCCTCGGCCTGGTGGCCGGATTCATGGCGGTGCAGGCGGTTAAGCGACGCTTCCTCTCTGAGGAGCTCCGCAACCTGGTGATCCTGGCTCTGCTCTTCGGCGCGTTCCTTTGGGCCGAGCTACAGGCGGAAACATCAGGCATCCTGGCGGCGGTGGTGATGGGCCTCGTGGTCTCCTTCGCCCACATACCGGATATGTCTCCATTGAAGGCCTTCAAGGGACAGCTCACGGTCCTCTTCATCTCCGTGCTCTTCATCTTGCTCTCCGGCCAGCTCGACCTCAACGCCATGCGCGAGCTCGGCTGGGAAGGGGCGCTGGTGGTGGTCGGTCTCATCCTCATCGTGAGACCCCTCTCGGTCTTCGCGTCGATCCCGGGCAAAGCCTTCGATCTGCGGGAGAAGACACTCGTCGCCCTCACCGCACCCCGCGGCATCGTGGCGGCGGCGGTGGCTTCGCTGTCGGCGATCGCGTTGCGCGACCATGGACAGCAGGAAGACGCGGTGCTGCTCGAAGGCCTGGTCTACCTGACGATCCTCGCGACCTGCACCTGGGCCACCATCATGGCGACCTGGCTGCCGCGGTGGCTCGGCTACGACGGCGATCCGTCGCGCCGGCGGGTGGTCATGGTCGGCGCCAACGGCCTGTCCACGGCGCTGTCGAAGCTCTTCCGTGAACGCCAGTGGACGGTGGTCGTGGTGGACGGCGTCCGCAGCAAGCTGGCGACCCTACAAAAAGGCGGCATCGTCGGCGTTCCCGGCGACGCCCGCGACGCGGTGACCTATGAAAATGCCGGCGTCGAACGGGACGCCCAGCTGCTGGCGATGACCACCAACGACGAGCTCAATCTGCTCGTCGCCGAGCTCGTGCGCGATGAGTTTGGCGTCGAGCATCCGGTGGTGCTGGTCCAGCAGCGGTCGGAAGAATTCGGCAGCCTGCGCCGGGCGTGGGCTGACGTGCTATCGGGCCAGGACTTGAATCTGCCGGCGTGGTCCCGCCGCCTTGAAGACGGCACCGCCGAACTGCGCACGATCGACCTGCCCCAGGATGAAATTCGCCGTCAGATGTACCGGTCGCTGATCGCCGAAGGTTCTCGCCGGGTCGTCCAGCTCATCGGCTGGCATGGCCACCAGCCGATCTTCGATCCCCGCGAAGATGAGTTCCGGGACGCCAAGACAGTCACCGTGATGATGACCCCGCAAGGCGCCGAAGAATTGGACTCGATCCTCGAAGGGGAGCGCGACGAGTCGGGCGCCGACGGCTCAGCGAACGGCGCGTCTGGGGAAGGCGACTCCGAGGGCGGCGAGGCGGAGGACGGAAAGACGGACGCGGACGACCGGTCGTCCCTGGACTCGCCGGGCGATGGAGAGCCTGACGCCGCGGCGGAGCGTCCCGCGAAGCTGTGACTTAGAGCTCTGTGACTCGGCGGAAACGGCGGCCGCTCCTGGGATCAAAGCGGTCGTCCTCACCGCCGTCCAGTCGGCGCCGTCTGCTAAGCGCTTATTGGGCCCACGAGACGCGGCGGGTGGCGGCCGATTTCTCGGCCGCGCCGCGCAGGCTCACGCCCTCGTCGTCACTCCCGAGCACCAGGGGGCGCTGCTTCGAGAGCTCGAGGCTCAAGGTGCGAGACTCGGCGCCTTCACCGTCGAGCCGGCTGATGCGCCAAGCCGACGGGGCGGTCTGCTTATAGATCAGCAGCGGACGTTCAGCGGCCGGGTCGGCGAAGCTCGGAAAAACGCTGCCGCGTTCTCCGTGGCGCCGGGCGTCGCTCCAGCGCTCGCCGTCGAAGCGGGCGGTCCACACGCGGTAATCGTTACCGTCGTAGCCGCTCCACGCGACCACCGCGCCGCCGTCGACGAGGGCCAAGGCCGGCGTGACGTCCGGCACGTTATTTTCGGAAAGCGGTAAAGGTTCGCTCCACGTCGTGCCGTCTTTGGAGTGACTCCAGACCACTTCATCGTCATCGCCGTCGAAGGCCGACCAGGTGGCCAGCAGGCCGCCGTCGGCGAGGCGGAGCGCGTCGAGGGCGATTTGCGTCCCGGCGCCTCGGGGCGAAAGCACCACGGTGTCGTCCCAGCCGGCGCCGTTCCAGGCGGCGGCGCGGACGGAAGACTCGCGGGCCGAGTCGCCTTCAATCCACAGCAGGGTCGCGGGGCCTCGACGGTCCGCATCGGCGAGCACCGTGGGCTGGAGGAGCACCCGACCCGACGTCTGGGGCACCGGCAGCGCGACAGCGTCGCCGGTGCCGGACCGCTGCATGACCACCAAACGACTCCGGTGGTCCCGGAGACTCGTGGCGGAGAGCAGCCAGCCCGAAGTCGTGGCTGCGAGCTGCTGGACGTGCACATCGGCGCCTCCGTCGAAGGGCAGTGGCGTCTCGGCGCCAGCGGAGCGCACCACCCAACCGCCGTCGGCGGCCACGGCTTCGATCAAGGCGCCGTCTGTGAAGGCGAAAGACTCGGCGGCCGCCGGAGTGCCGAAAGCGAGGCCCGCGATGAGCGTGCAGGCGGCGAATCGGAGGGCCGTCCGAGGTCGACGGCGGGTGGCGGCGTGGCGGCGACAGCAAAGGGTAAGGCGCTTCATGCTGCCATCCTATGAATGCGCCCAAGGGGTGTCAACGCGCGTCCAAACGCGGATGGCGACGACCCCTGGAGGGGCGGCGGCGCGGTATCATCGCGGAATGCGCGCATTCATCCTCGCCGTCGGCACCGAGCTGCTCGGGACGGACCGGCTCGATACCAAGTCCCTCCGTCTCACCGAGCTCCTGGAGCGCTTCGGCGTCGAGCTCGTCGGCAAGTCGGTCGTCGGCGACGACGAAGATCGACTCGTCGGTGAGATCCGACATCGCCTGAAGACCGCGGACCTGCTGCTTTTCACGGGCGGCCTCGGCCCGACCGAAGACGACCGCACCCGCGCCGCCGTGGCGCGGGCGGTGGGGCGCTCGATGGCGGAAGATCCCGAGCTCGTCGAGTGGCTGCGCGAGCGTTTCCGCAGTTTCGGCCGCGAGATGCCGGAAGTGAACCGGCGGCAGGCGCAGGTCATCGACGGAGCCCGTGTGCTCGAGAATCCGCGCGGCACCGCGCCGGGCCTGCACGTCGAAGAAGACGGGCGCCACCTCTTCCTTTTCCCGGGCGTGCCGCGGGAAGTGAACGGCATGATCAAGGATCACCTGCGGCCCTGGCTGGAGTCGCGTCTCGGGGAAGCGTCTCTAGAGCGTCGGGTGATCAAGGCCGCCGGCGTCGGGGAGTCCCACCTCGAGGAGCTCCTGGCGCCGGTCTATGAGCGCTTCGGGGCCGACGCCGTCGCCGTGCTGGCCTCGCCCGGAGAGGTGCGGGTCGTCATCCAGGCGCGGGGGCCTGAAGCGGAGCGAGCCGCGCTGCTGGATCCCCTGGCGTCGGCGATCCGCGAAGCGATCGGACGAGCTTTCTTCGCTGAAGGCGCAGACGCGACCCTCGAAGGCGTCGTCGTCGACGCCTTGGGGGAGCGCGGTCAGACCGTGTCCACCGCCGAATCGTGTACCGGCGGCTTGATCGGTGAGCGACTCACCCGCGTGCCGGGTTCGAGCCGGGCCTTTATCGGCGGCGTCGTGGCCTATGCCGACCGGATGAAGACCCTACTCTTGGGCGTGGAGCCTGCGGTGCTCGAAGAGCACGGCGCGGTCAGCGGTCCGGTCGTCGAAGCGATGGCCACGGGCGCCCTGGAGCGTTTCGGCACCGACCTCGCGGTGGCGGTTTCCGGCATCGCGGGCCCCGGCGGCGGAAGCGACGAGAAGCCCGTGGGGACTGTCTTCCTGGCCGTCGCCGGTCCGCAGGACGGCGCGGTCAAGCACCGCCGCGTGGTGCTGCCGGGCGATCGACAGCGCATCCGCCAGCTGACGAGTCAGCTCGCCTTAGAGATGGTCCGACGTCGACTGCTCGATGGAGACGCCCGATGAAAAAACTCGCCGTCCTCGGCGCCGGCTCGTGGGGTACCGCGCTCGCCGTACACCTCGCGGACCGGGGACTCGAGCTTGACTCGACCTCGGAAGTGGTCCTCTGGGCCCGTCGCTCCGACTTCGCCGAGCGCCTCGAGCGGGAGCGCACCAACGAGCCCTACCTGCAAGGGGCTCCTTTCCCGACGAACCTGCGGGTGACATCCGAAATGACGGCGGCGGTGGACGCCGACGCCGTCTTGGTGGTGGTGCCGTCCCACGGATTCCGTCAGGTCGTCGCCGATTTTCTCAAGTTGGTCCCTGAGGGCGCGGAGGACAAGATCCTGGTGTCGGGCACCAAAGGCATCGAGACCGAAACCCTCGCCCGCATGAGCGAGGTCACCGCGCAAGAGGCCAAGAAGGCCGGGCGCGGGGCCCGATTCGCCGTGCTCGCGGGACCGAGCTTCGCCGCCGAGCTGGTCCGCGGCATGCCGACGGCGGCGGTGGTCGCCGCGGAAGATGACGCGCTGGCGGCCCAGCTTCGGACGCACCTCGCGTCGTCAACTTTTCGGCTCTATTCCACGACCGACGTCGTCGGGGTCGAGCTCGGCGGAACCAGCAAGAACGTGATCGCGATCGCCGCCGGCGTGGTGTCCGGCCTCAGCCTGGGACACAACACGATGGCGGCGCTATTGACTCGCGGTCTGCACGAGATCACGCGCCTGGGCGTGGCGTGCGGCGGCCAAACCCAGACGATGGCGGGCTTAGCCGGGATGGGAGACCTGGTCCTCACGTGCACCGGCGGTCTGTCGCGGAATCGTCGCCTCGGTGAGCAGCTGGCCAAGGGCTGGACGCTTGAACGGGCGTCCGCCTCGACCCCTATGGTCGCGGAGGGCGTCCGGAACTCGCTCGCCATCCAGCGCATCGCCGGCCAAGTGGGCATTGAGATGCCGATCACCGACCAGATGGTCGAAGTGCTCTACCACGGCAAAGACCCCCGGCAGTCGGTCGAGGATCTAATGACCCGTGAGCTGCGGAGCGAAGCCGAGCTCTGAATCCGGCGCCGCGCCCGGGCCTCAGTGGGTGACGATGCGTTCGAGCATCTCCGCCAGCGCCTCCGTCGCGACGGGCTTCTCGAGTAACTCGTCCATACCGGCGGCGAGGCAGCGCTCGCGCTCATCTTCCCGGGCGTGGGCGGTCACCGCGATCACCGGCAGATGGCTGTCGTGCTCTTGGCCGCGCAGGCGCCGCGTCGTCTCGTAGCCGTCAAGTCCGGGCATGCGGCAGTCCATGAGCACGGCGCTGTAATCCCGGCGGCGGAGAGCCTCGATGGCGGCGTGGCCGTTCTCCACGACGTCGACTTCATAGCCGAGGGAACGCGCTTGGCTCTCGGCGATCAGGCGGCTCACGGGGTCGTCGTCCACGACCAGCAGCTGTCGCTGGCTCCGCGACAGGGGGGCCGCAGCGGGCGGGGCGACCGCAACGAAGGGAGCGATCAAGGAGAACGTCGAGCCGACGCCGCGTTCGCTATCGACTTCGATTCTGCCGCCGATCGCCCGCGCCAAGCGCCGGCTGACCGCTAGACCCATGCCGGTGCCGCTGTGGGGCCGGGTCATGGACTCGTCTTTTTGGGTGAGCGGTTCGAAAAGAATCAAACCGGTGGATTCCCCGATGCCCACGCCGGTATCGATCACCTCAAGGCGCACCCAGGTGCGGACTTCGCCGCTGCCGTCGAGGCTGACCGGCGGATCTTCGAGGCGCGCCCGGACGGTCACCGAGCCGCGGTCCGTGAATTTGATGGCGTTGTCGAGCAGATTCAGCAGAATGCGCAGCAGGCACGTGGCGTCGCCGCGAAGGTGGACGGGGACTTCGTCACCGATCTCGAAAGACAGGGTGAGGTCTTTGCCCTGGGCGGCGAGGTCCATCACCGCCCAGGCGCTGGCGAGGGTGGATCGCAGCTCAAATTCCGCGTCTTGGGGGGCACCGGTGGACGACGTATCGCCCCGGAGGGTGAAGTCGAGCACGTTGTCCACCAGCTGCAGCAGGCAGCGCGCTGAGGTGTCGATAATGTCGAGGTGTCGCTGCTGGCTCTGCGCATCGTCGCTGCGGACTTTGAGGAGGTCCACCGCGCCGAGCACGCCATTCAACGGCGTGCGCATCTCATGACTCATATTCGCCAGGAACTGCCGTTTAGCGACGTCCGCGGCGTCTTGAGCTCGCTGGCGGGCGACCTCAGCGGCGAGGAGCTCTTCCTGCTGCCGGCGCAACCTGTCAAGGATCGTCCGCACCTGCCGTTCGAGGTCGATGCCGTGGTGAAGACCGAGCATGGCGAAGAGGCCGGCGGCGGCGAAACCGGTGGCGGCTGCGGCTAGCGCCAGGTCGGATCGTTCGGCCCCGGCGGCGAAGAGCGCCACCGCGCCCAGCGCGATCGGCACCAAGCCACAAAGCGCCATGGCGCGTCGGGCTCCACCTCCGGTCTGGGCCGCGGTCGTCGCAGACCAGCTTTCCCAGCCGGCCCACGCGCAAGCCGCGCAGCCAATGGCGATGAAAATGACAATCATTTCAACCGGCATGGCTCCCTCGCTTGGTGTTTGGGGGGGCTCAGAGGGGTTGTCGGCGAAGTGTCACGTCCGGAACCCTTCGCCAAAAAATTGCCACGCAGTCACTATCCACGATAGCACCCGGACTAGAGAGTCGCCAAACGGCTGCGGGGCCAGGCCAGTCCCGCCGTCTACCGGTCGGGGGCGCCGGTCCGGAGCGGTAGCAGAAGCTCCGCAATGCGCTCCGCCTCGGCGGCGGTGTTGTAGAAGTGGGGGGAGACGCGGATGGCGCCGGCCCGGACGGAAACCCGCACCCCCGCGTGCTCGAGAATCTGGCCGGCGGCCCGACTCTCGGTGACGGGCACCGACACGATGCTGGATCCCGAGTCGGGAAGATCGAGGCGCTCGCGCAGGACCGCCGCCGCCGCGCGGGCTCGGGCGAAGCGCGCCTCGGCGTCGGTCGAGGTGAAGACTTCGAGTGATGCCTTGGCCCCCACCCACACGTGCCAAGCGAGCGATATGTTGAAACGCGCGGCGTCATCGGCGAGGGCGAGGGGGGAGCCGTAGTAGCGTCCGAAGGGGTCGTCGCCGCCTCGCCAGGAGGCGGTGAGGGGCACCAAGGTGTTGTTCAACTCAGGTCGGAGCCATAAAAACGCCGCGCCGCGCGGGCAGCACAGCCATTTGTATCCGGCCGCGGCGAGCACGTCGAAGCCGGCGTCGTGGACGTCGATCGGAAGCATACCGAGGGCCTGGGAGGCGTCGCCGTAGACCAAGGCGCCGTGGGACCGGGCGGCGGCGGAGATGTCATGGAGGTCGGCGACCTGGCCGTCTCCGGACTGCACGACGCTGAAGGCAACGAGATCCGTCCGGGGCGTGATCGATTCGGCGAGGGCGTGCGCCGGCGCCTCCCGCACCGTGAGGTCGCCGCGGGATTGGGCGACGAGGAACGGATAAAGCACCGAGGTGAAGTCGCCTTCGGCGACGAGCACTTCGCCGCCTTTGGGGACGGCGGCGGCGGCGAACGCAGAGGCGACCGAAACCGCCGGCAGCAGGGCCACCTCGTCCGGTCGGCCGCCGACGAGGTCGGCGAAAAGGCCGCGGCACGCCTCCCCGTCCCGCTCCCATTCCAAACGCCAGTGTCCGGTGCCGCCGCGCCACCGGTCGAGGGCGCGGTGCATGGCCTCGAGGGTCGTCCGCGGCGGCAGTCCGTACGTGGCGGAGTCGAGGTAGGTCGTGCCGTCGGCGGGCTCGAAGAGTCGGCAGGCGGCGTCCAGGGCTTCCCGGGGCTCGCCGGCCCGGTCGGGGCCGGGCGGATGCTGGAGATGGGTGGGCGGCATGGAGAATCCTTCAGGGGAGCGCCGGATCGAGGAGCGGCGGTCCGACGTCCCGTCCGGTCGGGTTCTCGCCAGATCGGTTCTGGCGAATCGCACTGCAAATCTTAGCCCGCGAAGGGTTATCATCCCGCCTCATCAAAGCCCGCCCTCGGCGCCGACGGGCCCGCCTGACCCGATCGGGTCTGACCCGTCCCGGCCCGCCCCGCTGCGATCCGGTTCGTCTGCCCCTCCTGCGAACCGTTCGATCGCGCGAACCCCAGATTTCCCGCTTCGAGCTCCGCCCCTGATTCTTCGCCCACGACTTTCCGCCCACGACCTGGAACCCCGCCATGCCCTCTTCCAAGACCCGCCTTGAAGACCAGCACGAGAAGCTCCTGATCCTCGACTTCGGCTCGCAGTACACGCAGCTGATCGCCCGCCGGGTGCGCGAGCTCCGGGTGTATAGCGAGATCCACCACTTCGATATGGACCCGGCCGCCATCCGGGATTTCAAACCCTCCGGCATTGTGCTCTCCGGCGGACCGGATTCGGTTTACGACGCGCAAGCTCCCGCCCTCGAGCCCGGGATCTTGGACCTCGGCGTGCCGGTGCTCGGCATCTGCTACGGCATGCAGGCGATGACCCACGTCGCCGGCGGCGACGTTAAAGCCGCCGCGGCCCGCGAATACGGCCGGGCGGAGATCTCGGTCGAAGGTTCGAGTCGCCTCTTCGCGGGCCTGGATGAAGACCAGACCGTGTGGATGAGTCACGGGGACCGGATCGAGCATCCGCCGGCGGGCTTCGCCGTGTGTGCCAAGACCCACAACGCGCCGGTGGTCGCGATGGAGAATGCCGACCGGAGGCTCTACGGCATCCAGTTCCACCCGGAGGTGTCGCATACGGCGTGCGGTTCGGCGCTGCTGCGTAACTTTCTCTTCGATATCTGCGGCTTCAGCGGCGACTGGCTGATGTCCGCGGTGCTCGACGATGCGATCCGCGATATCCGGCAAAAGGTCGGCGGCCGGCGTGTGATCACGGCGCTGTCCGGCGGCGTCGATTCGTCGGTCATGGCGACCCTTGTCCAGCGGGCGATCGGGGACCAGTCGACGGCGATCTTCGTCGACAACGGCCTGCTTCGACTCGGCGAGGCGGATCAGGTCGAAAAAGACTTGAAGGAAGGCCTCGGGCTAACCGTTCGCCGGGTGGACGCGGGCCGGGACTTCCTGGGGGCACTGGCGGGCATCACCGACCCCGAGCAGAAGCGCAAGGCGATCGGCCGCGTCTTCATCGAGGTCTTCGAGCGCGCCGCCGCGGACGTCGAAGACGTGGGCTTCCTGGCGCAGGGCACGCTCTACCCGGATGTCATCGAGTCGGAGTCGGTCAAGGGGCCCTCGGCGGTGATCAAGTCGCACCACAACGTCGGGGGGCTGCCGGAGCGACTCGGCTTCGATCTGGTGGAGCCGCTGCGCTACCTGTTCAAAGACGAGGTCCGACAGCTCGGGCGCGAGCTCGGTATCCCCGAGACGCTGATCGGTCGCCATCCCTTCCCGGGGCCCGGACTGGCCGTGCGCGTGCTCGGGGAAGTGACGGCGGAGCGGGTCGCAGTCCTGCAGCAAGCCGACGCGATCTTCATCGGCGAGCTGCGCACCGCGGGCTTCTACGACAAGGTCAGCCAGGCGGGGGCCGTGCTGCTGCCCGTCAAGAGCGTGGGCGTGATGGGGGACCTGCGCACTTACGAGAATGTCGTCGCCTTGCGCTCGGTCAATACCGATGACTTCATGACCGCGGACTGGAGTCACCTGCCTTTTGATCTCCTCGGAAGAGTGTCCAACCGGATCGTGAACGAGGTGTCGGGCGTGAACCGGGTGGTCTATGACGTGACGAGCAAACCGCCGGGAACCATTGAATGGGAGTGAGGTGATCGGAAAAGCTCAGGGAGGCGCCGTTTCCCATGCTCTCACCTCATAGGTCCGGGTTCTTCGATTCAGCGTCCACGGCCGTGACCGGCCGCGGAGCGGCGACGGCTGTGCTAAAATTGTGTCAATCGCACTGAGCAATAAAGCCTGCTGACTCAGCATTAATCGTCCGTCCACTGAATTTGACCTTGTCGCAACGCTACGCGCAGTCGCCCGTCCGGCGGCATGCTGCTCCTGAATAGCCCGCCCACTCCGGCCCCCCTCCCGCTGTCTGCGCCTTCGCGGCCCGCAGCCATGGGGGAGCCCCGGACTGCGACGTGAGCGTGCGACACCGCGCCGCCTCCTTGGAGACCGTTGATGTCGATGCACTCTTCCAGAGATTTCCTGGCCGCCCTCTTAGGCCTCGCCCTCCTCTTGCTGGCCATCCCGGGCCCCGCCGCCTTCGCCGGCGGTACGCCGGATCCGGGGACGCTGCCGCTCGCCGAAGACGACGAGCTCGGCGCCGACGGTGACGCGCTGCCGGACAACGAGAACCAGCTGCTCGGCCTGCTCGGCGCCAACCGCGGCTTCGGCTTCGGCGACTACGTCTCGGACGCCGCATCGGGCCTGCAGTCGACCCTCGGCACCGGCGCTAGGTTTCAGTTCTTCGTCGAGGTCCCGCCGGGCCAAACCACGCTGACGGTGGAAATCTTCGACGCCGATATCGGCGCCGGTGACGTCGCCGGTAGCGAAGAGCATGACCAGAACGACAATACGCCCTACGACACCTCGACGACCTACGAGCTTCTAGACCCGACCGGCGCCTCCGTCGCCACGATCACCCTGCCCCCCCAGGATTGCGATCCGACCACCGCCGGTCAACAAACGGCGTGTAACAACACTTGGTCCGACCTCGGGACGTTCACGGTCGCGAATCCCGACCCCGGTCACTGGCTGATGACCGTGTTTACGCCCGATCTCGCGGCCAACCAGGACGACAACAACTCCTTCGGTTTGCGGGCGCATGACGGCGACGCCACCGCCGGCGGCACGGAATACAACGTCTATGCCGATACCTACGTCGGCATCGGTCAGGTTTTCGGTTCGTCGATCGCGCCTTTTCCGGCCTTCAGCCGTACCCACGATCTCTATCCGCTGATCAGCGGCTTCTGCTCCTGTGACGCCAACGACTGGGACACGGACTCGGACGGTGATGAGTCGACGACCTACACGCCGCCGCGTCCGCCGGCGGGGACCCCGACCAGCTTCACGCCGACGCCGGCGAGCATGAACGGAAATTGGGGCCAAGACGTCATCAGCGGCTTCACCACCGGCACGGACGCCACCAATTACGGTCTTTGGGACCTGCGCTGGATCACGGGCGCCTTCAACTTCATTACTTTCTATATGGGAGACGAGTCGGCCGCCGATCCGGCCTTTTCCGGACCCGGCGGCGGCGCGTCTCCGGACCAGCAGCCGGAAGCCGGCGCCATCCGCCTCTACCTGCCGGCCGACGGCAGTCGCTTCTTCGGCGAGCGCGGCGGCGCCGACGACGTCGTGGCGGCGCCGGAGAAGCCCTAGGTGGGCCACAGCTGGGCGCTGGTCGCCGGCGAGCCGGACCTGACCCTCGGCGTGACCTCGCGCATCGAAGTGACGGTCACCGTCGACAACCCGACGGCCTTTCCGATTCAGTTCGACGCCGCGACCGCGGGGACCGACGTGCTCACGGCCGTGGTGCCGACCAACGGCGGCCAGACGGTCTACGTCACCGGCTCCGCCACGATTACCGGCGGAACTTCCACCGCTACCGCCGAAACCGGAACGGGCCCGTGGAATTTGACCTTCGCCCCCGGCGTCATCGCCGCAGGGACTACGGCCACCCTCACCTACCGAATCGACGTGACGCCGTCTGGCCTCGGCACCCTCGACATCACCGGCGCCGGCCTGCCGACCGGGACCCAGGGCACCTACCTCGACGAGACCTGCGCCGACGCCGGCGGCGGCTCGAGCGCGTGCAGCGCCGCGGCGCAGACCACCGCCACCTTCGAATTCGGCCCGCTCTGCGAGCTGTCGGCGCCGGTGACCGGCTCAGTCGGCGCCGCCAAGCGCGTGAACTCGGGCCCGACGGACAACCTGGACGGCACTTTCACCGTCGGCTTCGAGATCCTGGTGGAAAACCTCGGCACCGAAGATCTGGATATGGTGCAAGTCGTCGACAACCTGGCGACGACCTTCCCGTCCCCGGCGACGGTGACCAGCGTCAGCGCGGTTGTCGTCACCGGAACGCTGGTCGCCAACGGCAGCTTTAACGGCATCGGCGATACGAACCTGCTCGACGCGTCGATGAGCACCCTCGCCGTCGGCATGACCGCCACGGCGAGCTTCACCGTGACTTTCGATCCGAACGGTTTGCCGGGGCCCTTCTTTAACCAAGCCACCGTCTCGGGCGACACGCCGGGCGGTAGTACCGTGACCGATCCGTCGGACAACGGCACCGACCCGGATCCGAACGGCAACGGTAATGCCAATGAAGCCGGCGAGAACGACCCGACGCCGATCGTGGTCCCCGAAAATCCGTCGATCACGGTGGTGAAGACCGCGGGCGCGGTGACCGACGCGCCGACGCCGGGCCTGTTTGACGTCACCTATACCCTGGTGACGACCAACGTCGGCAACGTCGACCTGAGCAGCGTGCAGGTGACGGACGACCTGTCATTGACCTTCCCGGCGCCGGCGTCGGTGGTCTCCGCCGGCGCCAACTGCACGGCAGGTAGCTGCGGCACGGTGACGGTGGACTACACCGGCCCCGCCGACACGACGCTGCTCGATGCGTCGATGAGCACCTTGGCCGTCGGCGCGAGTTTCACCCTCGAGCTGACGGTGCGATTCGACCCCAACGGCGAAGCCGGGCCGTTCTCTAACCAGGCGACGTCCTCCGGCACCAGTCCGCAGGGCAGCACCGTTCAGGACTCGGACACGGCGTCGACGGCTGTCTCCGAGAATCCGGCGATCACGGTGGCCAAGACCGTCGCCACGCCGATGGATGTCGGCGGCGGCGCATTTACGGTGGTCTACTCGATCCTGGCCACCAATACCGGCAACGTCGATCTGGACATGCTCCAGCTCACCGACAATCTGCTTGTGGCCTTCCCCGCGCCGGCCAATATTGTGGCGGCGAGTGCCCTCTGCACGGCGGGCAGCTGCGGCACGGTGACGGTGGACTTCATCAACCCCGCCGATACGACGCTGCTCGACGCCTCCGCGAGCTCCCTCGCGGTCGGCCAGTCGGTGACGATCGAGCTGACGGTGACTTTCAATACCGGCGGCGGCGTCGGGCCGTTCACGAATATGGTGACGGCCTCGGCGACCAGCCCGCTCGACGCCAACGTCCAGGATGATGACGATGTGGATTTCTCGCTGGGTGAGAATCCTGCGATTTCGATCGTCAAGACCGCCGGTCCGGTGACCGATGCGCCGATGCTCGGCGAGTTCGACGTGACCTTTACGCTGGTGGTGACCAATACCGGCGACGTGAACCTCACCAGTCTCCAGGTCATCGACCCGATCGACCTTCCGTTTCTCCCGGGCGACGCGGTTTCTTCCAGCGTGACCTGCGTCGCGGGGAGCTGCGGCACGGTGACGATCGAGTACGGCGGTCCGGTGGATTTCACTCTGCTCGACGAGACGATGAGCTCGCTGGCCGTAGGGCAGTCGGTCACTTTCGAACTCATGGCGCGGTTCCGTCCGTTCCAATTCCCCGGACCTTTCACCAACTTCGCGAGCGCCTCCGGCGATAGTCCGCTGGGGACGACGGTGACGGACCAAGACGACGCCGACGCGGCAGTGCCGGGCAATCCGGGTATCGACGTCGTCAAGACCCTCGACAGCCTCGTCGACGAAGGCGGCGGCGTCTTCACGGCGACTTTCTCGGTGGACGTGTCGAATACCGGCAACGTGCTGCTGCTGGACGTCGAGATCCTCGACGATCTGACGCTGACCTTCCCGCCGCCGATCGTGATCCAGACGGTGACGCCGCCGACGGGGGGCATCAACCTGCCGCCGAACCCGAATTTCGACGGCGTCGGCGATACAAACCTGATCGCCGCTTCGCCGAATCCGCTGTTGCTCAACTTCACCGAGACGTTTACGTTCAGCGTCACCTTCGACCGCGCCGGCGAGCCGGGCCCGCTCGACAACGTCGCCACGGGCTCGGGCGATAGCCCGCAGGGCGTCAACGTGCAGGACAGCGACGACGCGCAGATCACCCTGCCGCCGGTTCCCGCCGTGCCGGTGATCGGCCTCGCCAAGGCGGTCGACGGGCCGGTCATCGACAACGGGGACGGCACGCTGAGCGTTCCCTTCCTCTTCACGGTCGATAATTTTGGCGACGTCGACCTCTTTGACGTCCAGGTCACCGACGACCTTTCGCTCACCTTCCCGCCGCCGGCGTCGGTGGTGTCGGTCACAGCGCCGGTGGCGTCGATCACCGTCGGCACCGGCGCCCTTGCGGCCAACGCCGCCTTTGACGGCGTCGGCGACACCGACCTGCTAGTGGCCGCCGGCTCGACGCTCGACGTCGGCGCTTCGGGCGAAATCCGCTTCGAGGTCACCTTCGATCCGGCGGACGAGACGTCGTTTGAAAACTCGGCGATCGCCACCGCCGATTCGGCGGACGGCCCGACGTCGGATACCTCGGATGACGGCACCAACTCCGACACCGACGGCGACGGCAATCCCGACGAGGACGGCGAGAATGATCCGACCCCGATCGAGCTCATGCCGAACCCGATCGAGATTCCGACCCTCGGCCCGTGGGGGCTCGTCTCCCTCGTGTCCCTGCTGGCGCTGCTCGGCGTCGGCCTGATGCGTCGTCGGATCTGATCGTCCGGGCAGTCGCCTGGCCGCGGGTCTCACCGGCCCGCGGTCGAGGCGTGCCCGTGGGTAGCGCCTCCCGAGCCGGTGTTTGACGTCGGCTCCTAAAAAAATTCGATCTTTTTTGCCTCGCTTGTCGAATCTCGGCCGGTCCGTTCGTCATCACTATTGAAACCCCGAGATAATCTCGGGAGATCCACTCGATGAGGAGAATCTGATGGCGAATTACATGTTGCTGCTTCGCGATGAACCGTCCGCTTTTGAAGGCCTGGGCCCGGAAGACTTCCAAGGCATCATCGCGCGCTATACGGCGTGGAGCGATGCGCTCGCGGCCAAGGGGCAGCTGGTTGACGGCAACAAGCTGGTCGACGGCGTGGGGCGGGTGCTCCGGAGCGGAGACGGCGCCGTGCGGGTCATCGACGGCCCGTTTGCCGAAGCGAAGGAGATCATCGGCGGCTACTTCACGATTACCGCCGGTTCGTATGACGAGGCGGTCGAGATCGCCCGCGGATGCCCGCACCTCGACTACGGCTCCGTCGAAATTCGCGAAGTCGACGAAGAGCACTAGCGTGGGGGGCGAGTCTGTCCACGGGCTCGTCGAGCACCTCTTCCGCCACCAGGCCGGGCGCCTGGTGGCGTCGCTGGTGCGTTCCTTCGGCAGCTCGCATCTCCAGCTGGCAGAAGAGGTCGTCCAGGAGGCGATGATGGCGGCGCTCAAGCGCTGGCCGTATGCCGGCGTTCCGGACCAGCCGGCGGCGTGGCTGCACCAGGTGGCGCGCAACCGGGCGCTCGATCGCCTGCGCCGCGACGGGCGGTTCCGCGGCCGGGAAGACGCGATTCGAGCCCGCCTCGACCTGCACACGCCGCCGGCCGAGTCGGCGCTGTCGGGCGAGATCAGTGACGACCAGCTCCGGCTGATTTTTTTATGCTGTCATCCGGACCTTTCCGCCGACGGTCGCGCCGCGCTGACCCTGAAACTCGTGGGCGGCTTCAGCGTCGACGAGATCGCCCGCGCCTTCTTCGCCCAGCGCTCGACCGTCGCCCAGCGTCTGGTGCGGGCCCAGAAGCGGATCCGCGACCGCGGGTTGGAGCTCGAGCTGCCGCCGCCGGACCAGCTGCCGACGCGACTCGACGCCGTGCTTGAGGCCATCTACCTGATCTTCAACGAAGGCTACGCCGCCCACCGCGGCGACGAGCTGGTGCGTCGAGACCTGTGCGCGGAGGCACTGCGCCTCGTCGAGCACCTGGTCACCGTCGAGTCCATGGCGTCGCCCGCGGTGCGGGCGCTCGCGGCGCTCCTAAACTTCCAAGGGTCGAGGCTGAACGCGCGGGTCGACGCCGCGGGCGTCTTGGCGCCGCTGGAGCTCCAGGATCGATCGACCTGGGACGGGGCGATGATTCGACGGGGGTTCGCCCACCTCGAATCGGCGGCCGCCGGCGACGAGCTGTCGGCCTATCATCTGCAGGCCGGGATCGCGTCCCACCACGCCCTGGCGCCGACCGACGAGGCGACGGACTGGGCGCGCATTTTGGAGCTCTATGATTTGCTCCGGGCCGTGGCGCCTTCGCCGGTGGTGGATCTCAACCGGGCCGTCGCCGCGGGACGCGTCCACGGGCCGTACGCGGCGCTAGCGGCCCTCGACGCCATCGACGATCCGAAGCTCGCTGACTACTACCTGCTGCACGCCGCCCGCGCCGATGCGCTGCGTCGACTCGGGGAGAAGGAAGCGTCGGCGTCGGCGCTGCGGCGGGCCCTTGCGGCTGCGCCCACCGGCCCCGAACGTCGGGTGCTCGAAAAACGTCTTGAAGAGCTGGCCTCAGAAGGGGCGTCGCCCCAGCCAAGCTGAGTCCCGCCGGCTCGGCTAGCGGAAGACCCGCCCCCAGTGGATCGTGACGCCGGGGAGGACCCCGATGTCGGTTTTTCCGCGGGCGCCGCCGTCGGCCGCCGCAGCGAATTGCCCGCTGGACGGATCGAGGCGATGGATCACCAAGCTCCGGGAATCGGGGTCAACGATCCAGTATTCCCGGACGCCGTGGCGCTCGTAGAGATCGCGCTTCTGGTGACGATCGCGGGCTGAGGTGCGGGGAGAGCCGACCTCGAGGATGAAATCCGGGCCGCCCCGGCAGCCGGCCCGGTCGAGCTTCTCCGGGTCGCAGATCACCGAGACGTCGGGCTGCACGACGGTCATGATCTCGTCGTCGGCCTCATCGCCCTCGGGGAGGCGGATGTCAAAGGGGGCGACGTAGACGCGACACGGGCCGTCGTCGAGGGCGTCGGCGAGCTGTCGAAAAACACCGCCGACCACGTCCTGGTGGACGCGGCTCGGCGCCGGACTCATATCGAAGGCGACGCCGTCGATCAGTTCCCAGCGGTCGTCGCCGTGCCACTGCCGGTAGTCGCCGTAGGTGAAGCGGGGTTCGGAGGCGAGCTGTGCCATATCCCTATCCTATCTCTCAGCGCCGATTGGGGCGGGTTACCGATGATTCGTGGGCCCCGAAGGGATATGACTATAGAAAGTTCAGAAAACTTAGCCTGTATGTTGACGTATATTCGGCGCAGAGGCAGAATAACCCCATGTTGGACACTACAGACCTCGAAATCCTGACGATCCTTCAAGACAACGCCCGCACCAGCAACGCCGACGTGGCGCGGCAGGTGGGTTTGACGCCGTCCGCGGTGCTGGAGCGCATCCGCAAGCTCGAGCGTAAGGGCGCGCTCACCGGCTACCACGCCCGGATTGCGCCCGACGCCGTGGACCAGGGCTTGCTCGCGTTCATCTACGTGCGCACCGCGGAGAAGCTCGGCGAACAGCAGGTGAGTTTCGAGATGGCTGAGATCCCCGAGGTCCAGGAGGTCCACCACGTGGCGGGGGAGGACTGCTATCTGGTCAAGGTCCGCACCGCGGGCCCCCAGGAGTTGGGGCGTCTGCTGCGGGAAGAGTTCGGCCGCATTGAAGCCGTGACGTCGACCCGCAGCACGGTCGTCCTGGAGACCGTCAAAGAAGATATGCGACTGGCCCTGCCGCCGGTCGACCGCGACGGCGGGGGCGCCGTCGAAGGAGATGGAAAATGAGTCCAGCGAATCCCACGTCCCGGACGATTTCCCCCGTGACCCTGATCGCCGCATTCGCCGCGGTTTACATCATCTGGGGCTCCACTTACCTCGAGATCCGTCTGGCGATGGAGACCTTGCCGCCGTTCGGCATGATCGGACTGCGATTCGGCATCGCCGGCGTCTTGATGCTCGCCTGGGCGGGCCTCCGAGGGACGCCGCGGCCGACGGCCCGGCAGCTCGGCTGGGCGTCGGTGGTCGGCTTGCTGCTGCCCTTCGGCGGCACCGGCGCCGTCGTCTGGGCGACGCAATACCTGGATTCGGGCCTCGTCGCCCTGCTGGTGGCGATGGAGCCGCTGTGGATGGCGGTCTTGATGATGGCGTGGCCCGGTGTCGACGGGCGCCCCGGGATGACGACCTGGGCCGCCCTCGGCCTCGGCTTCGCCGGCGCGGTGCTGCTTGCGGCCCCGGGCAACGTGCTCGGCACCGGCGGCGTGCATCTCCCGTCGCTCATCGTCCTGATGGCCGGCTGCTTGAGCTGGGCCGGCGGTTCTTTGGTGGCGAGAAATGTCGAGCTGCCTGCGTCTCAGACCGTGAACTCCGGCCTCCAGATGCTGGTCGGCGGCGCGGCGCTGTGCGTGTGGGGCGCCCTGCGCGGCGAGCTCCAGGTCTTCGATCCGAGCGCTGCGACCTGGACGTCGATGGGCGCCTTCCTCTATCTGATCGTGTTCGGCTCGATCGTCGCCTTCTCGGCCTACACCTGGCTGATCCGCACGGTGTCGCCGACTTGGGTCTCGACCCACACCTACGTCAACCCGGTGGTGGCGATCTTCCTCGGCTGGCTCATCGCCAACGAGGTCGTTGGACCGCGCATGCTGGTGGCGTCGGGGCTGATCCTCGGATCGGTGGTGCTCATGACCTTGGGCGAAGCGAAGAAGCACCGCCGGAAGATGGACGGGGAGAGGGCCCTGGAACCGGAATCCCGGGGCGGCCACAAAGACGACGTCGCGGATGTCGCCGAGCGCCGACGGCTCGCGGGCCCGGACCTCCTGGGGCTGAATGACCCTGCGGATAGCGTCGTCCAGGTGGATCCAGACGCCCTACCGCTCGCCTCCGAAAGCCTGTCGCCGGCCAAGCACGTCGCGTAGGAACCGGATCCGGTCGCGCTGAGCGATCCGACGGGTTCCGACGGGCTCACGGAGCCCGCCGGGCCCGGCGGATCTCGCGGGTCTAAGCGGAGCGTCCTCAGTCGCCCAGCGTCGCGACCATCACCGCTTTGATCGTGTGGACCCGATTCTCGGCCTGGTCCCACACGATGGAGTGGGGGGACTCGAAGACGTCCTCGGTCACCTCGATGCCGTCGAGGCCCCACTCTTCGAAGACCTCCTGACCCTTCGTGGTTTCGCGATTGTGGAAGGCGGGGAGGCAGTGGAGAAACTTGACGTCGGCGTTGCCGGTGGCCTTCACGACATCCATCGTCACCTGGTAAGGCCGCATCAGGTCGATGCGTTCGGCCCACGCTTCCGCCGGATCCCCCATCGAGACCCAGACGTCGGTATAAAGAAAATCGACGCCGTCGACCGCCTCTTGGACGTCTGCGGTGACGGTGATCTTGGCGCCGGTGGCTTCAGCGATGTCGCGGCAGCGAGCCTGGAGCTCCTCCTCGGGGTGGAAGCCTTCGGGCGCTGCGATGCGAAAGTCGATGCCGAGCTTGGCGGCGCCGATCATCAGCGAGTTGCCCATATTGTTCGCGCCGTCGCCGAGGTAGCAGAGCGACATCTCGGAGATCGGCTTCGGGCAGTGCTCGCGCATGGTCATGACGTCGGCCAGGATCTGGGTCGGGTGGTAAGCGTCGGTGAGGCCGTTCCAGACCGGGACTCCGGAATACTCGGCGAGCGCTTCCACGGTCCGCTGGGAAAACCCGCGGTACTCGATGCCGTCGTACATGCGGCCGAGCACGCGGGCGGTGTCCTTGACGGACTCCTTGTAGCCGAGGTGCGATCCGGCGGGGCCGAGGTAGGTGACGTGGCCGCCCTGGTCGAAGGTCGCCACTTCGAAGGCACAGCGCGTGCGGGTCGACGCTTTCTCGAAGATCAAGGCGATGTTCTTGCCGCGCAGCCGCGGCTGCTCGAGCCCGGCGTATTTGGCGCGCTTCAAATCGCGGGAGAGGTCGAGCAGGTGCCGGATCTCTTGGGGCGTGAAGTCGAGCAGGGTCAAGAAGTGGCGGTGGCGCAGGTTGAAGGGCATGGCGAGTCTCCGGGGGGTGCGAGGCGCGTCGCGATGATGGGTCTCATGCGATGCGGCGGGTCATGGGAGGTCGAAACGGCCGGATGATAGCCGATCCGCGGGCGCCGTGGGAGCGAATAGAATCACACTATGGACGCTTCGTCGCCCCCCCGTTCTCTGTCGCTGGCCGGGCCATGGCTCGCCCTCTTGGTGCTCGCCATCCCCATCGCCACCGCCGGTGCGCTATGCTCGCTGGTGGCTCCGTATTGGGTCGTCGATATCGACGCCGGATTGAGCGCGAAGCTGGAGCAGCGGTGGCTTTTCGTCGTGCCGGTCCGCAGCCGCGACCTCGGCGTACTCGACCGCGTGGAGCTAGCGTTCGAAGAGGTGAAGCGGCCGGGTCCACCGCGGGTCGGCGGCGGCGAGAAGGAAGGCAGCTATCGGCTGGTGCTGCACCACAATGGCGACCGCCGGACCGAGTTGCCGGCGGGCAAGGCCGAATCGGCGGCGTCAAAGCTCGAGGGCCTGCTCACCGGCGACTCGCCGGTTCCGGCCTCGGTGTGGATCGGTAAGCCGATCTTGGGGCTGTGGGCACCGCTCGTGCTCCTTGGCTTTGCGGCCGCGTCAGTCGCGACCTTCTTTGTTCGACTCCTCAGGCGAAGTTAGGTCGTTGATGCTGCGGCGCCCTGGCCCGTGCTCCAAGCGACAGCCGCTGGCCCGCCGGCCGCCGCTAGATTCGCACTCGGCGTCAAGCTGGAGTCCCTGGCGGGGGCCGCACCGCCGGGCGTGGCGAGGGCGCCATGGCTTCGCGGCGCTGGCTCTGCTGCTGGCTTTCGTGTCGCCCTTGGCGGCGTCCCGCACCGCCGAGGACGCGGCCAGCGAGGCGTCCGCCGCGGGCGATTCGGAGGGGGCGACGGCGCGCATCGCCGACGGCGGCCGCGCCCTCGCCGCGGGTGATCTCGAGGCGGCGGCCGCCGCTTTCCAGGCGGCCCGTGACCTCGATGCGAGTCGCGGCGTGGCCTGGCTCGGGCTCGCCGAGGTCGCGGAGCGGAAGGGTGACCTGCTCGAAGCGCTCGAATGGGCGCGGGGTGGTTTGGGCCGCGTCAGTGACAAGGCACCGGCGCTGCTGCTGATCGCCCGTCTGCAGATTCGAATCGGGGCGCCGCGGGAAGCGCTCGAGACCCTCGCCGAGCTTCGGCGCCTCCGTCCTGAAGAGCCCGCCGGCTACCTGACGGCGGCGGCGGTGCTGCGCGATGTCGAACGGGTGGACGAAGCGATCAGCCTGCTGCAGCGGGCGGCGTCGGGGGCCGCCCCTTCGCCTCGGGTCTCCGGGCAGCTCGGCTTGCTGCTGCTGGAGAAAGGGGACGCTGACGCGGCGCGGGAGCTGGCGTTGACTAGCCTCGAAGCCTGGCCGGAGCACGCCGAGCTTGAGCTGGTGCTTGGGCTTGCGCTGCTCGCGGACGGGGAGCGGCGTGCCGAGGCGGTGACCTGGCTCGAGCGGGCGCTGCGGCACGGCGCCCCCGGTGAAGGGAAGATTCAGCTAGCCCTAGGCGAAGCCAAGCTCGAGGGCTGTAGCGAAGAAGCCGTCGAGCACTTCCACCGCGCCGTCGAGCTGCTGCCGAACCTGCCGGAGGCCCACTACAAGCTGGGGCTCGGACTGCGGGGTTGCGGCGACGCGGAGGGGGCGAGGGCGGCGCTGCTGCGATTTCGAGAGCTCTCGAGCGCTGTTGACGGCGCTGACCACCGACGCCGTCGGGTCGGATCGGCGCTCAATGAAGTGCAGCGCACCGCCGCCGCCGGTGATATCGCGGGAGCCCTATCCCAGCTAGAGACCTTGGTTGAGGACAATTCCGCGGACGATCGGCTCTTCACGCTCCGCGGCAAGCTCCTATTCTCCTCGGGAAAGACGGCTGAAGCCTTGGCGAGCGTTCGAAGGGCCCAGGAGCTGATGCCGAGTCGAGTCGAGGGCCACTACCTCGAAGGCCTCTTTCTGAGCCAAGGAAGGGACCTGGGCGGCGCCCGAGCGGCGCTCTCCAGGGCCCTCGCCATCGATCCCGATCGGCCCGAGGTGCTGAAGCTCCAGGCGGCGGTGATCGCCGAGCAGGGGGACCTCGAAACGGCGGCCGAGCTTTTTTCCCGCGCCGCGGACCTGGCGCCCGACGCGAGGGTGCACCTCGCCTACGCGCGGGTCCTTGCGGCCCTCGGGCGGCAGGCCGAGAGCGAGGCCCAAATGCGTCTTTACGAGGAGCGTCGCGGGGCCCCCCGGTGACTGGAACGGCGGTGCGCTCGTCGGGCCTGGTTCTTCTCTTGGCCCTGCTCGGAGCCGGCCCCGCGTCCGCCGAGGCGCTCTTTGAAGACGCGACCGAGCGGCTGGGTGTTCGCTTTACCCACGGAGTCTTCCCGTCGGGCCAAAAGGATATGCCGGAGAATATGGGGGCGGGCCTCGCCGTCTTCGACGCCGACGGCGACGGCCGCCTCGACCTCTTTTTCGTCCAGGGCGCACCGGTGCGCGGCGGAGCCGAAGATCCCGCGTCCATCGCCCACCGCTTCTTCCACCAGCGTCCCGACGGCACCTTTGCGGAGGCTTCGGAGCGATTTGGCTTCGGCTCGCCGTCCGCGGATCGAGGGGTCGGCATGGGCGTCTGCTTCGGCGACGCGGATCGGGACGGGGATCTAGACCTCTATGTCACCCACTACGGTCCAGATATCTACTATCGCAACGACGACGGCCGCTTCGTCGACGCCACGGCTTCAGTCGGGCTCGGTAAAGCCAGCTGGTCGGTGGGCTGCACATTCTTCGACGCCGACGGCGACGGTGACCTTGAGCTCTACGTGGCGTCCTACGTCGATTTTTCCGCCGAGAATCACAAGTACTGCGGCGACGCGAAGCGCAACCTCCGGGCTTACTGCCACCCGGACATCTACGGCGCCGTGGCCGACGCCTACTATCGCAATGATGGCGGACGGTTCGTCGACATCAGTGAGAAGGCGGGCATCAAGCCGTCCGCCGACGGGAAAGGTCTCGGCGTGGCGGCGGCGGATTTCGACGGCGACGGCGACCAGGACGTGCTGGTCGCCAACGACTCGACGATGAATTTCTTCTACGCCGGGGACGGTGCCGGCCGTTTCGAAGAGTCGGCCCTCTTTGCGGGCCTCGGCCTCAACGGCGCCGGCGCCGCGGAGGCAAGCATGGGCGTCGCCGCCGCCGACCTCGACGGAGATCAGAGGCTCGACGTGCTTCTCACCCACCTCGACCTCGAGACCAACACCTTCTACCGCAACGGGGGCGACGGTCTCTTCCTCGACCGAAGCGACGTGTCGGGCCTCGGGGCGCCCAGTCTGCCGTGGGTGGGCTTCGGTGTCGCGACCCTCGACGTCGAGCTCGACGGAGACCTCGATGTGGCGGTCGTCAACGGCCACATCATCGACAATATCGAGCGCTTTGATGCCGAGCGGCGGCACCGCCAGCCGGCGCAACTCTTCCGCTATGACGGCAAGCGGTTCCGCGAGTTTCCGGACGCCCTGCCGCTCGGTCCGTTGGTCGGGCGGGGGCTGGTCGCCGCCGACCTCGACGGCGACGGCGACGAAGATTTGGTGTTGACCCAGAACGGCGGCCCGGCCCGAGTTTTGCTCAACCGCGCCGGGGACTCCGGCGCCTCGGTCACCCTCCGTCTGACGGGGCGGAAGTCTGCGTCCGACGGATTCGGTGCCTATGTCGTCGCCTACCTCGGCGAGCGGGCGCTCCGCCGCGAACTACCGATGGCCGGCAGCTACCTGTCCCAAGGGCCGCCGGAAATTGTCATCGGCCTCGGCGGCGCGGCGCGGATCGACAGTCTCGAGGTGTACTGGCCTTCAGGCCAGATCGACCGCCACGGTCCCATCGCCGCCGGTGAGCGCATGGAGCTCAAGGAAAAGCTCGCTAGAAAGAATGGGGCTGGCGACCGGGGCCCCTCGGCTCCCTGAGACCCTCGGCCCAGAATTCGGGCATGAAAAAGGGCCTCCCCCGAAGGAGAGGCCCCCAGCTCGCTCCAGCGAGATCCGAGGATCAGCGGAAGGAGAGGCGCACGCCGAGCTGGAACTGACGCGGCGTGGTGATGAGGTCGTCGGGAATGCCGAACTCGTCGTTGGTGGGGTCGCGGCGGTTGATGCCGCCGAAGCCCGTCTCGACGGCGAAGCTATTCTCGTCGAAGAGGTTGAAGGCTTCGGCGAAGACGTCGAGGGTCCAGTCGCCGAAGTCGAAGGCCTTCGTCACGCGCAGGTCAAAGCGGGTGATGTCTTCGTTGCGCTCGCCGTTGCGGGGCACGACCTCGCCGTTGACCACCGCGCGGGTGTCCGGGCAGTTGAAGCCGAGGCTCGTGAAGCCGCAGTAGGCGAAGTCGTTGGCGGCGTCGTGGGCGGTCCACGGCGTACCCGAGCGGTACTCGAAGATACCGGAGACTTTGATGCCCCAGAACACCTCAACGAGTCCGGAAATCAGGACGCGGTGCTCGACGTCACGGTCGGAGAGGCCGTAGTCGTAGTTCACGTCGAACGGGTTGGAGACCGACACGCCGGTGGCGGAGCGCTCGTTGGAGTCGGTGTCCTCGTCCTCGGCCCAGGTGTAGTGGGCCTGGAGCTGATAGCGACCGTTGAAGCGCTTGTCGACCTTGAAGGTGATGGCCTTGTACTCGGACTCACCGATCGACTGGCGGGTGAAGATCTCGTTGAAGTTCGAGTCCGGGCGCGTCGAGGACGCGATCGGGCGACCGAATTCGTCGAAGGTGTAGGTGCGGTTCAGCTCCACGTTCGACTGCAGGTTGTCGCCCTCGGCGAAGACCACGTCGATGTTGCCTTTCCAGCCGTTACCGAGCTGGCGCTCGTAGCCGAGGTTGATGCGCAGGGTCTCAGCATCCTCGAAGGACGGATCCACGTAGGCCGGCGAGTTCGGGGCGTCGAGCGGCGGATTCTCGTTGTCGATCGGCGTGCCGAGGGGCACGTAGCCGATCGACAACGAGAATCCGCCGCTCGACGCCCCGAACTCGCCGGCCTACGTGGATCCGTCCTTCGAGGATGCTGAGACCCTGCGCATCAACCTCGGCTACGAGCGCCAGCTCGGTAACGGCT
>JBCDKB010000036.1:0-30116 GCA_038747035.1 Acidobacteriota bacterium | reverse complement strand
GGCGGCGAAGGCGGTCCCCGGTTCGTAGGACGACACCATGACGCCGGCCTGCACCGCGTCGCCGAGTTCGATGTCGACGCCCGGCGTGACGCTCGACGCGGCGCCCAAGGGCTCGACCCAGGTGACGCCGCCGTCGACGGAGAAAGAAGGCGTGACGCGATTGCCGATGCGGGTGAAGGCGAAGCGCACGGGCGCCTCGACCGCCACGTTGTCCACATCGAGCACGGTCGAGGCGAGCTCGGTCGCCGCGGCGCCGTCGGCGAAGCGCACGTCGAATTGCAGCGCCGGCACGTCTGGGGTCGGGAAATGCGGGACGTAGCACGCCATCAAGCGCGGATCCCGCGGCCCGACGCCGCCGCCCGTGCCGTCGGTGCCGCGCACCATCAAACACGCCTTGCGGTACTGGCCGCCGAGGTCCTGGGCGATGTCGCTCACCTCGACCTCCACGCGGAAGTCGCCGGTGATCGTGCGGTGGGTGAAAACGCCGTTGTCGTCTCCGTGGTAGAGCTCGGAGCCGTCACCGCTCACCCGCAGGCGCCCCTCCCCCGCCACGTCCACCGGCGACGCGTCGCCGAGGGTGGCGTCGCCGAGGCGGGTCGTCGACCAGCCGGCGTCGAGCGCGCCGGTGTCGAAGCCGTCGTCGGCGCACACCAGGCTCGCCGGTTCCGCCGGCGGGCTACCCTGGCCCTGCGAGCTGACGCTCGGCGCGTGCAGCCACCACGGCAAGGCCGCGGCGAGGGCGAGGGTGGAGAGGACGGAGAGCGGACGTCTGATCATGGCGAGATCTTTCATAGCGAAATTCTTCATTGCGGCAACCCACCCATCAGCTCGCGGCGCTCGGCCTCGCGCTCAAAAAACACCAAGGAGCTTTCCAGGGGGTGGGCCACGCGCTTGAGCCCCTCCGGCACCCGCACCAGGCCGAGGTCGAAGCGCTCGATTTCTTCGAGGCGGGTGGTGACGTCCTCGACGACGCCCCCGGGCACCGGCCGGCGGACGCGCACGGGAAAGGCTCCGCCGGCGTGATCGCGGATCGTTTTCATCACGTCGAGCGGCGCCAAGGCGCCGCTGACGGCCCTATCCGCCCGCAGGGCGTCGCGCTCGAAGCTCGAGAGCGCCTCCCGGGCCCGCGGCGTGAGGCGGACCCGCGGGTCGACCCACACGTCGACGCCGAGGTCGGCGGCGCCGTCTGCACCGGCGCTCTTAAAAGCCGTGTCGACGGCGGGCTCCACGCGGAAACGCTGGATGCCCGGACGGGCGTCGAGCGCCGCCGGGGCGCCCGGCGCGGCCCGCTTCGCAGGCGCCGCCGCGAGATCGCGAACGCGCAGCGTCTGCACCTCGGCGCCGTCCAGGGAGGACTTCTCGGACGCGGACTTCTCGGCCGGGCCGGCCGCGTCGTCGCCGCCCGCCGGCGGCAGCTCGTCGAGACGTTCGACCCGGGCCTGGAGCTCGGCCAGGCGGGTGAAGCTCAGGCGCCAGTAGGACCCTTGCCCGGGGCGAATCTCGGTGATCTCACGGCGCGCCAGGTCAAGGACGAGGCGACTGCCGTCGGGACGCTCGGACACCATCCACGACCCGCCGTAGGTATCTGTCACCGACTCGCCGATATAGCGCGTACCGTCGGCCTCGAGGTGGACCGTATGGTGCTCGACGACGAACGGCTGCGGAAAGAGCTCCCCGCCGACCTGGGCGCCCGCCGGCGTCGCCATCGACGTCATTGACAGCGCCGTCGCCAAGGCGGTCGCGAGCACGGTCGCCGGAAGACGCCGCCGACGCGCCGCCCCGGAGTGTCGAAGATCGATGGGGGTGCCCCCCGCGGGGGTGACCTCGATGGGGGTAAGCACAGTGCCTGTCTCCGTCGTCATTCCGATCTCTCCAGCCGCGGCGCCGTCGCCGACCCTGTCCGTCCGATCTGAGTTTTCCATCACTGCTCTCCCCACGTCGTCGCGCCGCTGCCGTCGAGCGGGACGACGACCGCCGGCGCTTTTCGACCCGGGGCCAGGAGCACCGCGGCGCCGTCGCCGACGGCCAGGTCCCCGTGGGCCACCCGGCGCCACTCGCGGTCGAGCCCGGCGCCGAGGGTGTGGACCTGCACCGTGCCGTCGATGGTCCTCACGGCGCACCGCACGGCCGTGCACGCCGCCGTCGAGCTCGGCGCCCCGGCGTCGAGACGCCACGTGGCGACCGGCGCGCCCGACGAGAGGTCAAAGAGCGTGAGCTGCCCGGCGGGCTCGCCCGCCGCGACGTCAACCGCGGCGACGTAGCCCGAAGGCCACGCCCCGACGAGGCGCCCCGCCACCGGCAGCAGCTCCGGCTCGGCGCCGAGGTCGCTGCGGTCGAAGATCCACGCCGCGTCCGAAGGCTCTCCGCCCGAGCCATAAAGCACAGGCCTTCCATCGAGGAGGCGCAGGGTGCGCCGCAAATGGGTCGCCGTCCACGGCGCCGAGACGCTCCGCCAGGCGCCCTCAAAGTCCAGGTGTCGGAGGCGCAAGGACGGCGCGGCGTCGATCGTCAGTCGAGTAAGCGCGATCAAGCCTTCTCCGTCAAGCGCCAAAGCCTCGACCGTTTCGTCCGCCGGCAAGGACACGGTCACGGCGTCGCCGGTCCCGAGCTCCAGCACCGAGAGCCGGTGGCCCCAGGCCGCCGCCGCCCGGTCGCCGGAAAGCGCGACCGCGGTGCCGGCTCTGGTGCCCGGGCCCGTCCAGACGGCGATCGGCGACGTCAGCGCGTCGTCCCGGTTGAGGTCAAAGACCCGCAGGTCGCGACCCAGAAGCGCCAGCTTTGACCCCGCGGCGGCGGAAGCCGCCCAGCGATCGTCCGCGCCCAGCTCGAGCGTGACGGCCTCGGAATCCGTCCCGCGGAGGCGAGGCGTCGGCAGCGGCAGCCGCACCCCGACGCCGAGCACGCCGTGCGCGTCCAGGGCCACCAGCTCCACGCCCTTGGGGCTCGGACCGGCCCACAGCATCGTCACGCCTTCGGCGCTCCAGTCGGCCTCCAGGCGAGACCCGCGGCCGACAAGGGCCACCCGATCGACGCCGTCCCGGTCGTTGACGGCGTCGGGGCCGAGGCGAATTTCGAAGGAACCGGGCAGGCTGCCCTCGACCACCTCGACGGCGTCGGGGTTCACCACGGGCCTGTCGACGTTGGCCGTCTGGCCGCCTTCGAACGCCATCTTGTCGGCGGACGGGGCGCCGAGCGCCAGCGGCGTGCCGATGATGGCGCCGTTCTCTTCGAGCAGGTCCGAGGTGGTAAGGCGGGCGTTGCCCTGGACCGTCACGCTATCGAAGCGGTACATGCCCCGCCAGAGGTCGCCGGGGACGATCGAAATCACCTCGGCGCCGTTCGGCTCCAGCGTCGCCGTCAGGCCCGAGACCTCGGCGATGCGCCAGACGCCGCGCAACGTGCCGCCGGCCGTCCGCACCTCCACCCAGTGGCCGATGAAATAGGGGAAGACGTCGCGCGTCCGATCGGTGACCAGCGTCGCGCCGAGGGTGCCGGCGGCGGCGGTGCCAGATCCGAGGGACGGCAGCTCCGTATCGCGGCCGCTGATGCCGACGTTGTCCGCCGTCAGGTGGCCGTGGAGGTCACCGGCGCCGCGGACGAAGGTCGTGCCGGCGCCGCCGCGGCTACCGCTCGTGCCGCCGCGCGCTTCCAGGTTGTCGAGCACGGTCCCGCCGAGCAGCGAGTCGTATTCGACGCTGATCGCGCCGCCGCCGCCGGATCCGCGCTGCGACGCGCCGGAGTTGCCGCCGCGGGCGAAGACCGAACCGTCGCCGGAGAGCTCGCGGGTCTGGATCCAGATCGACCCTCCGGCGCCGCCGAGCTGGGTGCTCGTGCCGCCGCCGTTGCCGTTGGAGCGGATGATGCCTTCGAGCACCACGGCGTCGGCTTCGATGCGGATCGCACCGCCGCCCCAGTGGCTGCTTCGCCCGGCGCCGCCGAACTCCTGCGGCCGGGTGACCGATCCGAAGGTCTCGCCCGACGCCTGGTCCGTCGTGCCGCCGCGGCCCAGGTGGCTACCGCCGGCGCGCAGGCCAGGGATCGAATGGCCCGGATAGGTCTCGGTCCCCTGGTAGCCCCGGCCCGTCGCTTGGATGACGCCGCCGCTTTCGACGGTGAGGGTGCCGCTCAGACGGATGTCGAGCGGAACCCGCGTCGGCGGCATCACAAGACCCGTGCCGCGCACGGTCAGGTCATGGGCGTCGATCGAGTCGAAGACCAGCTCGCCGTCCGCGATCTCGACGCTTCCGCCGATGCGCAGCGGATCGGCGCTGTCGAGCGTCAAGGTGCCCGACGAATCGAGGGTGTCGAAGCGGTAGACGCCCTGCCAGGTGTCGCCCGGGAGCAGCGCAGCGCCGTCGAGCGTCAAGGTGAGGCCGTCGATGTCCGCGACGCGGTGGGTGCCCTTCAGGGCGCCCGTGGTGCCGTCGTAGACCTCGACCCAGTGGCCCAGGAAGTAGGCCGGGACGCCGCCCGCGCGTTCGATCACCAGCTGGTCTCCCGCCGAGCCGGCCAGCGCCGCGCCACCGCCGAGGGCCGGCAGGCGCGTCGAGCGACCGCCGGTGCGAACCCGCAGCTCGCCGTGGGTGTGCTCGCCGCCGAACAGGTAGATCGTTCCGGTGCCGCCGTCGTTGCCGGCGGTTCCGCCGCGGGCGTCGAGGGCGTCGAACACCGTGCCGGAGCGCGTGCCGTAGTGCAGGGCGATGGCGCCGCCGCCGACGGAGCCGCGCTGCGAGGCCCCGGCGTTGCCGCCGCGCGCCTGCACCTGACCGTCGCCGGAGAGGTGGCCCCGGGCGGTGATCCAGATGGAGCCGGCGGCGCCGCCGGTCTGCGTGCTCGTGCCGCCGCTGCCGCCGTCGGAGCGGACCAAGCCGTCGATGGTGACGTTTTCGGCCACGAGCCGCACGCGGCCGCCGCCGCGGTGGGTCGAGTTGCCGCCGGCGCCGAGCTCCTGCGGGAAGTAGACGGAGCCGTAGGTCGAGCCCGCGCCCTGGTCCGTGGTGCCGCCGACGCCGAGGTGGCTGCCGCCGGCCCGCAGACCCGAGTTGGTCTCCCCGGGATAGCTCGTGCGGACCTGGTAACCGCGGCCGCTGACGTTGATCGACGCCCCGGCCTCGATCACCGCGTCGCCGGTCAGGTCGATCAGCAGGCCCTCCGGCGTCGCGTTACCCGCCGGCGTCGATTGGTGACTCACCACCGCGCCGCTCCGCACCACCAGGTCGCGCGCCAGCACTTCCCGGAGCTCGATGGTGCCGTCGAGCTCGACCGCGCCGGTCAAGCGTACCGGGTCGTCACTGCGGAGATTCACCCGGCCCCGGATCGTCATGTTGTTGAGGCGGTAGATACCGAGGTAGAGGTCACCGCTTTCGACGTCGGCCCCGGGCAGGGTGGCCGTCGCACCGTCGACGGCGGCGACCTGGTAGGTGCCTTCGAGCTCGCCGGTGGCGCCGTCGTAGACCTCGACCCAGTGACCCACGAAGTAGGCCGGAACCGGCGTCTTGGTCGCCGCCGGGTCCACCGCCAGGGTCTCGCCGAAGGATCCGGGCTGGGCGAGGCCGCCGCCGAAGGACGGCAGCGCCGTCGTGCGGATACCGACCAGGGCTCCGGCGTCGATGCGCAGGTCACCGTAGGCCTCGGACTCGGCGTGGCTGTAGACCGTGCCCGCGGCGCCGCGGCCGTTCTGGTTATTGCTGCTGCCGCCCCACGCCCGCGAGTTGTCGACGACCGAGCCCGTCAGCGTCGCGTACTCGAACGAGATGGCGCCGCCGCCGCCGGCGCCGCGCTGGGAGGCGCCGGCGTTGCCGCCGCGGGCTTCGACCAGGCCCGCACCCGAGAGGGCGCCGCGGGCCGCCAGCCACACCGAGCCGCCGGCGCCGCCGAGCTGGGTGCTGGTGCCGCCGCCGTTGCCGTTGCTGCGGATCTCGCCGTCGATCGTGATGTTCTCCGCCGTCACCCGGACCACGCCGCCGCCGCGGTGGGTGGACCGGCTGCCCCCGCCGTTTTCCTGCGGCCGGTACACCGAGCCGAAGGTCTCACCCTGCGCCTGGTCGGTGGTGCCGGCGAAACCGAGGTGCGAACCGCCGGAGCTCAGGCCCGGCGTCGTGTGGCCCGGGTAGCTGACGTTCACCGGGTAGCCGCGGCCGGAGACGTCGATGCGGGCCCCGGCTTCGATGGTCAGGTCGCCGGTGAGCTCGATATCCAAGCGCTCCGGCGAAACGTTATTCGGCGTCGCCGGGTGGCGCAGAACAGCGCCGGAGGCGAGCACCAGATCGCCGGCGCGGATCAGACGCGTCTGAACCTCGCCGCGCAGCGTCTGGGTGCCTTCGACCAGCACCGGATCCGCGCTCTCGAGCGGCACGTCGCCGATGATCTCGAGGTTGTCAAAACGGTAGACGCCCTCCCAGGTGTCGCCGACTTCGGCCGCCGGCGCCCCGGAGGCGCTGACGCCGAGGGTGACGACGGTATCCGCCAGGCCGACGACCGGCCACAGGCCGCGCACCGAGTCGTCGGGGGCCGTGATCCGCACCCAGTGGCCTTCGAAGAACGGCGGGATGGCCGACCGGTCGGTGGCGAGGGTGACGCCGCCGGTGCCGGCGAGGGCCGTACCGCGGCCGAGGGCCGGCAGTCGGGTCGTGCCGTCCGGGATCGTCGAATTGTCGACCCGCAGGTCGCCGAAGGTCGCCCCCGGTCCGCGCAGGAAGATCGAACCCGCACCGCCTTCGCGGTTGAGGGTCGCGCCCCACGCGCGGGTGTTGGCGAGCAGCGTGCCGGAGGTCGAGCCGTACTCGATCGACACCGCGCCGCCGCCGCCGCCGCCGCGGCGGGAAGCGCCGGAGTTGCCGCCGCGCGCTTCGATGCGGCCTTCACCGCCGACGGAGCCCGTGGCGGTGATCCACACCGAGCCGCCGGCGCCGCCGTTCTGGGTGCTCGTGCCGCCGCCGTTGCCGTTGGCCCGAATCAAGCTGTCGCTACCCTGCAGCGTCACGCTGCGGGCGATGATGCGCACCACGCCGCCGCCCGGGTGGGTGCTGCGGCCGCCGGCGCCGGATTCCTGGGGACGGGTGACGGAGCCGTAGGTGGTGCCCGGCGTCTGGTCGGAGGTGCCGCCGACGCCGATGTGGGAACCGCCCGCGGAGAGGCCGCTGCGCACCTCGCCCGGATAGGTCGTCGCCGCGCGGAAGCCGCGGCCGTTGACGTCGATGATGGCGCCCGGCTCGAGGATCAGGTCACCGGTGAGCTCGATGCGCAAGCTCTTCGGATTGTTGACGTCCGTCGTCGACGGGTGGGTCAAGACGGCCCCCGACCTGAGGATCAGCGTGTGGCCGGTGATCTCTTCGAGGGAGACGCTGCCGCTGATTTCCTGCGTGCCGCCGATCACCTGGACCGGATCCGGATCGATCACCGAGATGGAACCGTCGACCGCCACGTTGTCGAAGAGGTACACACCCCGCCACTGGTCGCCTTCGACCACCGCCGGCGCGCCGTCGGGGCCCGCTTCCAGGGTCACGCGGGAATCGTCGATCGCCGCGATGCGATACGCGCCTTGGCGCACGCCGGCCGCGGAGCGGATTTCGATCCAGTGACCGTCGAAGTACTCGGGGATCGACGCCAGCCCGGTCTCCAGCACGTCGCCGAGGGAGCCCGGCTCCGCAAAGCCGGCGCCGAAGCCCGGCAGGCTGGTGGTGCCCGAGGGGGCGGTGCCATTGGAGATCAGCAGATCGCCGTAGGTCGAGGTCGGGCCGAAGAGGTAGACCGTTCCCGGTCCGCCGTAGCGGCTTTCCGAACCGCCCCGCGCCCGCAGGCGCCCTTCGAGGGTGCTCGACAGCGCGCCGTACTCGATCGCCACCGCGCCGCCGCCGCCGGAGCCGCGGCGCGAGGCGCCGGAGGTGCCGCCGTTGGCTTCGATCAGGCCCAAGCCGCCGACCGTGCCCGACGCGCTCAGCCAGATCGAGCCGCCGGCGCCGCCGTTCTGGGTGCTCGTGCCGCCGCCGTTGCCGTTTGCGCGGATGAGACTGTCGGCGCCCTCCAGGATGATGTTGCGCGCCTGCACCCGAATCACGCCGCCGCCGGGGTGGGTCGAGCGACCGCCGCCGCCGTTCTCCCGCGGCCGGTAGACCGAGCCGTAGGTGTCGCCCGGCGCCTGGTCGGACGTGCCGCCCAGGCCGAGGTGGCTGCCGCCGGCGGAGAGACCAGGACCGGCGGCGCCCGGATAGGTCGCCCCCGCCCGGTAGCCGCGGCCGCTGACGTCGATCCGCGCCCCGGCCTCGAGCACCAGGTCGCCGGTCAGGTCGAGCTCCAGGCTCCGCGGATCGGCGGTGCTGGTGGTCGACGGGTGGTTGAGCCTCGAGTCGGCCCGCAGGCGCACGTCATTCGACATGAGCGGCTGGTAGAGCGTCATTGTGCCGTCGATGAGGGTATTGCCGATCACCTGGACCGGGTCCGGGCTCTCGAACGGCACGAGGCCACGCACTTCGAGGCTGTCGAAGAGATAGACGCCCTGCCAAAGGTCGCCCGCCACGATCGACGGCGACGTCGCCGGCTCGAAGGTGACGAAGACACCGTCGATCGACTCGATGCGATGCACGCCCTTGAAGGCGCCGGTGGAGCCGTCGTAGATCTCGAGGTAGTGGCCGACGAAGAAGGGCTGCGGCGCTTCGCCGACTTCGAGCACCGCACCGCCGGAACCGACACCGGCGACGCCGGCGCCGAAGGCCGGCAGGCCCGTGGACGCGGAGCGATCGGCGCCCAGGTTGTCGACCACAAGGTCACCGTAGGTATTGCCTGGGCCCTGGACCAGGATCAGTCCGCCGCCGCCGTCGCGGCCGAAGTGGCCGCCGCGGGCGCGCGCCCGGTCGAGCAGGTCGCCGGAGGTCTCGGCGAATTCGAACACCACCGCGCCGCCGCCGCCGGAGCCGCGGCCGGAGGCCCCGGAGTTGCCGCCGATCGCCTGCACCAGGCCGTGGCCCGAGAGGCGGCCGCTCGACAGCAGGTGCACGGAGCCGCCGCCGCCGCCATTCTGGGTGCCCGTGCCGCCCGAGCCGGCATTGGCGGTGATCGAGCCGTCCACGACAAGGCTCTGGGCGTCGATGCGCACGACGCCGCCGCCCCGGCGGGTGGAATGGCCGCCGCCGCCCGACTCGAACGGCCGGTAGACGCTGCCGAAGGTATAGCCCGACGGGCGGTCCGAGGTGCCGCCGCGGCCGAAATGGCTGCCGCCGGACTGATTCTCGGCGGCCTTGATGCCCGGGTAGCTCTGCCCCGGCGCGTAGCCGCGGGCGTTCGCCGAGATCGCGGCGCCGCAGGCGACATAGACCGGGCCGTTGACCGTGAGATCGATGGCCGTGGGCACCGCCGGAGTCGCGTTCGGGTGGTTCAGCGTGCCGCCGAGCACGATCAGGCCGCCGAGGGTCCGCGGCTCGGACAGGGTGAGCGTGCCCGCGCGCAGGACGCCGACTTGGTTCTCAAGCGCAGCCCAGTCATTGCCGGAGGTCTGTAGATCCACCGTATCGACGGTGGTGATCGTGATCTCTTCCTCGGCCGAATTCAGCGACGCGTCCCGCACCACGGCGCGGTAGCGCACCGTCGACGGACCGACGGGCAGGGTCACCGCCGTCGACTCCGTCAGCGTCGGGACCGTGCCGGTCTCCGGACCGAGGGTGGCGAAAGGCGTTGTCTCATCGTCACGGAAGAGCTCGACGACGGTGACGCCGAGGTCATCGGCGGCGGTCACCGTCAGCGAGTAGGCCTCGCCGGACGGCAGCACCGCGCCGGTGGTCGGGCAGTCGAAGCGCACCGTCGGGATGCCCTCGTTGGCCAAGGACTCGACGGTCACGGTGCGCACGAGGGTGGCCACGTTGCCGGCCGGGTCGCTGGCCTCGACGGTGATGTCGAAGGCGGTGGTGTCGGCCACCGCCGGCAGCGTCCACGGGTAAACGATGGTGTTGTCGCCGGTGATCGTCTCGCCGTCGACGGTGAGCTCCATCGAGCTCACTTCCACATTGTCGGTGGCGGTGGCGGTGAGCACCACGACCTCGCCCGCGGTGTAGATATCGCCCGGGTTCTCCGGCGAAAGCTGCAGGCTCAGCTCCGGATCGATGCCGTCGCCGGCGATGGTCACCGTCTCGGTCTCGGTCGTCACGTGGCCGAAGTCGTCGGTCACTTCGACGGTGATCAAGATCGTGTCGCCGCCGATCAGATCCACCGGCAGCGCCGTCAGCACCGACGGCGACCCGGAGGACGCGGCGATAAGGCGGGTCACTTCGTCGGTGATGGCGCCGCTCAGGCGGAAGACCACCGTGGTCACCAGGGAGTCGTCGGCCACCGCGGCGGTGACGTCGAGGTTGGAACCCGGCAGCACGGTGAGGCCCGGGCGGACCGAGATATCGGCCGTCGGCACCAGGTCCGGCACCAGATCCACCGCCGTGGTCACCGGCGCGCTCGCATTGCCCTGGACGTCGGTGGCGATCACCGAGAAGGTGGTCTGGCGGGCTGTGGTGATCGAGCGGTCGATCTCGGTCTCGAAGGTGAAGATCGGACCCGCCCCCGGTAGGGAGGTCGTCTGGCCGTCGAAGGTCACTTCAACCCCGGCGACGCCGACGTTGTCGGTGGCGGTGATCGTCGCCACCAGCATTTGACCCGAGCGATAGCTCGACGCGACGCCGTCGGTCAACACGTCCGGCGGCGTGATGTCGCCGCTGACCGTGACGTCGAGCGGCGCCGAGAGCACCGGCGTATTGCCGAAGGCGTCCCGCACCTCGGCGGTGAGGGTCACGACGTCGCCTTCATCGGCGAGCGGATCGACGGTCACTTCGAAGGTCCCGTCGAAGACCAGTCCCGTCGCCGGCTGGCTCTGGCTCACCGGCGTCGCCGGGCCGGCGGCCAGGAGCAGAACCTCGGCGAGGCCTTCTTCGTCCTCGGCGTGCACGTCCAGGCGCAGCACCGTACCCGGCAGCACTTCCGCCGGGGTCCCCGCCGCCAGCGTCACCGAACCCGTCGGAGACGCGTTCGGGATGACGTTGAGCACCAGCTCGGCCGTCTCGAAGACGGCGCCGAAGCGGTCGGTGAAGATGGCGGTGACCGTCGCCGGACCGGCGACCGCGTCCGTCGGCACCGTGAGGGTGAAGGTCGCGTCCTCCACGGCTCCGGTGACGGCCACGGTCTGGCTCGCAGGCGCCACCGGCCCGTCGGCCACCAGCTCGATCGAGGACAGGCCGTCGGGATCTTCGGCGTGCACGGCGAGGGTGGTCGACTCATTCGGCTTGAGCGTCGACGGCTCGCCGTCGACCAGCGCCACGGTCCCCGTCGGCAGGTCGTTGGGCGTCACCGGGACGGTGATCGCCGGGCCGGTGAACAGCTCGCCGGAGGTGTCCGTGGCCACCGCCTGGGCGAAGATGGGCGTCAGCCCGTCGGCGTCGGCGGGCACGGTGACCGTGAACTGGACGTTGGCCGCCGTTCCGGTCGCCGCGATGCTCTGCGACGGCGGCTCCGCCGGACCCGTCGTCTCGACACCCACCAGCGCCAGGCCTTCCCGGTCCGCGGCGTCGACGACGAAAGTCAGCGGGTAGCCGGCGCGGGCGGCGTCGCCGTTGAGCGTCACGACGGTGGCGGTGGGCGCCTCGTTGCCGAGCACGTTCCACGACACCTCCGAAGTCGCCACGCGGCCGACGGCGTCGGTGCCGACGACGGTGTAGGTCACCACGCCGGCGGGCGTGTCGGCCGGAATCTCGAGCACGATCGGGCTATTGCCGTGGGTGACCTCGGTCGGCAGGTTCGAGAAGGTGCGCAGCGTCTCCTCGCCGGTGAGGCTCCAGGTCGTGCGCGTCTCGACCAGACCCATCGGGTCGGTGACCGTCCATTCGACCTGCACGCTCTCGCCCACCAGCACATCGCCGCCGTCCGGCGTCGCCGTGAAGACGGCCGCCGGCTGGTCGGACGCCAGCAGGATCCGCGCCTCGTCGTCCACGTCGAGGAACGTGCGGTCGTCGAGCGCTTCGGCGCCGTCCGGGCCGAGCAGCAGGCCGTCGTCGGCCACGACGCGGGAGGCGCCCGTGGCGCTGATCGAGCCGATGCGTCCGCGGGCGCGGGCGGTGACCGCGCCGGCGTCGAGTCCGCTCTGGACCGTCAACAAGGTCGCCGCGTCGGAGTCGACGTGGAGGCGGTACTGATCCGCCGCCAGCGGCTCGAAGACCGAGATCGGCAGCGACAGCTCCGGATCCAGGTCGATGACCAGCGAATCACCGGTGAGGTCGCCGAGGGCGTCGGTTGCGGTGACGGTGACCGTCAGGGCGACCGAGTCGACGGCGTCGACCGTCGCGGCACCGAGGCTCGGCAGCGGCGCGAAGGTCGCCTGTAAGCCCGTGCGGTTGCCGATCACCAGGGTGCCGCCGTCGATCACGGCGTCGGCGCCGTCGCGGGCTTCGAGGTAGATCGTGCCGGCGCCGCCGAAGTAGCGGTTGCCGCCTGAGGTGCCGGCGCGGGCGTTCAGCTGGGTCGCCGCGTCCACTTCCGCACCGAGGGTGCGGTAGGAGATCGCGATGCGGCCGCCGGCGCCGCCGCCGGCCCGGTTGCTCTCGACGCCGTTGCCGCCGGAGGCGTCGACGGAGCCGAGGCCGCTGAAGCTATCGACCAGCAGGCGGATCGCGCCGCCGGCGCCGCCGCCGCCCGAGAAGGTGCCGCGCACGCCGCGGGCGCGGATCGTGCCTTCGAGGCGCAGGGCGCCGTCCGGCATCAGCAGGCGGACGACACCGCCGCCGTTGCCGCCGCCGTCCACCAGGCGGTCGCCGTTGCGATTCGAGGTCCCGCCGGTGCCCGGCAGGTAGGGATCGCGCAGGCTGTCGTAGATCGGATTCGGAGCTTCGAGCTGCGACGGCGGACGGTTCCAGCCGCCCGAAAGGGAGCCGTCGAGGCCGCGACCGCCGTGGGAGCCGCCGGCCAGCACGCCCGGACGCACCATGCCCGGCAGCAGCAGCCTGCGCTCCCTCGAGGAGCCGAGCAGACCGCGACCGTCGAGGTCGATGAGGCTGCCGTGGCCGACGCCGACCGTGCGCTCGATCTCGAGCTCGAGCGGCGTATACGGCACCACCGAGTTGAAGGAGTTCACCTCGGGCGCGGTCAGCACGCTCGGCTCGATCGACAGCACTTCCCCGCCGTCGACTTCGGCGCCGGTGTAGAGGTAGAGCGCCGGCAGGCTGCGGCGGATGCCGGTGTCGAGCGGCAGGATCGAGAGCTGGGCGCCGTCGAGCAAGAAGACCGGTCCGTTTTCATCGGCGTCAGGACGCAGGATCGGGTTGGTTGGATCCGCCGACGTCTGGGTCGACTCGTAGACCTGGCGGAAAGGCACCGCCTGGACCGTGATCGACACCACCGTCGCCCGGCCGCCGCTATCGACGGCGCGCACCGCGAACGGCAAGTCGCCCGCCGGAAGCTGGTCGTCCACCCGCCAGTTCAGCTCGTAGATACCGCGACCCGGCGCATCGGTGCCGGCCACCAAGGTGGCGGCGGTCCAGTCGGTCGCCAGCTCGACGACGCCGTCGCCGTTCAGCTCGGGGCCGCGGAACTGCACGGCGACGATGGTGCCGGGCACTTCCTCATCGTTGTCGTCGAGGTTGGTGTCGGTCACGAGCGCCCGCAGCATCAGGTCGGTGGCGCCGGTGAGCGATACGGACTCGTAGGCCGCCGGCCATTCGGCGCCCTGCCACGGGGCGACCCAGCGCGCCTGCGGCGCGGTCGGGTCGGGCTCCGGAGCGACTTCAAACGGCAGCGTGCGCTCGGCCGTATTGCCGCCGAAATCGTCCACCGTGACGGTGGCGACGATCGGCGTCGACTCGAAGAAGACATCCGGCGGCACGGTCACGAAGGCGGTGCGGTAGAGGTCGCCGGAGACGCGGTTCGCGGTCAGCGGACCGCCCAGGATGTCGTCCCGGTCGAAGCTCACTTCCAGGCTGTCGACGGCGGTCTCGGCGTCGCGGGCGCGGAACTCGATGCGCAGGCGCTCACCGATGAAGAAGAGCAGCTCGCTCGAGCCGTCGTCGCGCTTGGCGACCACGCTATCGATGGTCGGAGGCGTCGCGTCGTCGGCGACGGCGAAGCGATCCGACTCGGCTTCGGCGACCGCGCCCGGGGTATCGATGACGATGGCGCGGGCGAAGAGCGGCGTCGCCTCCGGCGTGTCGATATCGATCGTGAAGGTGGTCGCCGGCGCGGTGAAGTCACCCCAGCCGCCGGCCGGCTGCAGGATGGTGACGCCCGACGTCGAACCGAGGGGCACCGTGTCGCCTTCGCGGAAGAATTGGTAGCGCAGCGTCAGGCGCGAGGCGTCGATATCGTCGATCCCCAGGGCGCGGACGCGGACGGTGGATCCGGCGTAGGCGATGCCGTCCACCGGCGCCGTCACTTCCACGCTCACGCCGTCGATCGACGGCGGCGCGTTCGGCAGCACCTGCATGTCGATGCGCACGAATTCGCTGACGTTGGTGCTGGTGTCCACGGCCTGCACCCACACCGGGAACGGCCGCGGCTCGACGCCGTCGCCGACGTAGGCGCCGATGAATGAGAACTTGAACGGCCAGTCGCGGGCCGAGAACGACGGCTGGACCGGCGTCGCCGGATCTTCCGGATCGGAGAAGAAGTAATCGACGCGGTCGAGGTCACCGCCCGGCATCAGCTCGGTCACTTCGTCGAGTCCGGAGAGCATCGGCACGATCTCGTAGGCCGTGCCCTGGAAAAGGTCGCCGGTCGGCGCGTTGTCCGGGAACGGCACGGCGTCGATGATCGGCGGATTCTCGTCGTAGATGCGGTATTCGGCTTCGAAACGCGGCATCGGATTGCCGAGGCTGTCGACCAGACCGTCCACCACCAGACGCCGGCGCAGGGTGTCCCCAGGGATCTCGAGTCCCTGGTTCGGCTCCACCTGGAGCGAGTAGTTCTGGCGCGTGAGGAAGAGGGTCACCGGCGTATCCACCCACACGCCGCTGCCGTTCAGCGCCTGGATCACGGCGGCGTCGTCACCGCCGAAGCCGTCGAGCTGCGCCTCGGTGGCGACCACCGCCTCGTTGAAGTCGACGCGGATCGACGCCGTCGGGTCAACCGGGCGGTTGAGCTCCGGCACCGTGCCGATCACCGCCGGGCCGACCGAGTCGGAGGTCGTGAAGTTGGAACCGACGTTGCCGAATTGGGTCAGCTGACGGCCGATCCGGTCCTTGACGCCGCCCGAGCCGCCGAAGATCGTGAGGCTGTAGGCGGTGACGTTCTCGTAGGGCTGGCTCGGCTGGAAGCGCACCACCTGCCGACCTTCGGCGTCGACCCAGTGGCTCCAGGTGCCCGGCGGCGTCGCGTTATTCGCCGAGCGCAGGCGGAACTTATTGCCGTTACTCCCCGACGGCAGCACGTTCGAGCGCAGGGGCTCGGAGAAAAGAATCTCCACTGCGGAGGTCCGCGAGACGCCTTCGAGGCCCGGCGGCGGCGAAATGTTGAGAATGCGCGGCGGCGATCCGTCGAGGATCAGGTCCGGAATGCGGTTCGCGTTGCCGTTCGGGCCCGACAGGCTGCCGCCCACGGAGTTGCGCTGGGTGCCGTTATTGTCCTGGGCGCTGAGGCTATAGCCGCCCACCGGCAGCACGGGGATTTCGTAGTAACCGTTCTCGTCGGTGAACACGACGTAGGTTTCGCCCTGGATCGAGAGCGACACGATGGCGCCGTCAAACGGCACCAGGAGCGCCGGATCGACCTCGCGGTCGTCGGGGGTCGGCTGGTAAATGAAGCCGTGGGCGGACACCGCCGGCGCCAGCTGGACCGTCATCTCGACGGTCTGGTCATCGAAGGTCAGCGTCGCCCGGGATGAGCCTCCGAAGCCGAGGAAGGGGTCGGCGGCGTAGGCGGTGAGGCCGCCGGCCGGGACGGCGAAGAAGGACACCGTGCCGTCGGGGCCGGTGACCGATGGGAAGCGGGAGCTCGGGGCGTAGAGGGTGACGTTGGCGCCCGGGAAGATATCGCCGTTGGCGTCGAGTACGGTGACCCGCACGGCGCCCTTCGGCTTCAGGAGCAGCTGGTAGGGATCGGCGAGGGTGCCGTCGCCGGGGATCTGGGTGGCGTTGCTGGGATTCGATAGCGACACCGAGAAATTCCGCTGTTCGCCGCCGAGCTCGAGGGTGCTGACGCTGGCCGTGCGCGCCAGCAGCACGTCCGGGAAGTAGTAGGCGTCAGTGCCGGGCTCGGGCGTGGTGCGGGTGAAGTTGTAGGAGTCCCCGCGGGTGCCGGTCGCCGCTTGGCGGACCTGGACGCTAAACAAGCCATTCGAGGTGTCGACCACCGAGTTGCCGGCGGTGAGCTTCTCGTAAACGCTGAAGTAGAGATCGCCCACGGGCTCGAGCACCATGGCGATATCGGCGATCGGCGACGTGTCGGTCAGGATCACCTGCGCACTCGACCGGCGCGGCGAGCTCTGGAGGGCCGCCCTGAGGTCGAAGGTGCCTTCGGGGATACCGCCGAAAACGAATCGGCCGAGGGTGGTCTGCTGGCCGCTGGTGGTGGCGAGGGCCTGGACGCGGCCGGCGGCGGTGCGGCCGCTCAAGCTGATCGTGCCGCCGGGCACCGGCGTCGTGCGGTCCGCGTCGTCGAAGAGCGTGCCGCGGACTTCGCCGCGGATATCGAGGAAGACCGTGCCACGGAGACGCTGGCCGCCGCCGGTGAGCTTCAGATTGCCGGTGCGACCGGCGCGCCCCGTGGGCGCATCAAAGGCGTAGACCGAGTAGGTGCCGAGCGGCAGGGATTCAAAAATGGCGATGCCGTCGGGGCCGGAGACGGTCATTTCCTGGTTCGAGAGCCGGACCTGGGCGTCTGCCACGGGACCGCCGGTGTCGGGGTCACGGACGAGCACTTCCAAGGTGCCGACGGACGTCGACATGACGATGTCCGGCAGATCCAGCACCTGCCAATCGGCGGTGATCGTGCCGAAGGTCGAGCCTTGGCGGGAGACCTGGAAGGAGTCCTGGGCGACGACGTTGACGCGGCCGGCGTAGACGTGGGACACGCGGTACTTGCCTTCACCGTCGGCCAGCAGGAACCCGCCGCCTTCGGGCAAGCGGCGGAATGGGAAGCTGTTTTCCTGCAGGTAATACCGCGCGAAGGCGAGCGGCTCGCGCACGCCGTTGAGCTGCTCGAAGACCTGGCCGGTCACCGTTCCTTGCTTCTTCATCTCGACGATGATGTCGAGGGTTTGTCCCGCGAGTCCGATGCTGCCGGACGTCCGGCCCACCCGCTCGACGGTGCCGACAAAGCCCTTGGCGGTGACGGCGATGCCGCCCTTCGGCACCAGCTCAAATTGGAATTGCCCCAGGGCGTCGGTGCGCTGGGTTTGCGGCAGCAGCGTCTTGGTGAAGAGCGTGACCTCGACGTCGGGCACCGGGGTCACGCCGTCGACCCCGACCACCACGCCTTTCACCGTGCCGGCGTCTTCAAAGAGGATGTCGAGGTTCTTGATCTGACCCGCGTATTCGATCTCGCCGCGGATTTCCCGGATGCCGTGGAACGGATTGAAGGCGACGATCTCAAATTCACCGACCGGCAAGTCGAGCTCGAGGTCGCCCAGTGGATTGGTCGAGTCCTCGTTATAGGTGCCCTGGAGCACGATCGCCTTGGCGGTCTCGCTGTAGTAGGTCGGACGCCAGAAGATCGGCGTCAAGACGCCGGTGGCGGTGGCGGTCCGCGTCTTGAGGCGCACCTTGCCCGCGCCGCGCATGCGCACTTCGACGAACGGGCGGTGCCCGGCGTAGATCACCTCCGCCCGGGCGCTGCCGATGAAGCCTTCGCTGCCCGGCTGCAGGCCGTCGCCGACATGGGCGGTGACTTCATAGCTGCCGATCGGAATGTTCTCGAAGAGGAAAGAGCCGTCGGGGGCGGTGAAGGTCTCTTCGTAGGGGAAGAGCACAATCTCGGCGCCGCCCAGCGGCCGGCCGAGCGGGTCGAGCACGACGCCGGAGACGCTACCCTCCATCTCTTCGAGCAGCACGGGCTGCGCCAAGACCGGATCGGGCGTCGCTTCGAGGATGGGCGGCAGGCTCGAGAAACCCTGGAGCTGGCGTTCGGTGTCGATCACCTCCACGCGGTAGGCGCTGTCGGTGACGCCCTGGGTCGGTACGCCTTCGATCCGGTAGACGCCGTTTTCATCCGTGTAGGCGTAGTTGCCGGGGCCGGAGATGAAAGCCACGGCGCCGACCACCGGAATCAGCTCGTTGACGAAGGGATCGCGGAATTTGACCTCGCCCACCACCGTGCGGGTGCCGCCGTCGGGGATGCGCAGGTCGACCTCCGCCGTCTCGCCGTCGGTGAGGATCAGGTCGGTGACGACGGCGGTCCGGGAGATGCGGAAGTCCGCCGCCTGGAGGGTGACGCGGCCGGCGGGCACGTCGTCGAAGCGGAAGAGGCCGCTATCGTCGGTGCGCTGGCCGGCGACGACCCGCCCCTCGGAATAGCACACGACGCGGGCGTCGGTCGCCACGACCTCGTCGTCGCCGCTGCGCAGGAAGACCTGGCCGAGCACCGTGCCCTTGCCCCGAATCTCAGCAGTGCGCTGGATCTCGAGGTGCAAGTCGACCGTATCGCCCGGTCGCTCGATGCCGACGGTGGCGTAGACCCGGCGGCCGTCTTCGTCACGGCCGCTCAGGGTGATCGGGCCCACCGGCATGCCGGGGATGCGGAACGTGCCGTCGGGCTCGACGAAGACCGTCTTCACTTCCGAGAAGAGCGTCGACGCGGCGGTCACCCGCCCGCCGGGCACCGGCGCCTGGTTGTCGAGGAAGACCAGCTTGCCGGTGATGTGGCCGCGGCCGAGCAGCGCGATATTGACGTGGGCCAGCTTATTCTGCTGTCGGATCACCGACGAGACTTCCTGGACCTCTTCCGGCTCGAGCTCTGGGTTTTCCCCCGCCGGCACCGTCGCCCGCAGCACAAAATTCCTGGTGACCTGACGGTCCCAATTCGGATTCTCGACGTATTCGAAGAAGAAGACCCCGTCGGCGTCGGTGGTGGTGGTGCCGGCGAGGTCGAGCATGATGCGCGGCCCCTTGAGGGTCTCCACCTCGCGCGGACGGATCAGCTCCACCTTGGCGCCTTCCACCGGATCGCCGGTGCCCCGGACCACTCGACCGTCGACCAAACCGCCGACGTGCACCGGAATACGCTCGACGATCGGCGTCGGCACGCTGGGGTCGAGGCTATTGCCGAACTCATCCACCAGCTCGCCGGTGCGCAGCTCGTGCACGTGGTCGACCAGCGGCTCATTGGTCGCCGGATTGATCATCGGCGCGATCGACCCGGAATAGCGCACGTTGACCACGCGCTCGCTATTTTCCTGGTAGAAGCCGGCGCGGCCGACCTTCAGCGCTTCGTCGGAGGCGGGGCGATCGAGCACGTCGACGCCGCTCCACGACGAGCGGATGGCCCAATTCTCCTCGTCCTCGGCGGCGGCCCGGTCCGGCGGACGGTTGAAGAGGTAGCTTAGGCCCGAACCGTAGCGATTCGGACGGATCATATTGCCGAGCGGGTCCGGCCCTTCTTCGGCGATGCGGAAGTCTTGGCGCGCGCCGATGATGCGGAAGGGCGGCAGCGGTACTTCGGTCTCGAAGGAGTTGCCCGGCAGCGGCGCCCCGCTCGCCAGGTCGTAGAGTCCGTAGCCGCCGGCGACCGGGCCGGCGACGCCCGGACCGGCGTCAATCGCGATGGATTGCCCCGGCAGCACGGTGATCAGGCCGAAGTCGAGCCGACGGAAACGCCGGGTGTCGCCCTCCGGCACCATGAGCAGCAGGCGACCGGCGGACGCGGTGGCCGCCGTATTCTCGAGCACCACCCGCAGGAGCGAATCCTGCGCCATGCGGCCGACGACCGCAAACGGCGTGTCTTCGTCGCCGCCGGCGACCCGCGACACGCCGTAGACCTCACCCCACGGCAGGTGCCGCTGGGCGTTGTCCTCGTCGCTGGCGAAGCCGGAGAGCTCGCCCGTCTGACCTTGGATCTTGAGGGTCAGCGGCTCCCCGGAATCGGGGATGAGCATGGCGGTCATGAACGGCCGCGCGTAGGACATGGTCTCGCCGAAATGGTCGAAGAAAGCTTCGGCGCTCAGGTTTCGCTCGTCCTGGGCGAGGCGGAATTGCTGGGCGAGCTGGTCGGCGGCGCGCAGTCCTTTGTTGGTGCGCCGTCGGAGCTCGTCGAATTCGGCCAATCGATGTCGGTTGCCCTGCTGGTCAAGCGCCAGCGCCTCTAGGGATTCGAGAAGCTGCTCCTGCAGGTAGATACGCTGCCCCGCCTCCGCCAAGTCGACGGCGCGGCGCTCGATATCGCTCTTGATCACCCGCGGCACGCCGGGGGGAATCAGGCCGCCCGGGGCCACCGCCAGGCTGTAGCCGAGGCCGAGCAGGCGGACGTGGGACTTCACCAGCAGGTCGGTGGAAGTGTGGGGCGGATTGAGGAATTCGGTGAAGCGGGGCATCACCAGGGTCGCCGGCGAGAGCGGAATGCCGAGCTCGCCGACGCCGGTGCGCAGCAGGATCGTGCCGGTGGCGTTCGGCGTCGACGACTGGAAGGTGGTGGCGATGACTTTGCCGTTGAGCATCGACACGAGCTCGAATTCCACCGTCTCCGACTGGCCCGGCTCCAGGGTCTCGATGAGCCGCTTCATGTCGTCCTGCGGATCGGCCGGGTAAGCGCCGGTGAGATTCTCGTCGCGGATCTCGACCGTGATCAGGTTCTGGGCGACCTGGGACAGGTTGTTGATGGTGACAAAGAGCGTGTACTCCTCACCTTCCCTGACCGTGTCCGGATGATTGAAGACCATGTTGAAGCGGGCGTCCACGACCTCCACCGCCGCCTGCGCCCGCGACAGGACCGGCAGCGGCTCACGGCCCGGCCGCACCAAATCACCGGTGATGTCCATGAACACGGCGTGGGTGCCGGGCTTCAAGCCCTCGAGGGTCCAGGCGGCGTTGCCTTCTTCGCCCGGCCGCAGGACGCGCGAGCCGTTACTGGCGATGATCGGCAGCGGCTGCCCCGGGGTCACCGGCGGATCGGTCTGCGCCAGGCGCAAGACGTTGTTGCCCGGCAAGCGCAAGGCGCCTTCGAGATTGTGCAACTCCACGTCGGTGCCGCCCGGCGCGCCGTTGGCGACGATCAGCTTCGCTTCGAAGAACTGATTGAGGTAGGTGACGTTGCCCGGAATGACAATCGCCCCGAAGAGGGGGAAAACCAATTCCTCTTCGGGTTCGGGTTCGCGCTCGAGTCGCTCTCGGGGTTCGCTCTCAAATCGGAAAGGGACGATATTCGGGGGCTCCCACCTTTCGACGATGCGAATCGTGTCGGGCGGCAGGCGGTCGAGCATGACTTTGGGCTTGGCGACCGGATTGAGCACGCCGTTGCCCGAATAGACCACCGGGAACTCGATCTCGACGACCTCGCCATCCAGGGCGAACCCGACGACAAAATTAAAAGCCTGGAAATTCTCTTCGCTGATCGCGACGCCGCGGGCGCGAAGGTCTTCGAGGGACAGGGTCGTCACCGTGGCGCGGGCGAGCACGATTTCGAGCACTTTGAGGATCGCCACCGACGGCTCGGCGAAGCCCACGACCTGCCCGGTCGCCGCTTCCACCATGCGGATGTTCTCGAGGCGGTACTCCCCTTCCTGCTGGAATCCCGGGAGCACGAAGGTGCCGCCGGGCACCGTCGTCATGGGCACCGGCTGCGGCAACTCGGGCCCGGAGAGCTCGGCTTCGACGATCAGACCCGCGATTCGGGGATCTCCTGGCAAGACCGAGCCACAGGGCACCGACGGTCCGCCAAAACACGTGCGCACCCGCGCGCGCTCGTTGATGTTGATCACCTGGTCCGCATCGGTCGTCTCCTCGTTCGCGAAGAGCGTCAGCCGATTGCCTTGGATCGTCAGCTGGCCGCTCGCAAAAGGATCCAGCTGGGCTTCAAGCCCCGCCGCCCCGCCGAGGATCGTCCCCAAAGCAAGAGTTAACACGCATGACCAGTGAGCCAATTTCGAGCCCATATCGAACGCCTTTCCGCAGTGGAGTCCCGTCATCTAGAGTCAGGAAAAGAGAAGCGAGCCCATCGAGCTAGGGGACAATACGCCACACAGTATCGTTTGTTCCCCGGCACGATGTCCGGCTGGTCCCTGAAATTAACCAATTCGGCCCATCAAGTTCCATGGTCAGTCTCTCTGCCGTCAGGTCTTGCCGCAGCTCTGTCTTTCTCTCCAAAGATAGCGGCGCTTTCCACTCCCAAAACGGATCAATTATTTCGAAAAATCTTAAGAAATAAATTTCTCTCAATATGTCAATTCGAAGATTGATATTCGTTAAACTCTTGCAACTCAAGGAATAACGATCTTTTAAGGAAATCGCGGGAGCCCGCCAGCTCCAGGGCCGACTCGTCCAGCCGGGGATTTTCAGTCTTGAATCACTCCGCAGCGCTTCGCCCCAGAGCCCTGACCAGCCCTTGCGATTCCAGTAAAATCCTCACAAGAAGCCCGAACCCAGCCCCGCCCAATCCCGCCACCACCGAGGGAACCGAGCCATGAGACGCCCGACGCCCGCTTTGAGCTCCACGACGACGACATCCCCCACGACGGTCCCCCCTGCATCAGCGCCCCGCCTCCCGGCGGTCTTCGTCGCTCTCGCGGCGCTGGCGGGCCTCGCCTCGGGCCCCTGGCTCGGATCCGAAGCCGTGGCCCAAGGGCCGGTGGGCCCTGAACTCCAGATCAACGAAGAAACCACCGGCACCCAGCGCCTTCCCCAGCTCGCCCGCCGGGACGACGGAACCTTCCTGGTGATTTGGCAGACCTCGGAGCCGTTTCGCCAAAATCGAGTCCGCGTCTTCGACAGCGTCGGCCAGCCGCTGACGCCGGAACAGCCGATCGGCGATGACATCCGGGATGTCGTGCCTGACCCCAACGGCGGCTACCTCATCGCCCGCGACGTCGATTTGGGGCCCTTCACCGAACAGCGCGTCCGCCGACTCGACGCCGACGGCCTCGAGGTCGGCGATGAGTACCGCGTCCATGAAACCACGGGGTTCCGGCACCTCGGCGGAAAGATCGACGTCCATCCGGCCGGGGGCTTCCTGGTCGTGTGGTCGCAAACCAACAACGTGCTCTCCCGCCGCCTCGACGCGAACGGCGTCCCCGTGGGCAGCCAGTCGATCCTCGCGACGTCGCCCGCGAGCGACCGCGGACAGCCCTATGTCGCGGTCAACGGCAACGGCAACTTCGTCGCCTCCTGGTCCGAAGACGGTCGTATCCGCACGGTGTTCGGCGATGCGGACGGCTCGCCCCTCTCGCCGCCTACGGTGGTCGCCCCGGCGGTACCGGCTCCCCAACTAGGCGGCCGGGTCGACGCCGACTCCGCCAACCGCTTCTTCGTGGTCTGGAACCAGGACCGGAATTCTGTCCGGGGCGCCTGGCTCAACGACGCCGGCCAGACCGTCTTTGACCTCGAGCTGGCCACGGGCGTCCTCGGCAGCGGCCCGCAGGTGGACTGCGACGGATCGACCCGCTGCGCGGTCGTCTGGGAGACCGGTCGCGACATCCTCGCGAGATGGCGCACCTCGTCAGCCTTCATCGGCGATGAGATCACGGTCAATGCCTTCACCCCGCTCACCCAGCGCAACGCCCAGATCGAGTGCGGCGCGGACGGGCATTGCGTCGCGGTGTGGGAAAGCGGCCAGCGATCGTCGATCGACGAACCCCTCAACGGCCCCGACGGGAGCGAAGGGGCGATCCGCGCCCAGCGCTTTACCTTCAACGAGACCTTCAGCGTCGCCGCCGAGCCCGCGAGGCGACAAATCTGCGCCGGCGAGGGGGCCACCTTCGACCTCTCCCTAACGCGCTGGAATGGCTTCAATAGCGGCGTCAACCTCTCCATCACGCCGCCGACGGGCTCGAATGCGAGTCTCACCCCCGCCAGCCTCGGCCCCCTCGACTCCAGCTCCGAGCTCCATTTCTTTGATACCGCCGGCCTGACCCCCGGGCTGCAGGAGACCGACGTGGTTTCCACCGACGCCGACGGCCTGGCGACGGCCCACCGCGTGACCGTAGGACTCGACGTCATCCCGTCGACGCCGCCGGTCGCCGAGAGCCCGGCCGACGGGACGGCCTACTGCGCCGGCGAGGAGGACACCTTCCACTGGACGCCGATTCTGGGCGATCCGCTCTACACCGTTGAACTTTCCAGGGACGCGGCCTTCACCGACCTCGTGACCCGCATCGAGACCCGGCGCTGGCAAGCCGACGTCCCGAACGACCTCGCCCCGGGACGCTATTTCTGGCGGGTGAGCGCTTGCCCCTCATTCCCGAGCCAGGTGTTCACCTTCACCGTCGACGGAGACTGCGGACCGGACGCGATCGGCGAGGTCGCCCGCCTCGACGATGTCGGCACCCCCGCCTTTTCGATCCCCGCGGTCACTTTAGGGTGCGACGGTCGAGCCCTGGCCATCTGGAAGAACGACGGTGAAGGCGAGACCGGCGAGATCCGCGGCCGATGGCTAGTTGACGGCACGCCGGCGGGCCCGTCGTTCCAGGTCGACGGCGGATCCGGGTCCTCCGAGACGCCGCTCGCCGCCCGGATCAACGAGAATGGGGACTACGTCGCCCTGTGGCGCGACGGCTTGGACCTTCGGTGGCGGGTCTACGATGGCTCCACCCTCGCGGGCGGTCCGATCCAAAGCGCCACGCTCGACGAGGTGCCGCGGTCGGTCGACGTCGCCGCCAGCGGCGACGTGGCCGGCGTCTGGTCCGCCGACGGCGCGGTGCGCGGCCGCCGGTTCGACTCGACGGGTTCCCCCATCGGCGGTCTCTTCGACCTGGTGCCGCAGGGCGCCCCCGAGGTGGGGCCGGGCTTCGCCGACATCGCCCAGACCCCCGACGGCTTTGTCGTGGCCTTCTCAAGCAGCGACTACTCGCAATACCTCACGACGCGGGTCCACGGCGCTCGATTCAACGACGGCGGCGACCTGCTCGGCAGCGACTTCGTGGTGGCCTCCGCCGATTTCGGCATCCCGGCCGGCTCGTCGGTCGGCAGCGGTCGCGTCAAGGCCAATAGCCGCGGCGAGTTCGTCATCCACTTTGGGCAAACGACCACCGATTACTACGCCAACGTTTTCACCAGCGCCGGTTTTTCAATCTACGATAGCGAAGGCGTCCGGCAGGGCGGGCAAGGCATCCCCGACGCCGGCTTCCACGACGTCGCGATCACCGAAGACCTGGACTTCCTCGTGGTGTGGAGCGATCCGGATTTTGAGCTCAGCGGCTCCCGGCTGCTCGGTGACGCTTTCGAGCGGACCCCGGCGAAGAAGCTCGCCACCGAGGGCCCCCAGCGTATTGCCCTAGCCGTCGGGGCGCCGTCGACGGCGGGCCTGGCCGTGTGGCGCAGCGAAGCCTGCGGCGAACCGTGCATGCTCGCCCGCTCGATCCGGAGCGGTCCTGGTTTGCTCATCGACGGCTTCGAAAGCGGCGACGTGTCGAGGTGGTGTGGAACCGTCGGAGAGGAAGAGTCGGCCACCGGTGATCAGTCATCGAGCCGATCCGCCCGGTAGCACTGAGGGCGGCGGTCGCCCCAAGGCGGGCGCTAGAGAGAGCTCATATCGACGTCGTCGAGTGCCGGCGGCAGGGGCTCGCCGGCGGGCACCAGCAGCACGTGACAGCGGCCCCGGTTCTTGAGCGGCTCGCTATCGACGAGCCGCTCGCCGGTCCGCAGGTAGACCATGTCGTACGCCATGCCCTCGGCCCAGGCGATAATCTCGGCCGCGTTCTCGGCGAGCGTCACCCCTTGCCAGCTGTGCAGTTCGAGGATGGCCACAGGTCTGCACCGTTCGAACGTCGCCCTGGCCCCCCGGAGGACCCGGGCCTCGGCGCCTTCGACGTCGATCTTCAGCAGATCGACGTCGAGCCCTTCTGCGTCCAAGAAGTCGTCGAGCGCCAGCGAAATCTTGCGCAAGGGCCGGGTGTGGCCGAGGTAGCCGTCGATCGTCGAGGCGCCGCCGGAGCTGTGGTCCCAGAAGAAGTCAATCGGCGCACCGGACCGCTCGGCGAGCACCGCTTCAACGACCTGAACACGGTCTCCGAGGCCGTTGAGGCCGACGTTGCGCTTGACCAGCAGACACGCTTTTTCCGAGGCTTCAAAGGCCACCACTTCGGTCGCCGGTTCGGCGGTGGCCATGATCATGGACGTCATGCCGAGATTGGCGCCGATGTCGAAGATCCGACGACGCCCGCGCGCCAAGGCCGCGAGCACGGGGTAATCCCGATCGTCGTAGCGGCCGCGGCTCTCGGCGGTGACGCGGAAGCTTTGTCCCAGGAGATGGACGGTCTGCGTGCCGAGCAGCGCGCGCTTGGCGGCGCGCGCGGCGTCCAGCCATGGAGATTCTGATGAAGCCATATGCAGTGCGGTGTTTGGTCGCCGAGGTTCTTGAGGTAATCGACCTTGGGATTTATAAACTCTCTCGACCACGGCCGCTACCGAGAGGATAAGAACGTCGTGTGGCTTGCCAACGGCGTAGGGAGCCATCGACACCCTAAGACTGCCCTCAAGTAAACGGTATCACCGGCAGTGCCGTCGATGTTTAGCTCCTGCCTCCCGAGCTTCGCGCCGTCGGCCTTGCCGCGGCGGTCTTGGCCTGCCCAGGCGACTTCGAAAAGAGAGCCCATCCGGGGCAGTGCCAAATTGCTGAACCGGTCGGTGCCCGAGAAGTATTGTCAAAAGTCGTGTTTGAGAGGTGAGTCAGGCGGCGCGTTCTCCGTTGATGTCGACGAACGCGTCTAAGGCCTTGTAAGCCTCCTCACGGGTCTCAGCTTGCCAGATCTGATGCAGCGCGGACTTCGCTCGAGGCTGCACACTCCTGGGCATCTTGTTGAGCACATTCGCGGTCTTATGCACCCAGCAACGTTGGTGTCGCGTGGTCGGGAAGACGGTCTCAATTGCCTTCCAGAAGCCCAAGGCGCCGTCGGCCACGGCCAGCTCGGGAGGATCCTCAATCTTGGATCGCCTGGATCAGCATCTTTCGGGCACCTTCGCGAAGGATTTCATCGAGCGCGCTCTTGGTGGTTTCGGCAGGAAATTCCAGCAGGTTCGAGGTATTCTCGGGCACGGCGGCATACTCCTCAGCCCGGCGGCAACCGGGTGTTTTCGGGATTATTTTTGCAACCCCAGGGTATGCCGCCTGACTCACCTGCTCAAACACGACTTTCGGTTATATCTCGGTACGTTCGCGGACAGGGTAACGAGCTGACTCGATTCGACCCATGAGCGTCCGCGGAGAGGAGCAACCGGTGGCCAGCGTCACGACCGTCAAGCAGCTGGAGAAGATCGTCGGCCGCCGCCCCCTCGGGGCGAAGATGAAGTCGCTACCTCACCTCGACGCCCACTGCGAGCGGCTTCTCGCGCTCTCCCCCTTGGCCATACTCGGGTGGGCCGAGACCAGCGGTCTAGCCCGGGTCACCGCCGTCGGCGGCGAGCCGGGATTTGCCGTCCCCTCGGACCCTGGGACCCTCCAGCTGGGGCGGCCGCCCGGCCTGGATACCTTGGACGGCTCGATCGGCGTCGGCCTGCTCTTCTTGATCCCCGGGCTCGGGGAAACACTTCGGGTCAACGGCACGGCCCGACTCGACGGCGGGGAGCTGCGGATCGCGGTCGAGGAGGCGTTCATCCACTGCGCCAAGGCCGTGCTGCGGTCCTCCCTGTGGGATCCCGTCGGACTTACTTCAGGCCCCGCGGCCGACCGGGGCGCCCCCGGGGGACGGGGCCCGCTCGCCGAGCCCGCCGTCGCCGACTGGCTCGAGCGATCCCCTTTCCTGGTGGTCACCTCCTGGGACGCCGACGGCCGTGCTGACGCGAGCCCGAAAGGCGATCCGCCGGGCTTCGCCCGCGTTGACGGCGCCGATCTCCTAATCCCGGATCGCCCGGGAAATCGTCGGACCGACACCTTCCACAACCTGGTCGAACAGCCGCGGGTCGCCGTCGGCGTCTTCGTGCCGGGCGAGACGCGGCTCCTCGAAGTCTCTGGACGCGCCGCGCTGACCACCGACCCAGAGCGGCTCCGGCCCATGGCGGTTTCCGGAAAAATCCCGAAAATCGCGATGCGTCTGGCGGTGGATCGGGCCGAGCTGGGGGAGAGTCGGGCCCTCGCCGCGTCGGAGCTGTGGGACACCTCGCGACACCTGGGGCAGGACGAGCGACCGAATATGGCCGCCGTCTTCATCGACCACGTGAAGCAGAATCGAACCCGGGGCGCCGCCGCCACCGCCGTCAGAGCCCTGGCGTCGAAGCGGATCCTGGAGGCCGCTTTGGCGAAGGACTACGAGAAGAATCGCTACTGAAGGCCCCGGCAGGCGGCTGGGCCGATAGAGACATTTCACAGGAAGACAAGCCCCGGCGCCTTGCCCGTGCGGTGGTCTTCGCTGGCAGGCCGTTGGGTTCGCGCTCGCCGGTCGGCCAGTAACTCGCCGGCGGTCAGGGTGGACAGTCGAGGGGCTCAAGCGCCCCCAGTGCGTCGGCGCAGTCGGTGGATCGCGCCCGCGGCGATGACCAGGATCAGCAGAATGCGGCCGGTTGAGCCGAGGGCGGGGACCTCCGTGACGGGGGCCTCCGGACAGTCATCGGCGGTGGCCGGCGCGGTGAGGAAGCCGGCCCAGTTGACCAGGCCGAGGCCGCCGACGGCGGAATCGTTCACCACGTCCCCGGCGCCCCCCGGATTATCGGGGTGCGTAGGCCCGGCGGCGTCGCCCCAATAGTTGGCGCGGGCGTCAAAGAAGTTGGCGGTCAACGGCTCGAAGCCGTCCGGTCCATTGCCGATGAAGTCAGAGCAGCTCACCCGGAAACTCGGGCCGTCGGACAGGAGGGCGAGCAAGGAGCCCCGCTGATTGGCGAGCGTGCTCGAGGTCTCGAGGGTGATGCGCTGCATCGCCTGGGGGCCCGCGCCCTGGCCGCCGGGGATCCGAGTCAAGGCGCTGAGCTCGGGCCGCCACCGGGGCGAGAGGCCCAGGGCCTCGGCGGCGCTGGCCGGACCCTGGGTTTGCAGCTCCAGGAAAGTCCAACCCAGCAGGTTTTGCTCGCTGATCGCGTCCACGACCTCGAGGTCCCGGGCGTTGAAAAAAAAGAAGCCGGAGCCCGAGCCCAGATTGCCGTTATCCGGTCCGCTGAGGGACGCCGTCACCCGCTCAAGCGCGGTCCGCGGCCCGCTGACAGCAATGCCCGCCACGTTGGCGGTCGCGGTCGAGTCAGTGAGTCGGGTCTGGCGGTCCGAGCCGATATTGATGCCGATGCCGGTATGGCCGCTGGCTGAGATGAAGGATCCGTCGAGACTTTCGACGCCCTCCAAGAAAACGCCGAAGGCCTCGTTGTCCGTCGCCGTGACCTGGCTCACGACGACGTTCAGCGCCGTGCCGCCGACTCCGAATTGGGTGTTATTGCTGACCGTCAGGTCCACCAGATCGAGGGAGGCGAAGGTGGCGTCCTGGAGGCCGCCGAAGAAAAGACCGCCGGCCGTATTGCCCGTCGCCACCAGGCCGCTGGCCGTCGCCGTCGCCGTGTCTCCGTCGCTGGCGGCGAGGCCCAAGCCGCCGTCTTGGTTGTCGACGGCGCTGGAATTTTGAATCGTGACCCGCTCGCCCGCCAAGATCAGGGCGCCGGTGACGTTGCGCGCCGTGCTCAGCCGGTCGACGGTGACGGTCTGGCCGAGGACAGTGAGGCCGTCGCCGCCGTTGTCCTCGAGGGTCAGCTGGTCGAGGGTGATGTCCTGGCCGAGGAGGAGCAGGCCCTGGTTGGCGTTATTTTGAATAGTCACCGCCGTCACCGCGGCCGTCGCGAAGCCGAACTCTTGCCCGAGGCTGGCGGCGGAAACGCCGCGGGCGCCGTTGCCCCGGGCCATGACGTTGGCCAGAACGAGGCTGACGGCGCCTGTGGGGGGCGCGATCACCCAGCCGTCGCCGCCGTTGAAATCCGACTGCGAATCGGTGACCTCCACCGTCGATCCGACGAGCGCGAAGCCGGCGCCGTCGTTGCGTTCCGCGAGGCTGCCCGTGACCGTCACCTCGCCGTTCAGGTGGCCGAGGTTGAAGCCCGCTTCACCGTTAAGACGCG
>JBCDKB010000035.1:0-30202 GCA_038747035.1 Acidobacteriota bacterium | reverse complement strand
GTAAGACGCTGATCGACGCCGCCGGCGCCGACCAGCTCCGAATCACCTCGTCGACGCTCTTCCACAATGAGATGGCGGGCTCCGTCCTCTCGGTACCTGGCACGGAACACACCATCGTCAGCCAGTCGATCTTTGCTTTCAACGGGTCTCCCTATGTGGACGGCGGCGATGCGCTCTTTTTCTGCAGCTTCCTCGACGGTCTCTTCCCGGACCCGCCGTTCGTCTCGGAAATTCGCTACGGCGACCCGCGCTTCGTCTCCGATGACGATTTCCATCTGGCCTACGACTCGCCGGCCGCGGAGCAGTGTGATGGTCATACGGCCCGCGCCGATGTCGACGCGGATTTTGAAGCGCGCCCGTCCCGCGGCCGCTCCGAGCCCGGCGCCGACGAGCTCGACTGACGCGGGGCCCCTATCGACGACGCCGCCGCCGCGCCGTGGCGGCGGCGATGTCGACGTCCGCGCAGCTCTACCGGACGATTGCAGCCCTGGAACTGGGCTAAGGTCAGCTGACGGCGACGCCGGCGTCCGGAAACATCATGCCGGACCCGGCGTAGCTTCCAAGGCCCCATTCCTATCGATGTTTGGAAGATCTCAGATAGAGCGAACCCCGAGGAGCGCGACATGATCGAAAGGCCCGTAGCGATCTCAGATTCAATTCTCCGCAGGCCGGAGCTTCGGTTCCTGCTCAGCATGGCCCTACTCTTTGGGGTCACCGTCCCGGCCTCCGCCGCGACGGCGGACGAGGGAAAGGCGATGGCGAAGGCGGCGCCAATGGCCGGTCCTGAAGCCGAGTCCAACTCGACCCGACATTCAGTCGAGATCGACGGCGAGGTGATCGACTACACCGCCACCGCCGGCTGGTTGATCATGGAGAACGAGGCCGGGGAGCCGACGGCCCGGTTCGGCTACACGGCCTATACCCGCGAAGGCTTCGACGACCTGGCCCAGCGGCCCGTGCTCTTTGCCTTTAACGGCGGCCCCGGGTCGTCCTCGATCTGGCTGCATATGGGGATTCTCGGCCCCCGCCGGGTCGTGGTCACCGACGAAGGCTTCACCCCGCCGCCGCCGTCCGACCGGGTAGATAACGCCTATAGCGTGCTCGACGTCACGGACATCGTCATGGTCGACCCCGTGGGCACGGGCTTTAGCAAACCTTTAGGGGAGGCCACGGGAGAAGACTTTTGGGGTGTTGACCAAGATATTCGCTCGGTCGGCGCCTTCGTTAAGAAATATGTTTCGCTCAACGGCCGCTGGGCTTCGCCTAAATTCATCCTCGGCGAGAGCTACGGCGGCGTGCGCTCAGCGGGCCTGGTGTGGCACCTGCAAAGCACCCAGGGCATGAATATCAACGGTTTGATCATGGTTTCGCCCTTCCTCAATATGGGTTCCGGGGTCGACGGCGCCCATATCGATCTGCCCCACGTGCTCTACCTCTCGACGCTCGCCGCGACGGCCTGGTACCACGACGTGATCGAGAATAAGCCGGCGAGCCTCGAGGATTTCGTCGCTGAGGTCGAGCGTTTCGCCTACCGGCGCTACGCCCCGGCCTTGCTCGCCGGCTTCGTCTTGGATGAAGAGGAAAAAAAAGCAGTCGCCGAGCAGCTCGGCGCTTACACCGGGACGTCGGCGGAGTATTGGATCCAGGCCGACTTGCGCGTCAGTCACGGTCAGTTTCTCCAAGAGCTCCAGCGGGACCAGCGCATCACCACCGGCCGTATCGACTCGCGTTTTATCGGCCCTTCGGTGAACCCGCTGGGCGAGTCCATGGATTACGATCCCTTTTTCCCGGCCGTCGGGCCGGCCTTCACCGCGGCTTTCCTCGACTATATGCACATCGAGCTTGAATTCGGACAAGACGAGGAATATCGAGTCTCGGCCTTCGGCATCACCTGGGATTGGGCGCACAGCCCGCCCAACGCGACCGGCTGGCTGACGCCGTGGGCCAACCTGCGGCCGGATCTGTCCATGGCCTTGACCCACAACCCCGGCTTGAAGCTGCTCGTTCAGCAAGGGTACTACGACCTCGCGACGCCGATGCACGCCACCAAGCATGACATCGACCACCTCGATATCAACCAGGAAGCGCGGGACCGGATTCGCATGGAGTATTACGAAGCGGGCCACATGATGTACCTGCACCAGCCGTCCCTCGAGAAGTACCGCGACGACCTGGCGAGCTTTATTAGGGACGCGGATCGTCTGCCCTGAATCTGACGGCCCGTCCAGCCCAGGGGCGCTGACACACCCGGCAGACTAGGGGAACGTCGCCGTCCACGCGTCGACGCCGCCGGACTCAAAGTCATCGGCGAAGATCAAGGCGACGCCCCGCTCAGAAGCTCCCAGGTCGGTCGCCCCGGCGGTTGCCGGGCGCGGCAGGGCATAAAAATCGACGACCGCGTCCGCGAGCCGGTCCACTTGATCGACGGCCGGCAAGGCCGCAGGGGAGAGCCTGAGGTCGCCGGCGGGCTCGTCGATGAACCAATCCGGCTGCGCCCCGTCCTCTCCATGGGGCGATCATATCGCCACATGTGCATTTAAAGATAAGTTGTCGGTCGGCCGTGGAATGGCGGCCGTCGCGTTCAAGACCCGCCGGACATCGGCGTGACGACGAACCACTTCGCGAAGTCGTGGGCGAAGGGTTCCGTGCTGTAGACCGCGGAATAGCCTTCCGGCATGGGCGTCGCGTCGGCGGGGAAGGTCTCGATGGTGAATGATTTCTTGGCGATGTGACGCTGCCACATGACCAGCAAGCGATCGCCTGGCTTCAGGAAAGCTTTCGAGAGAAAGACCTCGGCGGTCTTCGGATCTCCCATATTGAAAATCGTCCCGGTCCACCCATTCTCTTTGAGGTGCTGCGCGACGGTTTCGGCGGGGTCTGCCGTCGAGGCGGCGAGGGTCAACGGCGGGGTCTCGGACGGCGTCGAGGAGGCGGGGGCAGGCGCCTTCGCGACCGTTGGAGTCTCGGAGGCGTCGGCGGTCTTGGGGGCTGGTTTGAGCTTGTTCGCGATGCGCAGCCGCAGCGCCGAGACCTTCTCCTCCCGTTTCGCCTCGTAGGCTTCCCGGCTCTCCACCTTGTCGATCCACGGGTAGCTCTTCCGGAGTCGCCAAAGCTCATCGTCGCCCCGCTCGAAGAGGGCGCCGCCGAGTTTGCTCGACACGTGGAGCTGGTGAAGCTCGTCGCCGCGCTGGACCATCACGTCGACCATGCCGACGATATTGGAACGCACGGCGAGATAGAGGCCGTCTTCGCGCTGGGAGAGTCGCGCCCAGCCCTCGTCGGTGACCGGCTGGTCGGCCCCGTCTTGCCATTCTTCGACCGTCAAGTGGCCGTCGAGGGTGATCGGATAGTCGTCTTGGGCCGCGGCCGGGGTCGACGGACCCAGGACGACCGCAAGGATCAGCGGAGCCAAAAAGAGTGAGAGCTTTGGCATGGGGACACACTCCAGACTGTTGGTGATTTTCCCTTGGTACGGAGCTCGGCCCGACGGCGTCCAGATCGGCCAGCGCTACGGAAACGCGGAGCTCCACCGGTCGACGGTGCCCGACTCGAAGCCATCACCGAAGATAAAGACCCCTGGGCAGGTGTAGCTCCCGAAGTCGCTCGAGGTCTCGTCGCCGGCCCGGTCGAAGAAGCCACCGGCGAAGAGGCTCAGCTCGCCATTGTTGAAGAAACCCTCGAGGGCCACGGTTTGAGAGAATCGGTCTTGGTGTGGGGTCCCCACGTCTTGCCAGTTCGTTCCGTCCCAGCGCACGGCCGTCGCCACGGGGAGGGCCCCTGGATTAAAAACGAAGCGGCCCGCATAGAGAGCAGACCCGCCCCCGTCGTCGAAAAGACGCAGCTCGGAGATGGAGGCGCCGGGGTCGCCCATCGCTTGCCAGGAAGATCCATTCCACGCCGCGACGTCGTTCACTGGAGTCGCGCCGGCCGAGGAGAAGGCCCCGCCCACGACCAGCACGGGCTCGGTGCCGTTGTGGAACGGGATCATCGCGTCGATGCCGCCCGAAACCCCAGGATTCAAGGGCTGCCAAGCTGAGCCGGTCCACCGCGCGATGCCCTCCGCGGATTGACCGTCGGCCTCGAAGAAGGAGCCCGCCGCGTAAAGCATCGGCCCGCCGCCGTCGTCAAAAGCGGCCAGGGCGGTCACCCGTCGAACGAACCCGGTGCCGAGGACAGTCCAGACGGCCCCGTCCCACCTGAAGACTTGGGCCGGCTCAGCCAGCGTATTGTCGATCGCGGCATAGAGCGCGGGGCCGCCGCCGTCGTCGAGGGTCGCGAGGGCCGTGACGCGCCTCGCCAGGCCCGCGCCCACCGGGGCCCAGGCTCCGTTCTGCCACCGCGCGACGTGATGCGCAGCGACGTCGCCGGCTTGGGTGAAGGCGCCCGCGGCGTAAAGCACCGGCTCGCCGGCCTCGACGAGCGTCGCCAAGGCCTCGACGGCGCGATCCATACCTTGTCCGAGGCTTTGCCAGCCGGCGCCGTCCCATTTCGCCACACGCCGCGCCGGGACGGTGCCCACGGAGGCGAAGTCACCGGCCACGTAGAGCGCCGGACCGCCACCGTCGTCGAAAACGTGAAGGTCGAGGACCGGTCCGGCGGCGCCGAGGCCCGGATTCGCCACGCCGAAGGGTGCGAATGCCGAACCGTCCCACTGGGCCAGGTAGCGGGCTGGAACCCCCTCAATGCCCTCGAACAGGCCGGCGACCACGAGGACTGAACCCAACCCCTGGCCGAAGGTCACCAGCAGGGCCGACTGGCCGAGACCCGGGTCGAGGGCGGTCCAAGCTTGACCATCCCAGCGGGCGATATTGTTCGCGGGCGCAGCGCCGGCCTGGTCGAAGTCGCCGGTGACGAAGAGGTAGTTGCCGCCGAATTGGAGACTCGCCAGGGTGAAGACGGGGCCGGAGACTCCGCTGCCTACTTCCGACCACGCGATGCCGTCCCAACGACCCAGAGAGTCGACCGGGCTTCCGGTGGCCGCTGAAAAGGCGCCGCCGGCGTAGAGCGCTTCGCCGCTGCCGTCGTCATGGGTTTCGAGGGCAAAGACGGTCTCGCCGAGGTTGCCGCCGACCTCTTGCCAGGCCGTGCCGTCCCACCGGGCGAGATAGCTCGGTCCTTCGCTATCTGTGAAGAGTCCGCCGGCGTAGAGCTCCGGTCCGCCGCCGGCGTCAAAAGACTCCAAAGTGAAGACACCGCCGGAAATGCCCCCGAGGTCGAGGCCGAACGGAGTCCAAGACGTCCCGTCCCATCCCGCCACGAGCCGCGCCTCCGCGCCGCCGGCCATGGAGAAGAAGCCGCCGGCCACCAGCATCTCTTCGCCGTCTTCTTCGAAGACGTGGAGGGCGAGTACGCCGCTACTGAGTCCATCCCCCAAGGTTGACCACTGGGTGCCGTCCCAGCGCGCGATGCGATTCACATCGACCCCGCCCGCTCTCGTGAAGGAGCCCGCGGCGTATAGGGCCTCGCCGGTGCCGTCGTCGTAGACCGCGAGCGCGCTCACCTGATCGTCCATGCCGGTCCCGAGGCTCGACCACTGGGTGCCGTCCCACCGCGCGATGCGATTGGCGAATACATCATTGATCGCCGTAAACTGGCCGCCGATATAGAGCACGGGCCCCGAATTTTCGTTGCGGACGAGGGCCGCACTGATCGTTCCGTTCGGCGACTGGCCCTGGAAGCCCGGCTGCCATGCGCAGGGCCCCTCACCGGCGAGGCGCGGAGAAGGCGCCTGGGCGGAGGTGAGACTGGTTCGATGCACAGCCTGCGCGAAGCGGCCCAGACTCTGGCCGCGCCGGCTGAGCTCGAAGATCAAGCTCGGATCCTCCCCTCCGAGGCGGCCCGTCAGGTCGTGACGGGCCGGAAGCTCAGTGAGCACCAGGCCTGACTCGAGGGTTGTGCTCTCCAAGACGGCCTCCGCCGGCGACGCGAGGCCGTCGCCGTCGAGATCGGCCCACACCGCCACGTCCATCGCCGGATCGCCGGTCCAGCGAATCGCCAGATGCTGCCCGCCAGAGATGGACCCCAGGCCAACGAGCGTCGCGTCGAGCTGGTCGGCCTCCGCCGGCCTCGCCATGGTCGTCGCCGAGAGTTGACCCGCGGAGACTGTGAGTAGAAGGGACGCGAGAATGGCTCGGGCCTTGGCCCGGCTGTTGAGAGAACTCATCGCTGTGGGCTCCTCATGTAGATGAAGATATGTGATTCACGGCAGGTCCGTGGCCAGCGGATGGAGCCGCTGACGCGACTGGACCAAACAGAGCTGTTTCCTGTTTCAAATCGATCCGATCAGATAGCTCTGATCTGAGTGAGGTCAGGCAAAGAGTAAGGGCTACGCCGAGCCAGGGCGACGCTGAGCCGGGCTCTTCTAGAGAGGACATGACCTGCGAGCTGTAGGTATTTCTTTTGGGTCAACGAAGTTCTCCCGAACCTTGAGTCGGGTCATGGGCCTTTCGGCACGGCCTGGCCTCGCCCGCCCGTGCGCCTGCGCTCGATGAAGACCTAGAGCAAAGACCGCGCCAGTCCGTAGCGCGTCCGTCTCACCGTTAGACCGTGTGTCTTTAGGCTCCCTGCTCCCCGAGACCCATTCCATCAATGCCCAAAGACTTGGCAGGAGCGTTGGATTTCTGCGCACACCGAAGTCGGTGACTCCTGCGGATCGCTAGAGTTTGAGGCCGACCGGGTCGGCTCGTTCGCCTAGATTGGGCCATCAAGTCGAAGAACTATCGATTTCAAGCGGAGGCAGGCAGCTATGAGTGAAGAGAATCGAGCAGTTGCGAATCGCTGGTTTCGGGAAGTCTGGAACGAACGTCGTGGCGAGGTGATTCGAGAGCTTCAGCACCCCGAGTTGATCGGACACACCGTCGGCGCCGAGTACCGCGGGCCCGAAGGTTTCGAGAGTTTCCGAGCCGATTTCCTCGACGCCGTTCCAGATCTCAAGATCGACGTCGAAGGCACGGCCGCGGAAGGCGACCACGTGGTGGTCCGGTGGTTTATCCGCGGCACCCATTCTGGCGAGGGGCTCGGCATTCCGGCCAGCGGTCGAGAAATCGCCCAGCGAGGCATGACCTGGTTACGCATCGTCGACGGCCAGATCGTCGAGGGCTGGGACTGCTGGAATCTCGGCGGGCTGCTCGCCGAGCTTAGCGCCAGGGGCTCAGCGAACTAAGGATCGGACTTCTTGACGTTGGAAGAAGACTTCACCGACGTCTTCGATCGTCCTGATCACGAATCCTCGACGCTCGAGGACCCGTCGAAGTTTGGGATTAGGCCGCGCGCAGTTGACGGCGTGCACCCTCCATTCGAGCTCGGAAAGCCCTCTTTGCGCTGCGACCCGGCTCGCCAGCGAAGCGATTGCCGGCAGAACCCCCTCGCCGCCGCCATCGATGTGCGCGAGTTCGATGATGAGTGTGGAGTCAACGAGCGAAAAGCGACCGAGGACGTCCGCGGACCCGCTCCGGAAAAGCACGGGCTCGTCCCGCAGGACCAGTTCATCGAAATCCGACGCTGACAATGCGAGAAGCTCGTCGGCAGTGAGTCCGTCGAATTCGATGTGAGGCATGGCGTGGGGCTCCAAGGCTTCTGCGTCGACGACTTATCGATGGCGAGATCTAGTGCGAACTATCGCACCCGCATTGCTTCATTCACAAAGACTGGTGGGCTTAGGCGCGGGCTCTGAGCTTTCGTTCTGATTAGGCTATGTTGTGCGGTTCAGCAATAGGGACCGGCGTCGAATTCTTCGAAGGGAGTTTCTAGAATTTCGGCAAGAGTCTGGCCGAGGGATCGGAACCACGCAAGATGGCGCCCGTCGCCGCACATGGCTTGGGCGACGGCCTTCGTCTCGTCTGCTCCGGGGCCCTTCATCGAAAGCACCGCGAGTCCGGGACCTTTTCCAGGCGTCCAGAACTCGAAGAAACACCGGGCTCCTTCGCGAAGTTCCCACGTCACTTCGTCTCTCCCGGACTTCACGCCGCCGATTCCGGCGCTTCGAATGACCCAGGCGAGCGTGCCGAGACTCGGCTGTAGGGCGGAATAAAACGTCCGGACGGCCTCAGGCGTTAGCGGATGGGCGCCTTCGGGCTTTGGATAGTAAAGCCGTGCGTGGGAGGGTAGCGGCTGAAGCCGAGCCCAGCTCATGGACAGCTGACCTTCGTCTAGCGGCGTGGCTTTGGGTAGTTCTGAAGACTGGATCATGCTGCAAGCAGGTCCGTTAGAGTTTAAGCGACTTTATTCCTCACTGCGGGAGCTTCTGATAAACCACGGCGTATGCCCGCGTCCCGACGAGCGCCGCGAAGAAGACAACGATCGCGCCGCTGGAGCCGTAGCCGACGAGCGCATAGATCGGCCCGGGGCAGGTTCCCGCGAGACCCCAGCCGAGGCCGAAGAGGGTTCCGCCGATCCAGTAGCGGTGACGTGAGCGGGCTTGCCATTTCTTAGGCGCGATGCGGATCTCTTCGCCGGTGAGGGAGCGCAAGCCCAGGACCTTGACGAGCCAGATCGTCAGGGCTGACGTGGCGACGGCGGAGCCGAGCACGCCGTACATGTGGAAACCTTGGAATCGAAACATCTCCTGGATGCGGAACCAGGACACGACTTCCGACTTGATCAGCACAGTGCCGAAAAACGTGCCGATCAGGAGGTAGGCGACGAGCTCCCAGGGCCGAAGGCCGGACTTGGCGGTTATTAGGTTGGTGGGCGAGTTCTTGTGCATAGCGATCAACCTCCGAGAATCATCGGCAGCAGGAGGTGGGTGGCGGCGAGGCCGCCGGCGAAGAAGCCGAGCACGGCGACGAGCGACGGCAGCTGGAAACTCGCGAGTCCGGTGATGGCGTGGCCGGAAGTGCAGCCTCCGGCGTAGCGGGCTCCGAAGCCGACCAGGAAGCCGCCGAGCACTAGGATGATGAAACCTTCCGGCGTCGCGAGGGCGCGGACGCTGTAGAGATCGGTCGGGACGAGCCCCGCATCGGTGGCGACGCCTAGGGCTGAGAGATCCGCTTTTGTCGCCTGTGAAATCGCCACCGGCTCCCCCGTGCTGAGCCACGTCCCTGCGATCAAGCCGCCGAGGATCACGCCGGCCACGAAGACGAGATTCCACCAACCCGTCCGGCGCCAGTCGTAGCGCAGAAAAGGACTCTTTCCAGGTACCGTCGCCGCGCAGACGTGGCGCAGGCTAGACGAGACGCCGAAGGATCGGCCGCCGACCAGGAGAAGCAGGGCGACCGTGAGGCCGATGAGCGGCCCGGCGACGAACCAGGGCCAGGGCTGGGACAGGGACTCGATCATGGGATCTCCTTGTGTGTACGATCAGTTGCGCTCTATAGGTGAGAGACACCGACGTCGACCGAGGTTCCCGCGGGTCTGGACGGGATCAGTTCCGGAAGCGTCTGCCCAAGGATCAGCAGACCGATGGCGACGAGGAAGGCCGCGAAGACTCGCCGCAGGTTTCGCTGCGACACGCGCTTGCCGATCGACCGGCCGACGAAGCTTCCCGCCAGACCCACGGCCGCGATGACCAGGAGCGGATTCCAGTCGAGGGACAGGTCGAGGCGCTCGAGCACCTCGAGGTACTTGAAGAAGCCGGTGAACGACTTCAGCGCAATGATCACCAGGCTGGTGCCGATCGCCAGGTGCATCGGGAGCCCGCCGAGGAGCACCAGGGCCGGCACGATCAAGAAGCCGCCTCCGACGCCGACCAGCCCGGTGAGCACGCCGACGGCCAGGCCGTCCAGCACCACCTTCCACGCGGCGCGCGCCGTTCGAGGCCCCGCGTCGAGCGCGGGGGGCTGGAACATCAACCCGGCCGCGAGCAGCATGACCGTGGCGAAGACCGCGAGTTGGACCGTGCCGGATACCAGGCCGCCGAGCCACGCGCCGGCGTAGGTGCCGACCATGCTCGGCAATCCAAAAAGGGCGACGCTGCGCCAGCTCACCACGCGCTGGACGGCGAACTGGAGGCCGCCCCCCGCCGCGATGGCGCCGACGATGAAGAGGGAACCGGCGATGGCCGTCTTCTCGTCCTGGCCGACCAGGTAGATCAACACCGGCACCGTGAGGATCGAGCCGCCGGAGCCCAGCAGACCCAACGACAGACCGATCGCCAGCGCGCCGATCCACGCGAGCGTCACTCACGTCCCTCTAAGCCGGCCGAGGGAAGGCCGGCCAGCTGTCGCTCGATCTTGGCCAGTCTCGAGTCCAGGCGCTCGAGGGCGAGCAGGATCATCACGTGGGTCTTCTTAGCGTCGATGCCCACGGGACTTTGATCGCTGGCGATCTCGGCTGCGATTCGTGCGAAGTCAGCGTCGGAGGTGGTGGAGTCGCTCATATCAGGCTGCCTTTCTGCGCCATCGGGTGAAGAGATCGTCGACGAGTGTCACCATTCTCCCCGTCCTTTCGAGCACGGCGACCGCCGCCGACGCTCGGGCTCCGCTCCCGCAGTGCACGAGCAGCTCGCCGGCAACGGGAATCTCGTCAATCCGGGCGAGCAGGCGGGTATGGGCGACGTTCAGGGCCCCCGGCACGTGACCCGCGGCGAACTCCGAAGCTCCGCGCACATCGAGCACGGTGACCCCGGAGCGCCGGCGCCTTTGCTCGAGCTGGACGAAGTCGATCACCGGCGTGCTGCGCAGCCGGCCGGTCAGAGCCGGATCGTCCAAGACGGCCGGGGTGACATAACCGCGGATGTCGTCAAAGCCGATTCGGATGAGATCTCGAACCGCCGGCTCCACCTGGTCTTCGTGCATCACGAGAACAATCGGCCCGCCGTGCTGGACATAGGAGCCGACGAGGGTCGGAAAGCTCCGATCGAAAGGGGCGTAGAGGGCGCCGTCGAGGTGTCGGTTCATGAATGCGTGGCGGTCGGCGCGGGTATCGACCAGCGCGACGCCCTCGGCTAGGGCTTTCTGGAACTCGCTGGCGTCGAGCTCTTCGCAGGTCGGCAGCTCCCCGAGCAGGGGCACGCCTTCTTTGTTCAGCCGTTTCATGTCGGCGAAGTAGGGCGGCGGCTCCGGCTGACCGCCGAGCATCGCGCCTACGAACTCGTCGACCCCTCGGCGGGCCGCGTCGATCGAAGCGTTGTGCCGCTTCTCGTAGCCCACCGTTGACGACGGCACAGCCCCGAGCGCTTTGCCGCAGGCGCTGCCGGCGCCGTGCCCCGGCCACACCTGGACGAACTCGGGCAGCTGGAGGAACTTCTCGAGGCTGCGGTGGAGCGCCCTGGCCGACGGCTCCATCTCACCGACGACCCCCGCCGCCGTCTCGAGAAGATCCGGGCGGCCGAGGTCGCCGACAAAGACGAAATCGCCGCTCGCGATGCCGATCGGCTCCTCGGCGCCGCCGCCGCGGTCCGTCACCAGGAAGCTCAAGTGCTCGGGCGTATGCCCGGGCGTGTGCAGGGCGCGGATCTCGATCTGGCCGACGTCGAAGGTGTCGCCGTCCTTGAGAAGGCGAAGGTCATAGTCTCCCCGCGTCGCCCACTCAGACTTCCAGTCGGCGTCCCCTTCGTCCGACAGGTAGAGGCGGGCTCCGAGCTGTTCAGCCAGCTCCCGCGCGCCGGATAGAAAGTCCGCGTGAATATGGGTCTCTGCGACCGCGGTCAGCCGCAGGCCCTCCCGGCCCGCGATGTCGATATACCGATCGACGTCCCGCTGCGGGTCGATGATGAGCGCGTCGCCCGTCCGCTGACAGCCGATCAGGTAGGCGTATTGCGCTAGTTTGGGGTCGAATATCTGCCGTAGCCACATGGGTCTCTCCTTCAGCTCTGTAGGTCCGAGGTCGGTTGATTCGACCTCCTCATCCACTGAGAGACACGGTTCCGTCGGAGGTTCCTGCCGATCTCGATGGGTCCGAAGGGGACGTGCTGCCTGGCTCTCGGTCACTGAGGTCTCGAAGCCTTTGTGGCTTTTTTGACCGGATCGAAGAGCGAACGACTCGTTCCGAAAGAGTGCTACTGTCCCAAAGATCCCCTGAACTGCTTCGACGAGGACAAACGATGCTCTCCATGGATATTTCTCGCGGCCGCTCGCTTTCCGATTCCGGCCTCCGCGGCCGCCTGACGTCGGCGGCCCGGGGGCTGGCGGCGGCGGGCCTGGCGCTCGGACTCTCGATGGTCTTCGCGACCCCCGGCGTCGCCGGCGATGCGCTCGCCGTCGCCGACTACTTGGAATTTGAGCGCGTCTCCGACCCCCAGCTTTCCCCCGACGGCAAGCACGTGGTCTACACCCGCAGCTGGATCGACGCCCAGACCGACCGCTGGTCGTCGGCCCTGTGGATCATGGACGCGGACGGATCGCGGCCTCGCCATCTGATCGACGGGGCCAACGCGCGGTGGTCGCCGTCGGGGGACCGGATCCTGTTCATCGGCGAGGATGAGCACGGCAAGGCGCAGATCTTCGTGCGCTGGATGGACGCCGAGGGCGCCGTCTCCCAAGTGACGCGGACGCGGTACACGCCGAGCTCCCCGGAGTTTTCGCCGGACGGCCGGCACATCGCCTTTGTCGCCATCGTGCCGGCGAAGGACTCCTGGGAGATCGAGATGCCCCAGCCCCCCGAGGGGGCGGAGTGGACGGAGCCGCCGCGCATCCTCAACCGGCTGCACTACCGGCAAGACCGGGTGGGCTTCACGGATCCGGGCTTCTCACACCTCTTCGTGGTCCCCGCCGCGTCCGGCACGGCGCGTCAGCTCACGGAGGGCGAATGGCATGTCGGCACCCTCTTTGACGGTCTCCATTTCGGCGCCGCCCTCTCCTGGACGCCCGACAGCACAAGCATCGTTTTCGACGGGTTCAAGGAAGGAGACGTCGCCTTGGCCTACCGACGCTCCGACATCTTCACCGTCGATATTGAGTCCTCCGAGCTTCGGCAGCTGACGGAAGAAAAAGGCTATTGGACATCGCCGGTCGTCTCGCCCGACGGCGGCTCCATCGCCTTCGTCGGCTTCCCCGCCACGGAAGCGACCTACGAGATGGTGAGGCTACACCTCATGGGGAGCGACGGTTCCAACCCTCGGGAGGTGAGCGAAGATTTCGACCATCCGCCTGACGGCTTGATTTGGGGCGCCGACGGGCAGGGCCTCTATTTCACCGCGCAGCACCACGGATATATCCACGCTTTTTACGCCGGACTCGACGGCAAGGTTCGGCCCCTTCTAGAAGGGCTAGACTCCTTTCAGCTGAGCTCCGTCGACGCGAAAACGCGCACCGGCGTCGGCGTCTGGAGCTCCTTCCGGAACCCCGGGGATATCGCCTCGATCCCGCTCGACGGCGGCGACCCGCAGGTGCTCACCGCGGTCAACCAAGACCTCTTCGCGGGCAAGACCCTCGGCGTTCAGGAGGAAATCTTCTTCAAGGCCAGCGACGGCAATGAAGCCCACGGCTGGCTCGTCAAGCCGCCTGACTTCGATCCTGAAAAAACCTATCCGATGATCATGGAGATCCACGGCGGCCCGTTCGCGATGTACGTCGGACGCTTCGACTTTCGCTACCAGATCTTCGCCGCCCACGGCTTTGTCGTGCTCTACACGAACCCGCGCGGCAGCACGGGCTACGGTGAATCCTTCTCCCAGGCCATCGACCATGCTTATCCGAGCGTCGACTACCTCGACCTCATCGGCGGCGTGGACCACGCGGTGAAGACCGGCTTCATCGACGAAAAGCGCCTTTACGTCGGAGGTTGCAGCGGCGGCGGCGTGCTCTCGAGTTGGGTCATCGGCCACACCGACCGATTCGCCGGCGCCGCGGTCCGCTGCCCGGTGGTGAATTGGCTGAGCATGGCCGGTACCACCGACATTCCCAACTTCACGCACTCCTTCTTCCGCAAGCCCTTCTGGGAAGACCCCTCCGACTGGCTCCACCATTCACCCATCATGCACGTGGGCAAGGTGAAGACGCCGACCGCCGTCATGACGGGCGAGGAGGACCTGCGCACGCCGATGGCCCAGTCCGAGGAGTATTACGCGGCCCTCAAGATGCGCGGCGTGCCGACCACGCTGCTCCGCTTTGCGAACGAATTCCACGGCACGGGCAGTCGGCCGTCCAACTACATGCGGACCATGCTCTACATGATGTCTTGGTACAACCGGTTCACCCTGGACGGCGAGGTCGAGTCGGCCGACGAGTGAGGGCCGCGGGTGGGTCCCGCGGCGACGACTTCACCGGATATCAACGACCGAGACCGTGAAGCTTTCCGGGGCCCCCTCAACCTGAGTCAGGAACCGTACGACCCGCTGGCCGCCCTGGCGGAGGTCTGGGCCTTGGCTGGTGGCCGCGTAGCGCTCGACCTCGGTCGTCCAGGCGTTGGCGGCCCCGGCGCTAGCCGGCCCGCTCACCATGCCTTTGAGCTTCAGCCGACGAATCGCCCTGTCGCCGGTATTTTCGATTTCAATCACGGACTCGAAGAAGCCCCCGCGCTTGTCGCCGAAGGCGCTCTTGTTGAAATGCCGGGATCGCTCGCGGACCGAGATCTCAATGCCCGGGGGCTGGGGAACCGCCCATTGAACCGGCAGGGGCTGCGCCACGCCGTAGCTGTCGGCGGCGGGGACCTGGTCGACCCGCTCGACGGTGAGATCGGCGAGGCGGAGGTTCGGGTCGTGGACTTCGAGCAATTTGTGGATGGCGTGGGCGTCGCCGGGGCGGAGCGGGGGAGCCGAGCTCGAGAGGAGCTCGATCGGCTCCGAAACGAGGGTGCCGCCGGTTTTTCGCCATAGATTGAGCACCGCGGACACCTTTTCCAGCTCGGTGGCTCCTTGATTCTCGATGACCGCATTGAGCGTGTAGAAGGATTTGCCGGTGGCGTAGTTCTTGAGCCGGGAGCGTCGTACGTCGAAAGCCAGCTCGAGGTCGGTCTCGAGCTCGATGGGGATATCGATCTCCAGAGTCCTCGCCGCTTCTGGGGCCTCCGGGTCCTCCAGCGCCACAGCGGGTGCGTTTGGCGCGGGCGCAGGGCTTTCAGGAGCCGGTCCTTCGGGGACCGCCGCCGTCGACTGCGCCGCGGGGGGAGTCGGCGACGGCGCCTGCGTGGCGAGACGGCTAAAGAGCAGGATCCCGAGGATCAGCAGACCGGCCACGACCAGCATCTTCGTCCGGGCCCGTCCGGAGCCTGCCTGGCCCGGGGCGACGCCGGCGAGTGACGGCGGGCCGATGGCGTCGAGCTCGCTGATGAGCTCGAACGACCCGCGATGACGGGGATCGACCTCGAGGTGTTGGCGGGCCAGGGACTCGGCCCGCTGCCGATCCGCGTCCTGGTGGGCTCGACGATAGCGTCCGGCATAGGCGCGGGCCAGGTCATGCTTGATGTCGAGGCGGCTCGGGGCCAGCACAGACGCTTCCAGGAGCTCGCTGATCGCGTCGTCGAATCTCCCGAATTCGAGGAATCCTGTCCCGCGCACGCGGTGGTCGTCTGCGCTTTGTTCGGCGGCCGCGAGGTCCTCCTCGCTGATCCCGATCTCGCGGGCGATGGCCGCGAGCTCTACGTGCGTCGGCTGGCTTGAACGCTGCTCAGAGAGCTCCATCACCCGCTGCAAATAGGCTCGCAGCACCTCTTGATCATCGGCGGGCATCGGCTCTCCCTTCGCAGTGTCTCGGTTGTTTCTCGAATGAGAGGTCTCCGCCGATCTTATCGCCGCCGTAGGGAGAAGAGAGATCTGAGTCCGGGGGAAGTGACCCGATGATCGAGTCGTGAACGACGTGCGCACTGCGCATTTTTGTGCAGGCACTAAGTTTAAAATGGGCCGCTGAACCTGCGTTTTGGCCTATAAAAATGGGCTCTGGAGTTGGTGCGGACATTGCTGTTTAGGAAGGCGCATGCGGAAAGCTCATCATTCAGCCTTCTGCATATTTTTTATACCGAAGGATTCGGCCTTCAATTCTTACTTGAGTAGCACGATATGAGACGTCGTCGCGGCGTCGGGCCATCGCCAAGAGAGTGACAGATGACCGACCTAACGAACCTCCCGAGGAAGCCATGACTCATCCAACAATCGCGCGCACCTACCGTCACGTCCTGCTGTGCCTATTCATGGGTTTTTGCCTAGTGTTAGCGGCCAGCGCCCTGCAGGCCAGCGATTTCGAATCCCAAGATCTCTATTTCCTGACCAAGACCCTCGCCGAAGAGGGTGTGTCCGTCCAGGACATCGCGGACAAGATTGAGCCCGCATTGCTCGCCAAATTCGAGGCCGACGCCGAAGCCTCAGTCCTGAAGGGCGTTGAAGCTCCCGCTGACCGTTCGATCATCGTGAATCTGCGGGTCGATCGACGGCGCCACTCCCGCCTGCTCGCCGAGAAAAGCGGCGAAGGTCGGGCCGCGATCAAGAGCGAGGTCCGTGACGTCCAGAACCGGGTGCTGCGGGCCGTTACCACCAAAGACCGCCGCGGCTTCGAATTGCGCAACCGCTACTCGATCCTCGCGGGATTTTCGGCCCGGGCCGATTACCGCGCGGTCGCCGCTTTGGCGCTCCAGGGCGACGTGGAGTTCATCCAAGAAATGATGAGCTTTGAGACGCAGGCCCTGCTCGACAGCAACGCTGACACGGCGACGGATACCCGCTTTGCCCATAACCTCGCCACCGGCCACGGCGACACGATCGCCGTGATCGACTCCGGCATCATTCGAAAGCACGATCTGCTCGGCGACGCGAATTATCCGAACTCCAAGGTGATCGGAGGCTACGATTTCGGGGATGACGACTCGGACCCGACGATCGCCTGCTCCGACAACGGCCACGGCACGGCTGTCTCCTTTATCGCCGGCGGTGACGGCGGCGTGGCGCCGGACGCCAAGCTGGTCCACCTGAAGGTGCAAACCGATTCCGTCTGCGGCGGAACCAGTATGGACGGTGACATTCCGGGCGCTATCGACTGGGCCGTGAACCACAAAAATCAGTTGGGAATCAAGATTATCTCGATAAGTATTGGAACCAACGCGACCTTTTCGACGAGCTGCTCGAATAATGGATCTGATGCCTACCGTCAGGCCCTCGACGATGCGGAAGCGGCGGGCATTCTCGTGGTTGCGGCCTCCGCCAACGACAACGACAAGAACGGAATGAGTTTTCCGGCGTGCTATCCAACGGTGATGAGCGTCGGAGCTGTCTACGATAAGAATTTCGGCGACACTCGGAGATTCTATGACCACCTTGGAAACCTCCTCTGCAAAGACAAGAAGCCAAAGCGTTATGAGGTGACCTGCTACTCGAATAGCTCACAATTCCTTGATGTCTTGGCGCCGGCGGATTGCGCGAAGACGGCCGGCAGTTCGGGTCCTTCGAAGATCAGAAATTGCTTCAACGGACCGTCCGCCGCGGCGCCTTTCGTCGCCGGCGTAGCGGCCCTCGCCTTGGAAGAGAATCCGAGCCTGACCCCGGCCAACCTGAGGGAGATTGTGTCGAGCGTCGGTCAGGGGACGACGGACCCGGAGAACGGCCTCCATCGGAGGGTCGTAAATTCGAATCTCTCCGTGGTCGGGGCGAGCTGGTGGCCTTGGTAGTCGGTGAGAGCGCCCGCCGCTTTCCGGACACTCTTCCGCCCGGAGGTGCGGATCTCGGGCCGATGCGGAGCAGTCCCAGGGACTGAGCGCAGAGCCGATCTAGCCCGGTTGTCCCACGAGAAAACTGTTGCGAAACCGTAACTACCCCATATTGCAGCGTTTGGTGTCTTCCGCGCTCCTCGACGTACAGCAAGTACGCCTGCGTCGCGCGTAAGACCCAAGCCTTGCACTACCAGGCATTTACAGCCTCTCACGACGATTTCTCGTGATCCAACCGGGCTAGGGAACCCCGGCCGGTCTTGGCGGCCTCCAGGCACAGTTCGTTGACATGGACAAAGGCCCGCACGCCTGGGCGTGCGGGCCTTCCCGGCGGGAGCCGGAGTGAGATCGTCAGATCTCGGAAAGATCAGGGCGCGCTGACCGACCAGGCCGACGTGTCGCCGGACTCGAAGCCGTCGCTGAAGATCTCACTTCCGCCGCCGCAGCCGACCACGGCGATATCGTCGATGGTCCAGCCCGGCCGTTCCACGCTTTGGTCCGTGGCGAGCCGGAAGCGTAGCTGCACCGTCTGGCCCGCCCAGGCGTCGAGGTCGACGATCGAAAGCAGCCAGTCCTGGGGATCCCCGCACCACGCGTTCTGGGTGGCGAGCGGGTTGCCCCACTCGTCGGAAATGGCGCCGTCGTAGGCGTCGGTGAGCAGCTCGGACTCGAGGCGCGTCCAGGTGCTGCCGTCGCTCGAGATCTCAAGCACGGCGCCGTCGAAGCAGCCGCCGCTCGAGGACTCGAGCTGCTGCTGATTCCAGAACTGCAGCGTGAGCGGACTGCGGTCCATCGGCAGGGTGATCGACGGCGTCACGAGCTGCTGGTCGCTGACGTCCGGCACGTTGTCGGCGTGGTACGCGTTGGCGCCGCTGTGGACGTTGCCGCCGGTCAGCTGCCACGTATCGCCGGTGCCGCCGCTGGTCCAGCCGGGGGCTCCGGACTCGAGGTCATCGAACCACTCCTGGGCGGCCAGCTGCCCGGCTGGGCAGTCGCCCGGCAGGACTTCCGTGCCGAAGGAACGCGTCGCCGACCAGGCGCCGTCGCCGCAGCCGTTGCGGGCGCGCACCCGCCAGTAGTAGAGGCCGCTGCCGTTGAGGCCGGTGGCGTTCCAGGAGCTCTCCGTGATGTCCGACGCGCTGCCGACGATGTTGGCGAAGCCCGCGTCGGTGGCGACCTGCACGTCATAATCCGACGCGTCGGCGATCGTCTGCCAGCTGAGCTCGACGTCCACCGGCTGATCGGTGGCGGCGTCGGCGGGCGTCAGCAAGGTGGCGCCGCTCGGCGCGGCGGTGGAGACCAGGAGCGCGGCGGAGACCATCTTGTCCACCGTCGCCGCGTCGCCGAGGATGTCGAGGGTGTAGGCCCCCGAAGCCGCGGCGCCGGTATTGCTGACGGTGAGCTGGGTCGCCCCCGGCGGCGTGATCATGGCGGAGCCGAAACCGGTGGTGGTGCCCGCGGGCTCGCCGCTGACGCTGAGCGTCACGGTTTCGGAGAAGCCGAGGCTCGAGGTCACGGTGATGTCGTAGACCGCGTCGTCGCCGGCGCAGACGCCTTGATTGGCCGGGCTAACCTGGAGGCCGAAGTCGGGGGCCCGGTCGCGGCCGTCGAGCGTCATGACGCCGCTATTCGTGGGATCGAGCCAGTCCGATAGCCGGGTGGCCGCCGTGCCGCCGCCGACCCAGGACACGTCGACGCGACCGTACCAGTCTTCGAGGTCGTTGCCGCAGGCGGCGAAACCGCCGTGGAGCTGGCCGATCACGTGGCCCGCCGGCGAAAAGAGCGGCGATCCGGACGAGCCGCCTTCCGTCGTCCCGACGTCCCAGTCTTCCACCCGCACGTGGGTGCCGTCTCCGGGCGCCGTGTCTTGGAGGTAGCTGGTGGTGGTGGTCGGCTCGTTCTCGAAGCTGATGCGCTTTTCGTCGGTGCTCGGATGATGAATCGCGATGGCGCCGGAGAAGTCCCCGGTCGAGCGATCCCAACCCGCCCAGTGCACGTCCCAGGCGTTGTCCGGATCGTCGTCGAGCTCGACGAGCGTGAAGTCGGAGGCGCTGCCCTGGGCGCGCAAGGTCGAGCCGGTCTGGAATTGGGTGAGATCGCCGTCGCCGGGCTGGCCGCTCTGCGGGCTTCCCGGCGGGCGGCAGGTGGAGTTCTCATAATTCCAATAGACCACCAGCGACGGGGCCGCGCCGGCGCTGATGCCGCAGTGGAAGGCGGTCATGAAGTACGGCTTCAGGTCCTGGGCGGTGTTGTTCACCATGAAGCCCGAGCAGAACGTGCCGCCGCCGGTGCCGATCACCGCGACCGAGCGGATCTCGTCGCGCCAGCCGTCGCCTTCGGGGCACACCACGTCGACGTTGCACGATCCGGACTTCTGCGAGCGGCCGAAGGGCTTGTAGCCGTAGAGCACGCGCGTGAGCTCGAGGTCGAGCTCGTGCTCCTGTTCCACCGGCAGACGCACCTCGAGGTAGGTCTTGTCGCCGGGCAGGATCGGCGTCCACAGCTGGCCGTGCTTCTCGTTGTCCGCGGCCGTAAACGGGCGGATCTGGTGCTCTTTGTCGGGCGCGTAGACGAAGAGCGAACCGTCCTTCGGCATGCGGTAGCGGGTGAAGCCGAGGTTCAAAGTCAAGGCGCCCTCGGACTCGATCCGAAGGCGCCAGCGAAGCTGGCCGTCGTCGGTGAGGTCCCAGGTGCCGCGATCTTTGGGGGTCAAATGGACATCGAGCGGCTCGGCATAGCGCGGCGGCACGCCGGGGCCTGCTTCCTCGGCGTCACGGGCGTAGAGCGCGGCGGTGTCCGGAGCCTCGAGGGTCAGGACATCGATGTCGGAGAGCGGGGTCTCCGAGGCCACAAGGCCGGCGGGCACGGTGAGCGCCGCGATCACGGCGAGACATAGCGGTAGCTTCTGAAAACGCTGCATCTGGAAAGACTCCTTACAGGGCTCAGGACATGAAAAAGCTCGGGATTCCGAACCGGGACTCAGCCGCGCTCGATCTTCGGGCACTACCCCCAGAGATTCCCTGAAACTCTAGCTTCCGGAGCCAAGGCAAGGCATCGCCAGCTCGACTCGTCTATTGAGCTTCGGGAACGGCGGCTGATTGTGAGATTTCGAGAATCCTACCACCCCGTCGAACGGACGCTGCACGAACGCCCAGGCTCTGGCGCGCCTCCCCGTCAGGCGCCCTCGGGTCTTGCCCTAGAGGTCTCGTGGTACCGACGCGTCTTTATTTTTGAATGCGATGATGGACCAGGGGCTTCTAGTGCGCTTTGTCGTTGAGGATCGAGAAATGGGGCGGACTTAGTTGAGGTCCAGCCACCCTGCGATCGATCACCCTCCCTGAAAACCTCACGGAGTCGGCGGGGTCTGCCCCCGGAGCGCACGAGCCGCGTCGACAAGGAGAAGCTATGTCAAAAAGCCCGAGCCCCCGCCGGACACCGCTGGTCGTTGCGTGCTTCGTCGCGCTATTCATCGTGAGCCGGATCGCATCGGCCATGCCGGTGATTTTGACTCAGACATCGAGCCAAGTTGGGAACCTGGAGCGCACGGAGTGGCTGGTCCAGGTGGGACCGAGCCCGATTGAAACCTTTCGCATGACCCGCCTGCGCAAGGCGGGCCTGCCGGACGCCCAGTTGCGCGGGGCTATGCTCTTCTTGCCGTCCCTCGGTACGAACTTCTCGCTCTACGAACAGCCGGACCCGAACCGCGGGCGGGGTAGCGCCACGGCGGTTTTCTTCGCGCGGCGCAACTACGACGTCTACGGCTACTCGCCGCGTTTTGAAGGCATCCCGGCCGGGGCGTGCGAAGCGGGCGCCCTCGACTGTTCGGCGATGGCGGGGTGGGATATCCAGTCGATGGTCGACGACGTCTCTTTCGTCCGTGATCACATCGAGACCTTGACCCCGGGCGCCAACGTGGTCGCCGGCGGGCTGTCCCTGGGCGGCATTCTGGCCGTCGCCGTGGCGGACGCCGACCCGGCCCGCTACGACGGATTCTTCCCGTGGGAAGGCATGCTGACGTCCAATGACGCCCAAGTGCTGGCGATGAACGCCGGGTATTGCGCGGGCACGGAAGCCCAGATCGCCGCCGGCCTGACCTTCGACGCGGTGGGCATCGGCGTCTTCAAGACGTCGGCCCAGCAGGCCCTCGTGGCGCCGGACGGTCCGACCACGATCCCGTTCTTCCCGCCCTTCCTCACCAACCGCCAGGCCTTCCTCGCCGGCCTGACCGCGCCGCCGCCGGGCCCCGTCTCGATGCCGGTGCCGGGCTATCTGTCGACGGCCCCGAACGGCGCCGGCGACGGCCTGGAGTTCGCGTCGGAGGAGAAGGTGATCGAGAACGTGCTGACCACCTTCAGCAACTACACGCCGCTGCCGATCATCCGCGACCTCTCCTGCTCCCTGGCGGGCCTCGAAACGGCCTATACCGACAACCTCGGCGCCTTCACCGGCTCGATCCTCATGATCGGCGGCGGACAAGGCTTCGGCGCCTTCATGGGCGACCAGCTCAACGCCTTCACCGGCACCGCCGACAAGACGCTGCTCCTGGAGCCGAGTTTCGGACACGTCGACCACTTCTTTACGCCCCAACATCGACACTTCGTCGAGTTTCCGATCCTCCACTGGCTGCAGCAGCTCTGGTGAGATCTGCATAGTCCCGGGCCTCACGCTCTGGATAGCCCCCGGAAGCGCGAGTCGCTTCCTCAGCCAAACCCTCCCGCTCCGGCGGGAGGTTTTTTTATGGCCGGCTCGCTCCGAGCCCGATCGCTCGCTTGCCACCGGCCGGGCCGCCCGTTCTTTGACCGCAGCCTTGGGAATATTTTTCCCAGTGCGCAGGAAGTACCGTGCAGGAATTGCGCAGGGAGGGTTGCGACGAGCTTTGGAAAGCCTATCGAAACAGCTTATTAGACTTGGAACAAACCTTGCTTTTAGAAAGTGGCGTCGGAAAGGGACGTCGAGCAAGCCGCTGCCCGCGGCGCTGGTTCGCCCCTTTGAGAGGTTTTTCGGCAAGGTCCAGGCAAAGAGTTTTGACCACGCCGGACTCCCCAAGGGTGCCGGAGTGCACTCCGTCCGATAGCGCCAGTGTGGCCCCGCTAGCCCCTAGATACAGACTGCAACCGAAGGACTCGTCGTGACATCGCCATCGTTTCGCAGCTCGTTCGCGTCAAGTTTAGAGAGCTTCCACCGGAACCTTCGTCACTATTTGAGCGACCTCAGCGATATTCGACTCGCCGCGGAAGAAGTCTCGGAAAAGTTGACAGGCTTCGATGCGAAGCTGCGCCGCGGTGAATCGCGCGATAGAAAAGACAGTTCACGGAGATCACACCACGACCCTTGTGCCTAAAATCCAGGGCTGTCGTCGAGCGCGGCGACTCTGACAAAGGCGACCCCATCGACGACCGCTACCTGATCGGGCGCGGGCTCTTCACGGGCAACTTGCGTGAAGTCACGTCGGTGCGCCTCCGGGGTGAAGGCTGCGTTTTGCGCGTCCGGTCTGGGCCTGGACCGCCTGGGCCGGCCCCCCATCTCTTTCCGGCCCCTTGGCTAGCTTCGTCCACCCGCCCCGCCTCGGAAAGCCTCGGCCAGCACCCCACGCAAAGCCGCCGGCATCTCGCCCCTTCCCAGGAGCTCTAGGGCTTCCCGGGTGAGGTCCAAGGTCGCGAAGGTGGCCTGGCAGCGGAGGGAGAGATCGTGGGGCGGAACGCGAAAAGGCACGCCGCGATCGAGCGAGTCTTGTTTCGCTTTCAGCAGATCGAGGCACATCTGCCGAGAATAGCCCGGAGGCGGCGCGTCCCGGGTCGGCAGCGTCCGCGACAGCTCCCGCCGCAAGAGCAGACGCCCCCGGTGCACCCGCGTCTTGACCGTCGCCACCTTCAATCCGAGGATCTCGGCGACCTCGTCCATCGGCAGCTCCACGATCTCCTTGAGCACCAGGGGCATCCGAAAATGCGTCGGTAGGCTGGCGATGCCCCTCTCGACAGCTTCGAAGGCTTCCCGACGCAGCTGCTCGTCAAGGGGGTTGCTGACGACGTCGAGGTCCGGGATCCCGTCCTCAACGCTCGGCAGAAGCTCCGTCAGCGATTCCATCGTTCGAGGCTCCCCGGCGCGCTTGCGCCGCCGCCGCGTGCAGGCCCGCGCGGCGATCGTGTAGAGCCACGTCGTCGGCTTCGCCTCGCCATTGAACTGGTGCCATTTGCGCAGCGCGATCAGGAAAATCTCCTGAACCAGATCCTCCGCGTCTTCGGGGTGTCCGCAGAGCTTCAAGCTCAGTCCATAGAGGCGTCCGCCGTGGGCTTCTAGAAGCAGTGGCAGCGCTTCATCTGCCGGCAGGTCGGCGAGGTTATCGAGGAGAGTGTCGGCTTGGTTTTCCATCGGGAGTCCATTCTGCCTCAGTTAGCTCGAAGTGGACGCGGAGTCGCCGAGCACCGGGACGAATGCACGCCGAGGACTCGAATCGCGTTTTCACAGATGCATTGCTGACGAGGTTTCTGTCAGTCCTGCGTGCTTATGTGAGAGAGCCTCGGAGACGCCGAGAGCCTGCGAAGCCTCAGAAAAATACACCTCAGGAGCCCCCACCATGCCAGACACCGAGAATCATCCTGCCGCGCACGGAGCCGAACGACTTGCCCAAGCGATCGAGCAGGCCCGTCACATCATGTTCGCCGCGCCGTGGGTCGCCGAGAGCTCGGATCCCGACCAGGAACGTGCGGCCGCCGAGAGACAGCTGAAGAACCAGCTCGCGGCTGCGCTCGACCAGGGATTCGTCCTCCATAACCCATGCCAGCCGGAGCTTCGGCTGCTCAACCAACACAACCAATTCGGTCTCGTGAATCCAGACAACCGGTACCACATCGCCAACATCGAGACCCCCGGTACCTATACCCTCCGCGGCCGGCGGGGAAGCAGCGCCGATTTACAGATTCAGCTGGGCGCCGGTGGCGCCGCCGACGCCAACCTCGACCCGGTGAGCCTACTCACGCTCGACGATCTCGTGGAGGAGGACGACGGCAGCTTCGAGATCACCATCAGCGATAGCGACCCGGGTAAGAACTGGCTCAGCAATACCAACGGTGACCTCGAGGCGAAGAACATCCTGATTCGAGAGAGCTTCATGGACTGGAATACCGAGGTCGGCACCACCTGGTACCTCGAGCGCACGGATACACGCGGCGTGCCGAGCCCGCTGCCCGACCGCGATTTCGTGAACCATCAGTACGAGCTCGCCGCCCAATACCTCATGGACTCCGCCCGAACCTGGGTGGGTTTGGTCACCTTTTTGCGCGGAGAGGTTCCGGAAGGTGGCTTGACTCCGCCGCGGGAAAGCAAGCTCCCGGGTCAATTCACCTCCAGGGGGATCTTCCCCATCCGGCCAGACTGGGCTTACATCATCACGCTGCGCAAAGCGCCCTTCCGGTACCAGGCCGCCCAAGTCGGCGATCTCTGGTTCAGCGGCCGGGACTTCTGCCATCGCCAGACGAGCCTCACGCTGTCGCAAGCGCGCCCAAGCCAGGACGAGGGAATCTATCGGCTGGTGCTCAGCGCCCAGGATCCCGGCGTCGCCAACTGGCTGGATCCAGCCGGCGCCGCCACCGTCTTCATGTACGTCCGCTGGCAGGGGCTCAAGCAGGGATGCACTTTCGACACATCCAGCGCCCCCGAAGTCCGCGGTGCCCACATCGACGATATCCGCAAGTACCTGGATGACGACGAGCCCGTTTTCTCGCCCGAGCAGCGGGCGGAACAGCTGGCGGCTAGGCAGGCTTCCGGTTTGAGGAGCCCGCGCGCCTTTTAGTTGGGGGTCGCCTTCATTCGACCGAAGCGGAGCACGGACGCCCTGCTATTTGTCCAGATCCACGAAGTGCCCGGCGCCTTTCCTTGGCAGCACTTTTCCTCGGCAGCATCTTTCCTTGGCACCTCTCCCGACCTGGGTCGGTTCCTACCCGATGCAGCCCCATCCCTAATGGGCGTCCACCCGCTCCGCCGCTTCTTCCAGCAAATCCGCCAGGGCGATGGCTTCCCGAGGCGCGAGTTCAATATGAGTCGCCCGCTCCGCGTTATGACCGACTTGGACCTTAGTCAGCCAGCCGGTGTCTGCTTCCCGCGCGACGATGAGAAGACCGCCCGAACGCGTGCCCAGTCGGAGCGACACACTTCCTCGGCGGTACTCTATCGACGTGCAATCCACCTGGAACAGCGGATCGCCCGCGGTCGAATCCGCTCGGCGGACCGCGTCAGCGCGTAGCGCCTGTGCCAGTCGTCGAGCTTCGTGCACGGACAATTCGATCTCGGTATTCCCGAGCTGCGGCGCAGTGTCGGAGAGATCGGTTACCCAGGACGCCCCGGTCAGGTCGCTCTCGGCGCCGAGGTGCCACGTTTCGACGTTGACACAGCCGGGGTGAATCCCGGGTGTCAATTCGATGAAGCCCTGTCGCTCTGGGTTGGAAGCGTATTTCAGGCGGATGGGTTCGTGGGTAGTCATGGCGTGACCTTGGGTCGTGGGCTGGCGGGCGAGGTGGAGGCTCGGAGTGATTTCAAGACAGTCTTCCCCAGACCGCCTCGCAAATCTTTTTATAGAGCTCGTCGCTGGGCTGCCACCTCCATTCGTGGTCGAGCCTCTTCTTCGCGAAGCGCTGCCGACCGTCCACAATGGTGCTTGGGCCAGCCCCATCCACCCCATCGAGCAGCGGAAAAGCTTGCCCCAATAGACTCGTTCGATCGGCGTTCCGTTCCGTATCCACCAGTCCGGCGGAGGTCAGGGGGATAAAGTCAAAATCCATCTGAATCAGTTCGGCGGGCTTCCGGTTTTCAGTTTGATAAACAACCACGACACAGCGGACCTTGTCGTAGCCTAAGAAATGCTCCGGAACGGTTTGCCCGGCCCCAGTCAAAGCATCAAAACGCTTATGCGATATGCGATGGAGGTCGTCTTTCCCGTCCACCAGAAAGACTCGGTATCCTTTACTCATGCCTTGAGTCCAAGAGGATGTCGATGGAGTGTTTCGACGGGTCCGCGGTTATTCCTGTGCCGCACATCAAGACGAGTGTCCCTCTTCCTCTTGCCGGGTTCTTGAAAGCGAGTGTTGATACATGTGGGTCCGTGATGCAGGTCGACGGAGTGTATCGACGACGTTCACTCTTGGCTTTGGGGCCAAGCCAAGAAATAGCCGTCAGCCCACGCGATGTCACGATCAGACTGCGTCGCGGGGAACGGCTCTTTGGTCAAAGCTTCGCTGCCGAACTCGCCATCTTGGCCAGGGCTGAGAATCACGGCGGTGTAATCCGGCCACTCGCTGCTGTTGACCCAGACCTCGAGCGGATGACCCCAGCCGTCAAGCTCCGGAACGTCCTTCATATAGTAATAGTCCTCAGACGTCTTCAGCATACTGACGAGCTCTTCGTACGAAAAAGGATAGTCCCCGGAAGACACACTGTCAGACCCCTCGTCCGTGAGAAAGCTCAGAAGGGCCGTGCCGAGGTCCCTGATCGTCTTGATGGTTTCTTGTTGACGCATTTCCTCGGTGACGATTCGCTCCGCCGACTCGAGCGACGCCTCGGTCATTTTCCACGACCCCAGGCGCTTGCGGTAGGTCGCCTTGATGACAGCCTGATGGTGGCTCTTTTTTTCGCTGTTTTTCAAGGTCGCTGACATCACGTACTCTGTGGCTTCGCCGATTTCCCGTTCTTCCTCAATCAGGAGGTCCGCGAGATCTTCCGGCGCCGTGATCTGCCAAGACTCTTCTGAAGTTGAGAGGGTCTTTCCGATCAAATCATCCGTGATGGTTTGTTCGTCGGGCGGCGTGGAACACGAGACAAGGAGGACGGCAAGGGTCGCCAGAACGGCTGCGGCGTAGATTCGAGGCATCGAGTTTCTCCTAAGGCTTCCTCTGAACGATATCGGAGTGCGGTTTACAGCCCGTCACCATGGTGCTCCATGCTACGGATCGGCGGGTTTAATCTTCGCTGCGAGCGTGCGGAGCCCCAGGTCTTCGATCCACCGCGCGGGCTGGCTGAGGCTCTTCCGATCGGCGAAAAGATCGCAGAGTCCTTGGACTTCGCTCCAGGCGCCGTCCAGGTCGCCCAGGATATAGAGAACCTGAGCGTTCTCCGGCTTCGGGCGGAAGCGGTCAAACCAGCGGTGCCTCCGGTAAGCTTCGACGCCGTCGATGATCTCCAGCTCGACGGCCAGCCTCTCCATGGCCGCGTGAAGCTCTTGCGCCACCCCCTCAGAATCGCCTTCGACGTGGACCGACCACCGGTCGGGGAGCCCGTCGAGGAGGTTCTCCAGACGAGACCTCGTGCCGCGGTCGTCGCACTCGTATTCCTTGGGTTTTTCGAGAATTTCGATGTTCTTCAACCGGCACACCGCGTCAAACGCGAGGCCGACGTTGATATAGAACATTTTCTCGTCCCAGGTCGAGCCGTGGCTGGACTGGAGCTGGACCACCTGGACCACGTCGCCGTGGCGGCGATGGAAGGTCTGCGCCTTTTTGCGGAAGCCGAGCGGCTTGAGGACCGGCGTCACCGCTCGCTTCACGACGTCGTCAAAGAGACTTTGGGACGGGGATTTCGTTCGCGCCATCTAGAAAAGTCCTCCGTCACGGCCTGACGGCGAGATCGACGGCGCTGCGCGTCGTGAGCCTTCCAGCGACGGTGGTGGGGACGGGGCGAGTCCAGATGGCAGAGTCTGAATGGGGCATCTCGGTAGGGCTCCTCGAAGCGGCGGCGATCGGCGACACGGCTCGACGCGAGAGTACCGCAGCGACGACGCCGCAGCCCGAAAGAGCGACATCCGAGATGCCCCGGATTGAACCCCCCGGAATGCCAGCCACTGAGTCGACTAGCCCTGGGGCAGAGACGATGAGGCGAGGCTCAGCCGTTCGGCCCGTTGCAGACCTCCCACATGAAGCTGGGCGGGGCTCCGCGTGGTCCCCCTCCCAAACATTCGAGGGATGCTCGCCTGAGGTCGCTCCATATCTAAGCCCGGGAAGGGTGAAGATCAAGTCCTCGCCGGGTGCGCCCTCTTGCCGAACTTTAGAAGTACTCGGCACCATTGGGGCCGGATTTTGAGTGTGCCCGGCACCCTTATGGCCGGGAGTGAACATCTTGGTTGGACTTACGCAGGGGCGATCGTGCGAGTCTAAGTGTTCCGAAGTCCATGTCTTGGGCCTGCTGTTAGTGGCGGATCGGGGGGTGCCAGCTCCAACGGACGAGAATGCGGCGGGAGACTGCCGGTTCACTAGATGCTCGGCGTATCGTTTGGATACTCGCAAAGCGCCTAACACCTTCTCTGACTAGGCTTACGCTCATGGCGGAGCTCCGCCTAATAACGCCCGGATGCTGACTACAAGGAGCATAGTCTCTAGTCAGTGAGACGCAACTTCTGCGATCCGACCACCACCGTGTCGGCGGTCGCCAGACCCATGAAGTGCCCAGCACCTGGTCTCTTCCGGACTGCGGGCCCGCACTTAGGAGGGCTCTAGGGATTTTCTACCAGGTAGAAGAGGGACTTGTTTGGATTTCGTGCTGTTTACGAGCGGAGACTACTCGCGGAGTAGAGGAAAGAGATCACTGGAGTCGATAGAGTTACCACCTGACGGCAGGGCAGGCGACGGACGAGCTCGCCGTGTTGATGGTGCAAGTTAGAGTTGGCAGCAAATGTCAGATCTCGATATCGTCGGGGTGCGGGGCAGCCCTAAGTCTCGTGAAGGAGTGACCCGTGGGGAGTCTGATCACTGGAAAGCAGAAGCAACCGAAGTACAGCGAAAATGCGGCGCGCCCAAATTATTGGATTGGACTTCGGGGTCGGTTAGCGGCCTTTTCGAGATGTGTTCGCAACCTACGAAGAGGCTCGGATGCAAAACTCTTGGCTGTTGCGATCGGTAAGCGACATGCTGGGATCAGCCGCTATGTCCGGTCTGCGGGGCAAAGCCTAGCTTTTCGGGATCGCGAACGCAGTTTTTTCTGCTCTCATGTAGGAGCCTTGATGCCTCTCACTGGCAAGACTGTTGGTTACAAGGGTGCTCGGCTAACTGTCTCATGGTTGGTGGGAGGTTCGGTTGGTGGGGCAGGTACTGGCGCAGAATCATTGCGAGCCGATTCGGTTAGCCAGACGGGGAAGAAGTTTCCCCACTTCCTGGCTCTACCGGTTTGTGCAACTGAACGGGCAAAGCGATGTAGACCAGGAACGATGGACCAGCCATGAATCGGCAGACCGAAGCACCTTTACAGAAAAAACCCGATGAAGCTGTGCGAGCAGCGCAAACGCCTTTTCGATACATGGGTACCAAGAGGGTCTTAGCGCCATTGGTACGAAGGGAGATAGACCACATTCAGCCAAATGGAAGGATATGTGACTTGTTTGCGGGTCTTGGCTCGGTGGCAGAGGCTATGGCACCAGATTATCCGGTTCTTGTGAATGATGGTCTCCATTTTATAGGACCGCTTGCTCGCGCCCGATTTATCGAACCTAGTTCCGCAAGATGCGAGACTGCCAAACTCCTTAAAGCACTGTATTCTCCATTTAGCCGCCGGAAATCCACTCTTGAGAAGCGGTTTGCGGATCGTATCCAGCAAGAACGAGATGCCCTCGACTCTGGGCGGGCAGCGCTTGGAAAATATTTTGCGAATGTCCAGCACGCTGGAAACAGCGATAGCTTTCGTAGGCTCGCTCGGCTGGCCAGTGGACGGTCTGATTCTG
>JBCDKB010000034.1:0-30691 GCA_038747035.1 Acidobacteriota bacterium | reverse complement strand
GAGCGATCGGCGCGGGTGGCGGCGGTCGAGGCGGCGGCCGCCGGCCTGCACTGGACGTTCGCGCCGATGGTCGACGTCTCCCGCGACGCCCGCTGGGGCCGGGTCATGGAAGGCGCCGGTGAAGATCCATACCTCGGCTCGGTGGTCGCGGCGGCCCGGGTCCGCGGCTTCCAAGGCTCGGACCTCGGCGAGCTCGACACCGTCGCCGCCTGCGCCAAGCATTTCGCCGGCTACGGCCTCGCCGAAGCCGGCCGCGACTACAACACGGTCGATATCTCGGAGCAGACCCTGCGGGAGGTCGTCTTTCCACCTTTCCAAGCGGCCCTCGACGCCGGCGTGGTGACGGTGATGAACGCTTTCAACGAGATCGGGGGCACGCCGGCGACCTCGAGCGTCTACCTCCAGCGCGAGGTGCTGAAAAAGGAATGGGCCTTCGACGGCTTCGTCGTCTCCGACTGGGGGTCGATCGGCGAGCTCATCCCCCACGGCGTCGCCGCCGACGCCCGCCACGCCGCCCTGCTGGCGATCACCGCCGGCAGCGACATGGATATGGAGTCCAACGCCTACGCCGAGCACCTCGAGGAGCTCGTGGAAGCGGGGGAGGTCGACGTGGCGCTGATCGACGACGCGGTGCGCCGCATCCTCGCCATCAAGCTCCGCCTCGGCCTCTTTGACGACCCGTACCGCTACTCCGACACCGACCGGGAAGCGTCCCTCGTGCTGTCTGACGAGCATCTTCAAGCGGCCCGGGAAGTGGCCCGGGACTCGATCGTGCTGCTCAAGAACGAAGGCGACGTGCTGCCGCTGTCGAAAAAGAAAGGCGTCATCGCGGTCATCGGCCCCCTGGCCGCGGATAAAGACACGCCGCTCGGCAGCTGGCGCGGCCGGGCGATCACCGATTCGGCGGTCTCGCTGCTCGAAGGCGTCAAGGCCGCCGTCGGCCCCGACGTCGAGGTGCGCTACGCCCAAGGCGCCCCCATAGCGGTGGGCCAGCGCAACTTCGTCGCCGAGCTGACAATCAACGAAGACGATCGCTCGGGATTCCCCGAGGCCGTGGAAGCGGCCCGCGGCGCCGACGCCGTGCTCTTCGCCTTCGGCGAGGAAGCGTTCCAGTCCGGCGAGGGCCGTAGCCAGGTCGATATCGGCCTCGCCGGCGTCCAGCAGGATCTGTTGAAGGCGGTGCTTGACGTCAATTCGAACGTGGTCGGCGTTTTGATGAACGGCCGCCCGCTGGCCCTGCCGTTTGAAGCGGAGGCGCTGCCGTCCCTGCTGGTGACCTGGCACCTCGGTTCCCAGGCCGGGCACGCCATCGCCGACGTGGTCTTCGGCGACCACAATCCGTCGGGCAAGCTGCCGGTCTCGTTCCCGCGCCACGTCGGCCAGATGCCGCTCTACTACAACGCCAAGAACACCGGCCGCCCGGCGCCGCCGCCGGCCCTGGGGCCGCCGCTCGTCTTCTGGTCCCACTACACGGACTCGCCGAACTCGGCGCTCTTTCCGTTCGGCCACGGCCTCTCCTACACGACCTTCGACTACTCGAGGCCCCAAGCCGCCACCAAAACCATGGCGCGGGGCGGGGACATGAAGATCTCGGTCGAGGTGACCAACAGCGGCGAACGCGCCGGCGTCGAAGTGGCCCAGCTCTACATCCGGGACCTGGTCGGCAGCACGACCCGTCCGGTCAAAGAGCTCAAGGCCTTCGAGCGCCTCTCCCTCGAGCCCGGCGAGTCCCGCGAAGTCGTCTTCACGCTGACCGAGAAGGACCTCGCTGTCTACACCGCCGGCGGCGTCTGGCAAGCGGAAGCCGGCGACTTCGAAGTCTTCGTCGGCGGCAGCTCGACCGACGTCCAGGCCACCCAATTTACGCTCCGTTGATCTCCCATATCGCCGGACGCCACCGGTGCTTGCACCGCCGCGTGGCGTCCGGCGCAGAGCCTGTTTCGCGGTGGGCATCAGGTCATAGGCGCCACCGCCCAAGTTCTGGGGCTTCCTGGCGCTCGACGGGCGTCCAGCGCACCGAGAGACCGGTCGAGCCGCCGGCGCCTGCGCGGAATTCTGCGCGCGCCAGGAGCGAACTCGTGAGATCCGGCCGGTCTTCTCGAGGTTCAAGACCGTGCTGCGCCATGAGCTCTTGCAGCTCATAGTGGCGGGTTCGATCTTCCGGCAGCGCCGGGTGGGAGTCCTGCGGGGCGACCCCCGCCTCCCGAGCGGCCCGATAGCGGAGCCAGATCGCCCAGTCTTCGAGGGCTAGGGCCAAAGCCATTTCCGGGACAGGCGAAAGCAAGAAAACGTCTTCTTCGTCACTGTCGATATCCCTCCACGTGGACTGATAGAGATGCGGCGCCCCGCGGAAATCGGCGATGCCGAATCGGGGGCCATCGTACCACTCCGGCATGGTGTGAATCTTCTCGAACACGTCGCGAATACCTTACTGCCGGTCCAATCTCCAGCGAATGGTCGCAGCTGAGCACTCCGGATTGTCAATACCCGTCTCGGTGCAGAAGCTCTCAAGCTCACGCGTGGCGTTTCGAAGGTCTCGAAAATCCGTACTCCGCACCCGCCCGATCAACTCCGCGAGCTCAGCGCGGTCGCTACCTTCAACGAAGGCGGGGAAAAAGAAAGACGACGGCCAGTCGTCCCGGCGATCAAGTCCCTGACCTAGGGCCTGCGCCACCCGCAGACTCGCCTGTACGTTGGCGAGAACCTGGGCTGCACCAAACTCCTTCTCTTGGAAGACAAGTCCCTGGGCGAAGGGAACCAGGTTGAACACCGGAAGCTCGCGCATATCGTCCCCGAGGAAAAAAGTCGCCTGGTGTTCCAGCCACTGGATCGAGTTTTCCGTATCCCGGGCCTGGTCTCGATCCGCAGGATTCAGACTCAACCACCGCTGATCGTTCCTATCGACACCGATAATCGCCTGCTCGGCGGCCGTGTCGATCGCAACGAAAGGCCTCAGAAATTCGCGGTAGTCCCGCATGATCCTGGGATCATCGACGAGAGCATCGGAGACTTGAAGAAGGGGCTCGACGTGGGCCAGCGCCGCCTCGACGGCTTTGTATGCTCCCGCTTCTAGCGTCGATTCCTCCCCAAACCCGCCGTCCCCTGGGAGAAAGTACCGTGCACCGAGAAATCCAAGCACGGCGAGGACGGTGAGAGTCGCCAAGAGAATCGCAACCGTCGAGGGACGCAGGGGCGCCTGGGGACGCGGCCCTCGGCCGAGAGTGGACGGATCCGCTCCTTCCGGCTCACCGACCGGAAGGGATTCTTCCGGCGTGAGCTTCCGGGCGATCTTCGCCGCAAGCGATTCCGGAGTTTCCTGCCCGAGGTCCAGGTACCCGATCGTCGGACTGAGGCCTTCGAGGCGAGTGTCGTCGAAACGGCACGGCAAGATGAACTCGGAGTGCTCTTCGAGGGCCGCCGACAGTGTCGTCTTGAGCTCACGCCGCGTCCACATTTTTTCGGCGTAATTCTTGGAAATAAAAAGAACCACCGAATGTGATTCGTTTCGATAGATCTCGTCCAAGACCACCGCCAGCTCTTTGCCCCAGAGGTCGATTTTCTCGAATTCATCGTAGAAGACGCGGACGCCCTTGGCCTTCAGGACTTTCGCCACGGCTTCGACAAACGCGCGCTCCTCGCCCGCAAAAGAAAAAGCAACGTCGTACTTTTTCTGGCGGCCCTGATCCATGCCCATTCCCCCTCGGCAATCCCTTTTCGGCGTCTGGTCGTGCCACAAGCTTAGCGCACGGAACCCGCCGGCTAGCGCGTGACGCGGACTTGAGTCTCCGGATTAAGGTCTTCGCGGGGGTCGGTGACGAGCCCGGCGTGGAACTTGACCGAAAGCGGCTCGCCTCGGCGATCTAAGCAGAGCTCGTGATTGTTGTCGCCGTCGCCCAGGTCCGCCAACGCAAACGGGACAATGATGCTCTCGGTGCCGTCGGGATTGCGGAACGTGACGTGGTAGGCGAGGGCCTCGTCTTCGCCGACCTCACCGCCGCCGGGTTTGGTGATGCCGCCGTTCCAGGTCGCCCGAACGACGAGCTGCGTCTCCTCCGGACAGCCGCTGCCGCCGCCGAAGGGGACCCGGCTCGCAGCTTTGCCGAGCTCCCATTCAGTCTCGGGCACGACCTCGGACCATACCAAGGTCGGGCCGTCTTCGAGGGCGACGGCCTCTGCCTTGGCGCCCCGAAAATTCAGCTGACCGTCGATCGAGAGGAGATGACCGACCACCTCGACGCTCACCGGCGGATCCTCGGCGCTGCCGTAGCGGCCGGCGAGCAAGGCGGTCCGGGCTTCGCCGACATCTTCCGCCGGGGCGAGGGTGACGCAGGTGATCTCACCCACGGCGCCGGAGCGGGTCAGCACCTTGAAGTCCCCCGCCTGCATCGTGGACGCGTCGACCTCGTGGGAAAAGACGACCGGCATGCCGTCCTGACCGCCGGCGCCGGCGCAGATGGCCCGGTCGGAGATCGGAGGCAAGGCGTCATCGAGCCCATAGAAAGCGGAGAGCAGGACGGCGGCCCGGCCGCTCGGATCCCGGGTCGCCGTCACCCCGGTGTCGGTCGTATCGACCTGGGTCGAGTCGGCCAGGTGTACGGTATCGATGACCGTTTCGGCGAGTCGGCCGTCACAACCGAAACCCAGGAACATCACCAACGCGGCCAGGAAAAGTGGTCTTTTCATGGCCGGGTACTCTATCGATCGGGCGCCGCGTCGCGCCTGGCTATTCCGAGGCCGCCACCATGGATTCGAGAAGTTTCAGGCCGGCCTCGATTTTTTCGGGGGAGTCGCGGAAGACGATGAGCTCCGGATTCTGCATCGCCGCGACGTGCTTAGCGCTCACCTTCTTCCGGAGGATCTGCATCGCTTCCGGGGCCTTCGCGGGCTGGAGCATCAACCGCGCGATCATCGACCGGTCAGACTCGACCTCGAGGGACTCCATGACCGGCTGCTGGCCTTTGGCCACGTCCACCATGCCCACGACGGCGCGCACGAGCGCCAGCTCTTCGGCGGAACCGTCGGCTTTGATCTCCCGGTCGCTGACCACCTGGAGGCTGCGCAGTCCGACGATGGACCGGAGGGCCGTCATCGCGTCGCGGGCCGAGATGTGCTGAAACTCGATCTGCGCCGTCTCCGCACCCGGCGAGCTCGGGGAAGGCTCGGCGACGGCGGTGCCGACGGCGGTAAACGCAAGGGCTAAGGACACGAGGGGGACGAGGATATTTCGGAGCATGGGAGGCTCTCCTGCGGAGGGAAATGAGGGGAGGAAAGGACCCCTGAAATCAGAAGATGCGGATCCTAGGAAGTAGCGAGAATCCGCGCTGGTCAACTCATGACTTGCCCGGTTCTACGGTCTCCATGGTCCGCGCGTCCACCGGGTTCGGAGCGCGACGCACAACTTTCGCCGGGGTGGCGGTTCCCGCCGCAACAGAGTCAACCAAGCCGGCGACGGCGTGCCGCAAGAAGCCAAGGATCTGGCGGTCGAGGGGCTTATGGCCATTCGGCGCTTCAGGGTCCAGCACCACCAGCTCCCGCCGGTCAAAGCTCGAGATGATCAGCGGAGAGTGGCTGGTTACGATGAATTGAACGTTAGGTAGCGCGGCGCGCAGGCGCGGAACCACGGCGCGCTGGAGCGACGCATGCAGGTGCAGATCGATCTCGTCGACGAGCACGAGCCCGGTCAAGTCCTCGAGGCTCTTGGCGCCGGGTCGCACCTCCGCGGCCCGGGCGCAGAAATGCGCCATCCAGGTCACTGAAGAGCGGAATCCATCGGCGAGGTCGTGGGCGCCGACCGGGGTCGAGGCCAGAAACCGAATGTCGTGCTCCGAGCTGCTATCGACCCGTATGCCTTCCTTGGAGAAAACCTGCTCGATCAGCTCAGCAAAAAGCTTACGAGCTCGAGCCCCTTCCTGACGCAGCAGCTCTTTGGCGCGCACCAGGCGCGCCATCGGGTCGAAAAGACTGATGAAAGCGAGCGTCGCTTCGCTCGTGCCGTCCCACCGGTCCGAGAAGTCCGAGAGATTTCGGCTCGCACCGTAGCCAGCCAAAGCAACCTCATCGAGGTAGTGCCAAAGGCCGCGGTCCCGTGGGTCCGTCAAATTCTTGGACCGGCCGGCCGGCCCCCGGTCATCGATGGTGAACTCGAGGTAGTGCTTATCGCCGTCGAAGTCGATCCAGGCCCGCAGGACGCTGGTCCTTGTCCCCTGCTCCGGCGATCGGCGGCGCATGGACTGGAGTCGCTCTCCGCCGAGCTCTTGGGCCATCTGGGGGCCCATCAGGAGCAGGGATAGCGCCTGCAAGATCGACGTCTTGCCCGCGCCATTCAGGCCGACGATGCAGGTCCATTCACCGTCAAGGATCGAATCCTGATCGAACTGAATATCGACGTGCCGGATACCGCGGAAATCACTGATCTCCAGCCGCTCGATCCAGCACGTCTTTGGACGTGGGCGTGGCGGCGCAGCTGAACGCTCCAGGCCCCGCAGCGTGGGGCCTTCAGAAGATTGGATAAGCCGACCCGCCCACTGCCAAAGAGACTCGAGGGCGTATTTCTCAGAATCTTCTGAGCTGATCTTGATGGCCTATTTTTCCGCGAGATTCCCGAGCGCCTGAGGAAGCGCGGGCTTCGGGGGCATCTGGGCGCCGTCAACCAGCACCGGCAGAATCTCCAAGTCTTTTTCGAGGGCGTTTGCCACCTCTCGATGGACAAAATCATCAGGCCCGTCAATCTTTCGACGCCCCCACTCATCCTGGTAACGCAACCAATTCTCATCGATAAGGACAAGCAAAGCGGAAGCTCTCTCAAACGCTTCTCTGTAGGCGGACGGTCGATGGCTCCCCGGCAGAATTTCTTGATCGACGAAGACGTCGATAGGCCGCCGCCTCAGCACCTGAGCCAACTCACTCGCAAGCTTCTCGGTGCCGGTGCGGTAGCTGACGAATATCAGGGGCCTCGCGTTTTCCATGGCTCCGATCTTACGGGATGGCCAGGAGCTACCCGTGGATCAAGACGACCTACCGCCGCGGCCCGAGGTCGAAGTCGGGCAGGGGCTGGCCGACTTTGGCCAGCTCGCGGCGGGCGGCGTGGAGGATATGGCGCATGTGGATGGGTTCGTCGTCTTCGGCGGCGAGGAAGGCGGCGGCGAGGGCGATATTGCGGATATTGCCGCCGGAGACGTTGAGGCGCGACAGCTGCTGGAAGTCGAGCTCGTCGCTCGGGGCGGACTCGGGCAGGACGCGGCGCCAGATGTCGGCGCGCTGCGCCGCGCCGGGGAAGGGGAACTCGACGATGAAGCGGAAGCGGCGAAGGAAAGCCTGGTCGAGGGCGCTCTTGAGGTTGGTGGTGAGCAACGCCAGACCCCGGTAGGTCTCCATGCGCTGGAGCAGGTAGCTGACCTCGATATTGGCGTGGCGGTCGTGGCTGTCTTTGACTTCGGTGCGCTTGCCGAAGAGCGCATCGGCTTCGTCAAAAAGCAGCACGACGCCGCCGTCTTCGGCGGCGCGGAAGACCTTCGACAGGTTCTTTTCCGTCTCGCCGATGTATTTGCTGATCACCGCCGACAGGTCGATGCGATAGAGGTCGAGCTCCAGCTCGTTGGCGAGCACTTCGGCCGCCAGGGTCTTGCCCGTGCCGCTGGGGCCGGCGAAGAGCGCCGCCGTGCCGAGACCGCGGATGCCTTTGTCGGCGAAGCCCCAGTCGTCCCAGACGCGGGTGCGGCGCTTGATGTGGGACACCAGCTCCCGCAGCACGGTCCTTTGCGAGTCCGGCAGGATCAGGTCATCCCAGCCGGCGCCGCCTTCGATGCGCTGGGCGAGATGGTCGAGGCCGGGCCGCGCTTGGCGACGGGCGCTGTGCCACAGGGACCGGATCAATGACGACGCCGGCTGAGTATCGGCGTCGACCTCTTCGGGGGGACGCGCCGCCAGCTCGCCCAAAGCGCCGTCGAGGGCGCGCTCGATGCCGCGGGCGGAGAGGTCGAACTGACCCACTAATTGCTCGATGCCGTCGGGCACGAGCTCGGCGGTCTCGCCGAGCATCGCCCGCCAGATCTCGCGCTGCTCGTGGGAGCTCGGACGCTTGACGTCGAAACTCACCGACTCGCGCGGCCCCAGGCGCTGGCGCTTCGGCGCGCTGACCACCAGCGGCGTGCCGACCCGGTCGATGAAGCGGTGGACGGCGCCGCGGCGTTGGGCGTCCTGGGCGTCGAATTCCTGACAGTCGAGCACCAGGGCGAGTCGGGAAAGTCGGGCTTCGCGACGCCACAGGCGCAGCAGGTCGTCGAGCTCGTTGGCGGCGGTGGGCAGGGCGTCGGCGCCGAGTCGAAAGAGCCCGAGCTCGAGGTAAGCGCAGGCAAAAGCGGCGAGCTGGTGCTGGTCCGCCGCGTCGGCGCCGACCAGCTGCACGATCGGCAGCTCATGGACCGAGGTGTCCACGTCCCACATGCCGACGATCTGCGCCGCCCGCTGACGGTGCGACGCCACCGGCTCGTACTCAAGCGGCACCGGCTCCAAGAGCGCTTCGAGCCGACGGTCGAGGCTGCCGAGGCCCACGAGGTGATGGAGCAGCCACTCGTCGAGTCGAAGCGGGCTCTGGGTCAAGACGCCGCCGGCGCCCACCTCGATCAGCGACCACCAACGCAGCGGCGAGGCCGGCGAGAGGGCGCTCCAGTGGGGGCCTTCGAGGGCGGCGAGGGCCAGGCTGAAGGTGGGCGGACGCAGCTCGTCGACGCCGTGGGCGCGGGTGACGAGCGACGCCAGCTCGCCGTCCAGCTCGACGCCGGCGCACAGCAGCATCATGTCTCGCTCGAAGGGGGACAGGTCGAAGGCGGCGACGATCTGCTCCACCGGATCCTCCGGCGGAATCGGCGGCGGCGGGGCGAGTGGGCCCGATTCCGCGCCGACGTGGGCGCGGAGTCGACCGGCGAGGCGCGATAGGTGCCACCGCAACGGGGCGCCCGGGTCCTCGGCGTGCACTGCCTCTCCACGGGCTGGTCCGTCGGGGGCCGAGGCTCCAAGGACCGGTGCTTCAGGGACTGGTGCGGCGGCGTCGCTCATGGGCGTCTTCCAGGTTTTCGCTAGCTCTCGGCGCCGACGCTGAGGATCGGGCCGGTGAAGTTGCCGTATTCGGGACTTGTCGGATCGTCGTTCACTGAGAGGGTGGAGGCGACGCCGGCCACCTCAAGTCGCGACAGGTAGCGACCAGGCTCCACCCCCGTGGCTTTGAAACGCAGGAGGTCCCGCGGCGGAACGTCCTGGGTCTGAGGCGACGCCGGCGCCAGCGTATAGGCCTGCGGCTGGCGGTGTTCGGGCGGGTCGGTTTCGTTCAGTAGAAGGCGCACGGACTGGCCGGGCTGGACCCCCGGCACCACCCCGACCTCGACCGTCGCCGGCTCGTCGCCCGACGCCGGCCGGTAGAGGAGCGGATTGGCGACCCGCGGCCGCACCACCAGCGACGCCATGCTTTCGCCGAAGAGCTTGCGCTTGATGCCGCCGATGTCGACTTCCCGCGACGCGGTCACCGGCAGCATGCCGGCGGGGGTGCCCTCCGGCAGCTGAACCGTCACGGCGCCGGTACTCCCGCGCACCACCGGCGCCGAGAGCGCCCCGATCTTGATTTGGAGACCCACCGGGGACAGGTTGCGCCCCTCCACGATCAAGGTGATCCCGGGCTCATAGTCGGCCACCTGCGGCTTGACGCCTTCGATCTGGGGCAGCTGGTGCGACATATTGAACCGAATCGACGGCGGTTTGGTCACCGGCAAGGGCGGCTGCGGATCTTCGTCGGGCTGGAGCAGGACGACGGAGCACAGGTAGGCGACCGAGAGCGTGTAAGGGATCTGGAAGAAGATCGTCCACAGGCGCGACAATTCGTCGTGGCTCATCTGCAGGGGAGCGAAGCGCAGCAGCTCAATCTGCTCGAGCAGCCCCGAGCCGGCGAGCTTCTCTTCGGTGGGGTCGAGCAGCGGATTGGAGTCGTTCCGCTCGCGCGGCAGGTAGCGCGGCGACGGATAGGGCATCGTATGCAGGGCCGTCGTCGCGAGGCCGAGCAGCAGTTGGGGCACCAGGCGCACCTCGTCGCCGTAGAAAGACAGCAGGAAGTGGAGGTCGAGGGCCAGCGTCGGACGGTGGATCAAGGTGCCGTCGGCGCGGCGGGTGGGCAGCTCGGCGTTGCGCCACGACGGGTTCGGCGTCGTTTGGTAGAGGTAGAGGTTGATCACGCCGCGGTCGACGTCTTGGGGATCGCGGCGCTTGGGCAGGTCGGTTTCCACCCGCGCGCCGGGAACGATGTCGCTCGCCTTGGTGAGCGAGTCGTTGAGCATGGTGCGCAACGTCCAGGTGGCGGCCGCGATGGCCCGGAAGTCACTCACGGGGCCTCGTCGACCCAGTCGAGCCGCCAGCGCACGGTGTCTTCATCGGGCAAATCCGGGGTCGGTGCGAAGCGCAGGCCGAGGCGCGGACGGACTTCCGCCGGGGTGGTCAGGCGGAAGGCCAGTCGCGAGACGAAATCATCGGCGGTGATCGGCTCACCGGGTGCGGGGGGTTGATCGTTCATGTCGGGCTCCAGGGCGCGGGTCCGGGCAGCGGACGGGGGGACTCCTCGTCGACGGCGGCGGAGCTGGGCGCCTTCTCGAGATAGTAGCGGCGCCGCCGGCCGCTCATGGCGAGAATCTCCGCCTCGCTCCAGCCGTAGGCGTCGGCCAAGGTCTGGGCCTCGTCCAGGAGCCGACCGGCCAGGTTCTCAATCTCCGCCCACACGATTTCGACCACTTCGAGCAGCGGCTGCCACTCGAAACCGCATCCGGAGCAGCCGAGGGCGAGCGGCACCAGGGCCAGCGGGTCCAGGCGCTCGAAAGTCTCGCCGAGCTCTTCGGCGGCGGCCGGTGAGAATTCGACGAGCTCCGAGTCTTTTTCTTGAAACGCCACGGCTCGGCGCAGCAGCTCCCGGCGCGCCGCCGTCGGCCGCAGACCTTCGACGGCGAGCGCGTCCCTACAGGTGGGAATGCGCACGATCACCCGACGGCCGTCGAGCTCGAGCTCGGCGCGCTCCGGCGCGTCGAGGGCCACGGACTGGCTGAGGAGGTCGGCGCTGACCTCGAGCGAAAAAGCCTGTTCTGCACCGCAGGCCGGGCAGTGCACGCTGCCTTGGAGCGTCTCGCCGAGCAGGTCGACCCGACACTGGAGCAGCAGCTGGTCGCGACGTCCGAGGGGCAGGTCGAGTAGATCCCCCCGGGACGCCTCGGGTAGGGCCACGGAGAGTACGGCGAGGGCGCGGGCCGTGCGCTCGAGACCGTCGCCGCGTTCCCACGCGCGCAGGACCGAGCGGGCGCTCCACGGACGGAGGCGCCACGCGGTGCGGCGGCTGGATGCAGCGGCGTCTGCGGGCATAGAGGATCAGGGGAAGTGCGTTTGACCCCCACGACGCGAACGCTCCGGAGCCGCCGAAGGCGACCCGGAGCGCAGCGCGGTGACGGACGATCGGCGACCGGAGATCAGCCGCCCGGCGGCGGCGTGAAGCTCTGGATCAGGTCGCCGGTCGGCTCGAGGATACTCGGCAGGGTCGGCGACTTGACCGTGTCATCACGGGTCCAGCCTTCGTTCTGCAGCGTCAACGACTGGATGGCCACCGCGTTGGCGTTGGCGTCCAGCTCGGGCATGGCGGTGTATTCCGAAGGCCAGCAGCTGAAGACGTAATAGCGCATGACCAGCTGACCCGCCTGGTTGAGCAGCTCGATGGTGATGTCTTTGCGGAAGTCCTTCAGCGACACTTCGTTGCCGTTGGCGCCGGTATTCGGGTAGTACCAGACCTTATTCGCCCACTGCTCGAAAGACACGTCGAAGGTGACGCCGCGCTCGAGGGTGATCGGGCCGTATTCGGTCTGCCCCGGAATGCGCCGCGGCCCCTGGGGGGCGCCGCCTTCGCGGTGGGTGACGACCTGCGTATTGCGGGTCAGGGCGCTCACTTTTGAAATGAACGCCACCGGCGTCATCTTGCCGGACGTGGCGCTGCCGGAAGGCCAGCTGACGATGAATTTGTAGTTCAGGTACGGATCCTGGACTTTGGGATTGCGGACGTTAACGGGGGTCGCCATGGTCGGGCTCCTTTAAGGTCTGACGCGGGACGGAATCGGGGGAGTGAACAAAGATCTTTAAGGCGTGGGATCAAGCGGTCAGCTGCATGAGCTTGAGGACGACGAATTCCGCCGGCCGCTCCGGCGCGAAGCCGACGACGATATTGACGATGCCTTGGGCGATGTCGGACGCCGTCGTGGTGGTGGCGTCGCACTTGACGAGGTAGGCCTTGTCAGCCGAGGCGCCGGCGAAGGCTCCATCGGCGAAGAGGCCCGCCATGAAGGTCGAAACCTCCGCCCGGATCTGGGCCCAGAGGCGTTCATCGTTATTCTCGAAGACCACCCATTTCAGGCTCTGCACCAGGCTGTCTTCGATGAAATCGGCGGTACGTCGAACCGACACGTATTTCCACTGGCTGTCGAGCAGGTCGGCGCCGGCGAGGGTGCGGGCGCCCCACACCACGTTGCCGTAGACCGCGAACGAGCGCAGCACGTTGACGCCGCGGGTGTTGAGGTCACCGGTGTCAGTGTCGGAGAGATTTGTGACCAGATCAGCGTTTTGCAGCACGGCGTCGATACCCGCCGGGGACTTCCAGACGCCGTTTGTGGTGTCGGTGGAGGAGTAGATGCCGGCCAAAGTGCCGCTCGGGGCGACGTTCTTGGGCCGGTAATTCGCCAGCGGATCGGGCACGGTCAAGCGCGGGAAGTAGACGGCGCCGTTATAGGCCGTCTCGTTGCCGAAGACCTGGATCCACTGCAGCATGTCCGCCTTGGATTTGGTGCTCTGCGGGACGTCGGCGATCAGGAAGGCTCGGTTCTTCGCGCAGTACTCGAGGGCTTGGTCGTAGGCGGTCTTGGCGCCGCCGGTGCTGAAATTGGCCACCGCCGGCAGGCAGAGGATGTTGAAGATATTCGGCGAAATGCGGTCGAGCTTCTCTTCCATGCCCTGGACGAGCTGGGCGGGATTGGCCAAGCCGCCGTCGCTACCGCCGGCGAGCTGGTGGTACTCCGAGATCGAAGACGGCGCGCTGGTCTGTCCTTTGGGCTCGGTGCCGGGGATGGCGGGGCCGGTGAACTCGAGGCGAATGAGCTGACTCGAGTGGTTGACAACCTTCGGGGCGAACTTCGGATCGTTGGCGTCACTCAGGGTCAGGCTGCGGAAGTCCTCCGAGTTGCTCACCACGGTGCGGCCCGCCTGGCTCGCCGTTTCCCGCACCAGCAGATCGAACCGGCTGTTGGGCCGGAGCACCGCCACGGCGTGGAGACTATTGCCCCAGACCCCGGGATTGGCGGCGAAGACCGTCAGGTGGGCCCCGGCCGCCGCGGCGGCGTCTTGGGCGGCGATCTGCTGGGCGTTGGTCGCCTGGACGGCGGCGTTCTTAGCCGCGATCGAGGCCCCCTGGGCTGCGCTTTGGGCCGCTAGGACAACCTGATCCGCGGAGGCGTCGCCGGCGGCTGTCAGCACCTTCGGCAGCGCCGTGATCAGGCTCGCGAGCGCCGCCTCAATCGACTTCACGGCCTTATCGTTGGCGGTGACGGCGGTGCCGACGGCGGTCGACAGGTCGCCCGAAGGCACCAGCAGGTTGGCGGCGACGATCTGGTTGCTCATCGCCTCGGCGGTCGAAAGGGCCGTCTGCAGGGCGGTGATGGCGGACATCGTCGAGGTCAGGGACGTGGCGCTCGCGGCTTCCGGCCGGAAGCCTGGCGGCGGCGTGGCCGGCGCTGCGGCCGTCGCTGCTGCGGCGGCGGCGTCAACGGCGGCCTGGGCGGCGGCGATCTGCATCGAGAGCTCGTTCGCGTCGAGGGACGCCTGGTCGAGGTAGGGACCGGCGTCGTCACTCGCCGTCGACCGGAGGTCCGGGGCGTCGGTGGCCTGGGTCGCCGTCACCGCGGCGGCGGTGTCGATCTGGGCGGTGGCGGTGAGCGGCTGCGCCTTCGCCACCTCGGCCTGGGCGGCGGCGGCGTCCGAACTGTAGGTCTTCGCGTCCGGCGGCGTGCCGGCGTTCAGCAGGTCGCCGATGGCGGCGGACGCGTCGGCGGCGGCCTGGGCGATCCCCGCGGCGGTCGACGCGGCGTCGGCGGCCTGGGCGGCCTGGTTGGCGGCGACCAAGGTCTCCGCCGCCAGCGGACCGTGCTTCGCGTCGTAGACCTCGATGGCGCCCGCGAGCAGCTGGCCCGCGCTGCCGGCGGCGACGCCGGCTTTGGCCGTGTCCTCGGCGGTCTGCTGCGTCGCTTGCGCCACTTCCTGGGTCGCCTGCGCCGGATCGCCGTCCGGCTTGCTCGCCGCATCCGCGGCGGTGGCGGCGTCTTTCTCCGCTTGAGCGGCCGCGGTCTTTGCATTAGTAGCGTAAGTGTCGGCCTCGGTCTTCAGCGCGTCGAGGGTCGGTTCCGTCACCGGCAGCGTCGCCTGCGCCGACTGCGCCCCGCCGTTACCGACGCGGACTACCCACGCCGTCTGACCGCCGTTGTTGTAGTACTGGTAGAGGCCGTAGCTCGCCTCGCTGCGGTGGTCGAGGCCCCCGAAAGTCTGCTCGAACTCTCGCCAGCTGGTGATCTGGACCGCGTGGTCCATCGAACCGCGGGGGAAGAAGTCGACAAAAGCAGTCGCAGAAGTCGACGCGTCTTCGACCGTATGGGTCTGCTGCGGCAGCTCTTCGACGTAAATTCCAGGATAGGTCGGTTCAACTTGCGGCATGGACGGGCTCCTCGGGTGTGTGATCGATCAGGTTCAAAACGGGAACGTTGAAATCACGCAGATGAAGGGGACTTAGACGGGGTCGCCACAGACGGGGTCGCCACAGGCGAGGCCGGCCGACGGCCGGGGAGACGGCGCTCCGGCAGGGCTTCCGCCCGGGTCCGACGGAGCCGATTCAAGTGATAGGCGGCGTCGTGGGCCTCACGCGCGCTGCGCAGGGCCTCCGCCTGGGCCTGATCGGATTGCTCGACCAGACCTTCCGCGCCCGGCTGGCCGGGATCGGCTTCAGCTGCGGCCTGCGCAGCCTCAGCCGCGGACCGGGCCGACTCCGACGCTCGTTCCGCCTTCACAGCCGCCTGCAGCGCCGCGCGGTCGCGGAGATGCCCCATGAGCTGCTGGCGCTGCCCGCCGCGCGCCACGATCGTACTCGCCATCACCGGGCTCACGGTTCCCGGTGGCAGAGTGGCGAAGGCACGGGCGATGGCGGACATGGGGGCTCCTGCGGCTCGGCGAGACCCCGGACCGGGGGTCCACCGAATCTCGGGGACGCGCGCAGAAACGGCGACCTGCGATTCACCGGCCGGTCGGTCGGGGCGACGCCTCTCTTCAAAACCCCAGAGTCTCCGACGTGGCGGGCTCTAAACCCGGCGGCCGAAAACGGAAGGTCCGAAGCTTGGCGTCATCATGAGTGGCAAAGGGCGACTGCCGACGGTCGAGTGCATTCAACCGAAAACGGCGCGAGCCTTTTTGCCGACCGAGGTCTGGTGCCAGCCACTGGATGCTGCAGAGCAACCATCTCCGCACAAACAACCTATGGCGTCCGCAAGAGTCGAGAAAAACAGATCTTAGGCGATTCTAACCCAAATCTCTGCGTAAGGGTCAAGAACTCTGCACCTGCACCGAGCCGGGGCCGCCAAGTCTCCAAGCGATCGGCCCAGATCCTGGAACTTCCCGGTCTGGTCAATTCAGCCATGTCGTCGAGATCTTTCGGCAAGCTTACCAATCGGCAGTGCTATGCTGAAGATAGGGTCCCCCACCGTGTACCGCTTCCTCATCTCCCGCAAGACGGTCTTCGCCATGGCCAGCCTCTGGCTGGTGACCGGCCTCCTGCTCTTTGTCGCCGGCTGGCTCTTGGGCCGCCACCAAGCAGCGCCGACGGTCAACGCGGATCGTCTAGCCGCCGTGCTCAGCCACTCGACGGCGGCGGCGCCATCGACGACCTCGGCCGCCGCCGCGGCGCGCCACCCCAGACCCTGGCAAAAGGCGAGCCCGCCGACGACCGCCCCGACTCCGACGGCGACCGGGGTCACAACGGCACCGGACCCGGAAACCTCGACCCCGTCCGCTGCCCCAGATCCGGCCCCCGCCACGTCACTCCAGCCCACGACCCCACAGGCGTCGACGACCACCGCCGCCCCGGCGGCGCCATCCTCGACGCCCGACGTCACCGCGACGGCCGCCAAGGGCACGGCCGCCAAAGACACCGCCTCCAAAGACACCGCGGATGCTACTAACGGGGGTCTCTATTCCCTGCAGATCGGCGCTTTTGCGTCCGAAGCCAATGCGCAGGTGCAGATCGACAAGGTGACACCGCTCGGTCTAGCGCCCTTCGTGGTGCCGGTCGTCGACGGCGCGCGCACGCTTTACACCGTCCGGCTCGGTCGCTATTCGAGTCGCGAAGCCGCCCAGGCGGCGGCCGCCGAGCTGCGCGAATCCAGCGGACTGGCGGCGGTGATCCGGGACCTCCCGATCGGTTCCTAGGTACCCCTTCCCGCGGGCGCAAGAAAGCGCTGCGCGGACTGGCTCCCGCCGTCGCTTCCTCTATAAGATGCGGTGACCCTTAACGCATGCCCAGTTGTCAGTACCCAACCGCGGGGGAACCGTGAAAAAAGTCGTCAGCGCCATCTTGGGCGGTGGCCAAGGCAGCCGCCTTTGGCCCCTGACCCAGCACCGTTCCAAGCCGGCCGTGCCCGTGGCCGGAAAGTTCCGCCTCATCGACGTGCCGATCTCCAACAGCCTGCACGCCGGTATCGACCAGATTTACGTGCTGACGCAATTCAACAGCGCCAGCCTGCATCGGCATATCGCGCAGACCTATCGGTTCGACATGTTCTCCCCCGGTTTCGTCAACATCCTGGCCGCGGAGCAGAACCTCGCCAACCGCGATTGGTACCAGGGCACCGCCGACGCCGTGCGGCAAAACCTCGACCGCTTGACCTATGACGGTCCCGAAGACGTCTTAATTCTCTCCGGCGACCAGCTCTACACGATGCAGATGCGCGACTTCGTCGGCCAGCACCGGGAGCGCCGGGCCGACCTGACGATCGCCGTCAAGCCGGTCACTCGGGAGGAGGCCCCCGGCCTCGGCATCATGAGGGTCGACGAGAACGGCCGCATCGTCGAATTCGTCGAGAAGCCGAAAGATGCCGCCGTACTCGACAGCCTGACCCTCGACCAGGGCACCATCGATCGACTCCAGCTCGACGCCGAGCCGGGCACCCTGCTGGCGAGCATGGGCATCTACGTTTTCAAGTCGTCGGTGCTGCACGAGGTGCTGTCGAAGGACGAATCGATGACCGACTTCGGCGGCGAGGTGATCCCGGCCGCCCTCGGCCACCTCGACGTCCGCGCCTTTCTCTACAACGGCTACTGGCGCGATATCGGAACGGTCAAAGCTTTCTGGGAAGCCAACCTCGAGCTCACCGAGCCCGACCCGCCGCTCGACCTCTACCAGGCCGACCAGCCGATCTATACCCACGCCCGCTTCTTGCCGGGCATCAAGATCCAAGGCTGCGAGATCGAACGGTCGGTCCTGTGCGAAGGCTCCGTCCTGCGGGGATCCAAGATCTCCAGGTCGATCATCGGCATCCGCGCCATGGTCCGGGAAGGCACGGTGCTCGAAGAAACGGTCTTGATGGGCACCAAATTTGGCCAACGTTCGAATCCGGATGAAGAAGTGCAGATGGGCATCGGCCGCGACTGTCATATCCGCGGCGCCATCATCGACAGCGGCGCCCGCGTCGGCGACGGCAGCAAGCTGCTGAATGAGGCCGGCGTCGAAGACCACGACGGCGACTTCTACTTCATCCGCGGCGGCGTCATCGTGGTGCCGGCCATGGCGGTGGTCCCCCCCGGCACGGTGGTTTGACGTGAACATCGCCTTCCTCGCTTCCGAGGTTGCGCCCTTCGCCAAGTCCGGTGGCCTGGCCGACGTCTCGGCGGCGCTGCCGGCGTACCTCGGCCGCCGCGGCCACGACGTGCGGCTCTTTATGCCGCTCTACTCGACGCTGAATATTCCCGCCGAGACCGAGCTCGTGCCGGTGGAGTACCTCCACCACCTGCCGGTGGCCCTCGGCCCGCACGTGCACCACTTCTCGGTCTTCACCGGCAAGCTGCCCGGAAGCGAAGTCGATGTGTACTTCATCGGCTGCCCGGCGCTCTACGACCGGGACCGTCTCTACACCGGCGATTGGGACGATCACCTGCGCTTTTCGTTCCTCACCCAAGCGGCGCTCAAGTGCTGCCAGCACATGGGCTGGGCGCCCGACATCGTGCATTGCAACGACTGGCACACCGCCCTCGGGCCGCTCTACCTGAAGTCCACCGTGGCGTGGGATCGCGGCATATTCGGCAACGCCCGCTCGGTGCTCACGATCCACAACATCGCATACCAAGGGTGGTTCTCCGCCGAGACCATCGGCAACCTGGGCCTCGACGGCTGGGCGCATATGCTGCACCAAGAGGACCTCGCCCGCGGCATGGTCAACTTCATGCGCAACGGCTTGATGTGGGCCGACGCCATCACCACCGTCAGCCGCACCTACGCCAAAGAGATCCAGACCGAAGCCTACGGCAACGGGTTGGAAGGGCTCCTGCGCCAGCGCTCATCGCGGGTCGTCGGCATCGTCAACGGCGTCGACTATTCGATTTGGAGCCCCGAGGTCGACCCGAGACTGCCGCGCAACTACGGCGTTGATGACGTCGAAGAAGGCAAGGCCGAATGCCGGCGCTACCTGCTCGAGCAGCTCAAGCTGCCGACCGAGCCCGAGGCGCCGGTGCTCGGCATCGTGTCGCGCCTGACCGCGCAAAAAGGCTTCGAGCTGATTCGCGAGGGCCTCGGGCAGGCGCTGCGCTACCTCAACGTCAAACTCGCCGTGCTCGGCAGCGGCGAAGCGGGGCTCGAGGAGTACTTCCTCGGCCTGGAGCGCCAATTCCCCACCAAAGTGTGCTTCTACCGCGGCTACAGCGACGAGCTCGCCCATCTGATCGAAGCCGGCTCCGATCTCTTCATCATGCCGTCCCGCTTCGAGCCATGCGGCCTCAACCAGATGTACAGCCTGAAATACGGCACGGTGCCGATCGTGCGCAAGACCGGCGGCCTCGCGGATACGGTCCAGCTTTTCGATCGTCGTACCGGGGAAGGCAACGGCATCGTCTTCGAGCACTACGACCAGGCCGGCTTCACGTGGGCGCTGCGCACCGCCCTCGAGCTTTACCAAGACCAAGAAGCTTGGGCGACGATGCGCCGCAACGGCATGCTCGCGGACTACTCGTGGGACCGGCAGGGCGCCGAGTACGAGAAGCTCTACGGTCTGCTGACCCGCTAGCTCGACCGTAGATCGGCGCCGGGTCTACCCGGGGCCCGCCCCGTCAACGCGGCGCATCAAGAGCCGGAGGCCACCGCGGTGGAATATATCGACTGAATGCTATGATTCCGTCCTAAGTTTCGTTCCTTGACCCCTGCCACAGCGCTTCGAGCAGGCTATCCATGAATACTGGGAACCCGGCACCGCCCGCCGCCGGCGGGTTTCGCATAGAGAATTGGTCGGTCTACCCCGCGCTCAATCAGTTGAGCCACACCGACGGCGATAAGCATATCCATCCTAAGGCGATGGAGGTTTTGGTGTTGCTCGCCGAGCGCGCGGGCGACGTAATCAGTCGGGACGAATTTCTCGACGCCGTCTGGGGCGAAACGTTCGTCTCCGACCAGGTGCTGGCCAATGCGATCTGGGAGCTTCGGCGGGCCTTCGGCGACGCCCCGCGCTCGCCGCGATTCATCGCGACGGTGCCCAAGAGGGGCTATCGGCTACTGCCCCCCGTCGACAGGCTCAACGGCGACGAGTCGCCGCCGCGGGACGTGTCATCGACTGACGAAGACGCCCCCGATTCGAGCCCAAAGTCTCCGGACGACGCGACGGCGACGACGGCGATTGCCCGATCTTCAAGGCCCCAGCCGACCGCAGCACCGCGGGACACCGCAAGAGCCGACGACATCGCGGAGCCCGGGGCCGACGTCGCGGGCGCGCGCTCCCGATCGGCCCGGATCCTTCTGGCGGGCGTCGCCGTCGGCGCGCTGGCGGCCATCGCCTTCTTCTTCCGCGGCTTGTCGACGGCGCCGGCGACGCCCGAGGAAGCGCTAGTCGTCGCCATCGTGCCTTTCGAGAACTCCACCGGCGACCCGGGCCTCGACTGGTTGGTCGACGCGATCCCCGACGTCTTGACCCACGAGCTTTCGAGCTCCCGGCACCTCTACGTGCTCGACGCGTTCGGCCCCTCGGCCGGCGGGCGTCTCGGCAGCCCCGCCGACGCCGCCGAGAAAGCCCGGCGGCGGGGTGCCCACGTGCTGGTCTCCGGCCGTGTCACCGGCGACGCCCGGGCGCTGCGGGTCTACGGGCGCTACGCGCCGCCGGGCGGTGAGGCGGCCCATTTCGACGTCTTCGCGTCAGAGCCCGCGACCCTCTTCGAAGCGCTCGCGGACCGGCTGCGACTCGCCCTCGAAGTGGAAGCCGCCGACGGCGACGCGACCGCCATCGCCGCCACCGGCACCACCTCCGTCGACGCCTACCGCCACTACATCCAAGCCCTCGCCCTGGCCCGCGGGCAGGACCAATCCGGTGGACTCGTGGAGCTGCACGCGGCGATCGGCGCGGATCCGGACTTCGCCCTGGCCCACGGCAAGCTCGCCCACCTCTACGACGTCCAAGGCGAAGTCGCCCTCGCGCTCGAGGCCATCGACCGCGCCCTCGAGCTCGCCGAAGAGCGCCCGCAGGCCGAACGCGTCGGTTTTCTCCGCCTGCGGGCCCGCATCACCGGCGACATCGATCAAGAGCTCGAATACCTGCGCCAGGCCGTGGCCCTGCGACCGCGGGACGCGAGCTGGCTCGGCACCCTCGCCTGGTTCCAATTCACCCATTTCCGCCAGTGCGAAGAGGCCAGCGTCCGCTACCGCCAGGCGCTCGAATTCGACCCTCGGCCGGACCTCTACGGCTATCTCGCCGAGGCGGAGATGGCCTGCGGTCGCCCAGCCGAGGCCCTCGGCGCCCTCGAGCGCGCCCTCGAGCTCCAGGGCGACAACGCCGAAACGTGGCGCTTCTACGCCCGGCTGCAAAGCCTCGCCGGGGACCGCGACGGCGCCTTCGGCTCCATCGAGAAGGCCCTCGGCCTCGCTCCCGACCGCGCCAGCGTCATCTTCACCCGGGCCCTGCTGCTCTTCGAGGCCCACCGCTTCAAAGACGCCCTCGCGGCGCTGCGCCGCCACCGCGGCCTGGTCTCCGGCGTCAATCCGGAGCGTGCGGGCTGGGTCACCGAAGCCGAGCTCCTGCGCCGCACCGGCGACCTCGACGGCGCCGCCTTCGCCGCCGAGCAGGCCCTCGGCCTCGGCTTTGCGCCGGCGGCGGCCTGGATCGCGGGCCTCGTCGCCCTGGACACCGGCCGCACGGACGACGCAGCGCGCCACCTCCAGGCCTTGAAAGATCACTTCGACCGCGGCGAAAGCCGGTACCGAATCGAGTACCTCGAGCACCTCCGGGGCGAGTTTTTGAAACACCGCGGAGAGACCCGCCGGGCGGCGGAAGCGTTTGCCCTCGCCGTCGAAGCGCGCCCCCTCGAGCAGTCCGAGTTCCGCCTCTCCCTGGCCCGCGCATGGCTCGACGCCGACGACCCCGAAGAGGCCGCCGGCGTGCTTTATCGACTGCTAGAGATCCAACCCAACCACGCCGAGGGCCACTGCCTCAGCGCCGACGCCCACGCCCGGGCCGGGCGCAGCGAGGCCGCCCGCCTCGAAAAAGAGGCGTGCGACACCCTGCTCGCCGCCCTCGGGGACGGCGCCTGATCGAGCGCGGATCGCGCCTCCAATCACCCCTTGACGTCGCCGGGCGCGGCCGTGAAATCGACCTCGCCGCCGTCCGCCTTGAGCCCCTGGGCCATGCGGAAACGCTGCTGCTCCAGCTCCACCTGGTATCGGGCGGCGCACATCAGGAATTCGACCTTGGCCCCCAGGGTCCGGTGGTGACTCGGATCGGCGACCTTGCCGGAGAGGTTCCCCTCCTCGGCCCGCACCATCCACGGTAAACCGCCGCCGCCGCCGACCAGATAGATCAAAACACCGAGCTCCACCACGACCACCATCAACAGTCCGACAACCAAAATTTCCATCGAAGTCCTCCAATCAGTTCGCGCGAAAAGGCGCCGCTGGCCCCCGAGCCCCCCTAGGTCTCCAGTCCCGGCTCGAGCCGAAGTGCTGACGACCTGCAGGGGAAGACCTCGGCCAGCCCGGATTTCACAGAAACCGGGCCGGTATGGGGAGCCTTCTCGTCCTCTCAATTTACGAATTTCCTTCCATCATACGGGCCAGAAGTGCAGGACTGCACCCGAAATGCCGGCCCCATCCTGCGAAGGGACCGGCCGGGTTCGGGGACTACCGCGGAGCGGCTCCCCTCGAGGCCACTGACGGCGCCGACGCCATCGGCGACCGGGCGGAAGCCACGGGGGGCCTGGCGTCCGCACCGGCGTCAGAGATACACGGAGGGTGATCGACGCACGCCTGACCATCGCCCGGCGGCGGCGACAGCTCCGTCGCGATCAGCTCCACCAGCTCACCGACGGTCTCGACCGGGAAGGCTTCAACCTCATCGATCGCGACGTCGAAGGTTTCTTCCAGCGCACAGAGCAGGTCGAGCACCGCGATCGAGTCCACGTCCAAGTCGGCCAGGAAGCGGGCCCCGTCGCGGATCGTCGACGGCGGCCTGTCGAGGGCCGAAGCGACCGCGACGTGGACCGCCCGCCTGACTCCCTCGCGGGTCCACGCGTCGCCGCGGGGTGTCTTGGCAGAGATCATCGGATGCGGTGGATGTGCAGGCGGAACGGCGAGGCGCACGAGCGTCCGTGGACGGTGAGATCCAGCGCGTGCATGCCGTCGAGATACGCGTGGTAAACGCAGCGCTCGATCGGCCCCTTCGCGGTCAGCCGGTCCCCGGCGCCCCGCAGGGCCTCTTCGAGTGACGCCGCATCGGCCCGCTCTCGGACTTGGCGCACGGCGACCGTTTCGAGCCGCTCCCTTTTGCCGATGGCGGGCGACTCTTGGCAGTGGCCGCAAGGGACCTCGCCGTCGACTTTCACATCCACCGGACCGTCGGCGTGGACCACGATCCGCCAGACGCCGCGGGCGAACCAGCCGTCCCCGGACCAGGCGACGGAGCACGGAACCGCCGCCAAGTCTCGATGGTTTGGATTCTGGATCGTCGGCACGCCGTCGCAGTGCACCTCGGGCTCTTCCACCGGCACGGCGTTGCAGCGGGTCTCCACCCACACCGGCCGCGCGGCGCTGCCGAGCGGCGCCACCAGTTCGACGCTGTGGACCGCCGGCGGCCGCTTGACGCCGACCCCTGAAATCCGCGGCGCCGATCCGTAGAACGCTTCCACCCCGTCTTGGGGGTCTTTCGGGTCTTTGGGGTCTTTGGGGTCCTGCCGATCGCCCGCGGCCAAGCCCAGACGGACCTGAAGCCCGTCGCGCAGGGCCGCTTCGAGCCGGGGCACCAAAGGCGAGTCGTAGGCCACTGTCGCCCCATAGGTGCGCGCCACGAAGGAGCCGTTCTCCGAGATATCGCCCTCCGGATTCTGGTCCGGCGCGGTGGTGAAGACCAAGCGCAGGCGGTCCACCTCCTGCGGCGAAGACGCGTCCCAGCTTTCCGACCGCTGGCCCAAGCGCTCAACGAACGCGTGCACGTAGGTCAGGTCGGCGCGCTCCAAGACCGGCACGCGGCAGGAGCGAACGAAGGCCGGAAGTCCGACGGTGTCACCGTCGAGGCCGAAGCCGGTGGCGAGCAGGATCTCCAGGGTCCGGCGGGTGGTGAGACCCCAGCGGAAGAGGTCGAGCATGGCGAGGGCGGTGTCGCGCTCGGGGCGCTGGAGATCGAGGATCACCCGCTCGACCCCGCCGTCGGCGGTGAGCAGGGTGATGTGGGCGAGGTCGGCGCCGTCGAGGTAAGGACTGGTGCCGTGGGGGGCGTCGAGCTCGGTCACCTCGACGCCCGCCACCACCCCGCGGATCACGCGGTCGCCGGGCCGTCCTTCGAAACTCGGGCGCTGGTAGACCTTGACGTCGCGGATCACATCGCCGAAGTCGTCCTCGGCGCTGAAGTCGACCTCCACCGGCAAGACGCGGGCCAAGGCGTCGCGCAGCAGGCCGAGCTGGGCCAATCGCCGGTTGACCTGTTCCAGGTCTCCGTCGACGCTTTGGATCAAGAATCGCCGTTCGGCGTTGCCGGCGTGCACGGCGACGAGGGTCGTTTCTATCCAGCCGTTGGCGCGGGTTTCGAGCGAGCGGACGAAGCCGCGGTAAATAGCCATCATGTCTCTCCTTGGGGGTTCGCAATCGGGGGTGTTTAAGACAAGTCAGGAGCCGGCGGCGCCTTCGTGGGCCCAAAAAGTGCGGCGTTCCGCGAGGCCCGCTGAGAGCTGGGTCAAGGTCGTGAGCGCGAAGCTGCCGTGCAGGACCATGCCGGCGGCGAAGATGTCGACCGTCATCACCTCGAGATCGACGGCGCCGACGCCGCCGAATTCCGTCGGTAGCCCGTCGAAGGGGCCGAAGCGCTCGCTGTCGATGAGGGCGGCGACGTCGTTCGGATCCACGTCCTCGCACGAGGTGTCGTCTTCGGCGCCGAACTCGCCGGTGGTCGCGTCGAAATAGAGGCCGTCGGGCTGGTGGCGGGGCGCCAGGTAGACCGGGCCCCAGAAGTCGACGCCGGCGTCGGGCCAGCAGTCGATCTCGACGTCGGCGTTACCCTCGATCCACAGGTGGCCGCGCGCCGGATCGTGGGCCGGGTCGGGATCGCTGAGGGTGGCGCTGATCGAGGTCACCCTGACGGTGTGCCCTTGGATCTCGCGACTCGAGCCCTCGACCGTGTCCCGCACCTGCTGCAGAAAAGGCCGCACCGCGGGCTCCGACAGCACCAGCGAGAAGCCGTCAGAGCCGACGAACGGATCCACGGCGTCGCACGGCGTGGCGTCCCCGAGCGGCTCGAGCAGCAGCAGGAGCGCCCCCGCCTGGGTCGCCGGCTCGAAAGTCGAGATATCGATCGACTCGGGGTCCGCGGGCTGCGGCATGTCGTAGGCGACCACAAAATCCTGGGCGTAGGCCGCGAGCTCGTCAGCGATCATCGAGGTGAGATCCGGCGCCGTCGGGATCGCTTGGGTCTCCGTGTCGAAGGCCGAAAGCGTCGCGGCGACTTCGCCCTTGACCTCGGCTTCGGCGAAGGGCCGGTGGAGCGCAGAAAGTGACGGCGAAAAAACCACCGTCACCGAGCTCGATGTCACCTGGTCGAAGCGCACCCGCAGCTCGCCGGCCGCGTCGTCCCGCTCCACGGGCACCGCCACGGTGATCGCCATGTCGGAGTCGATGATCGGCGGCGAGCCGAGCACAATGACCCGCAGGTGCCCGGGAATCAGCAGCTCCAGGGTGGAGGGGTCCGGCATCGAGCCGGTGATCCGGCCGCGGAAGTCCGGCGCCCCGGGGTCGTCGTGGAAGATCTCGCTAAAGACCGATCCGGTGTCGCTCGGCGGAATCGACACCCCGGCCTTCACCTTGACGCCGAGCACGTCCGGATTGGCGGCGATGGCGGCGTCGATCAGCGGCTGGAGCAGCTCGCCGCTGAGCACGATGTCGCCGCCGCTGACGGCCAGATTCAGGTCGGCGGCGGCCACCGACGGAAAGTGGATCATCAGCTCGGGGGCTTCGCCCGGGGGCTCGCGGCGGCCGAATTCCCCCGGCATCGTGAACGCCAGCGCGTACTCGATGGGGTCGAGGGCCGGCATCTCCACCACTTCGACCTCGAGGCGCATATTCAGTCCGAGGGTCAGGTCCACGTCGGTGCCGGGCACCTCCAGGGTGGCGCTTTCCGGATCGGTAATCGACGCCGTGACGTTGGCGGTCAGTCCGTCGCCGATGGCGACGCCGGGCCGGGTGAATTGGGCGGGAACGCCGGCGGTCTCGTCTTCGCTGAGGGCCCCAACGACCATGGACTCGAGGGTCGAGGTCGGCAGGCCGAGCACGTACCGGTAGCAGGAGTGGAAAGACATCGTCGCTGCCTCCTCAGACCTTGAAGCGCACGGCCTTCACCCACCGGTGGCGGCGCTCGCCGGACTTGAATTTTTCGTAACTGCCGCGGGTGTGCAGGATCAGTCCGCCCCGGGCCGCTCGCTCGTATCGCGCGAGTCGGGCGACGAGCGGATGACGGTCGACGTAGCGCAGAAGTCCCTTGCGGTCGAGACCCTTCTTGTCTTCGGGCCGCTCGGGCTCCAGGCCCAGCCGGTCGAAGAGCAGCGCCGCCCGCGCGTCGGGTGAACGCGGAACCTTCTTGCCCAACACGTCGCCGTGCTCGCGGAGCAGCTCGGCGCGGGCTTCTTTCTTCTCGGTCTCGAGGCGCTCGGGCCAGCGCAGGGTCTTGCGGACATGGGCACGCATCTCGTCCGAGAGCGTGACGCCGACCTCTTCGAAGGCGAAGACCGCGTTGACCAACACGCGGCGCGCGATCTCGGGCCGGGCGTTGATGCGCTTGCAGATGGCGCGGATCTGCCCCCGCAGGTCGCGGTGGGTCTCGATGTGGATCGGCTCGAAGGCGTCGTCGGGGGGCTGGTCCCCGGCGTCGCGCGACGGCGGGTAGGAATCGTCCATGGCAATCCTCGGAGTGGGGGAAATTGGGGGATTCGGAAAGGCGCAGGCCGAACCGGGCGGCGACGCGGACACCGCGCGTCGCCGCGCGCGCCGCCGCCCGGGCGCAAGAAAAGGGCTAGCAGTCGTCCTCGCGGATCGACGGCACCTCAGCGACGATGCGCTTCAGCTCCTCGTGGAGATCCTTGTCTTCAAGCATCGCCAGGGCCTCCCGGGCGGTCGCCCCTTTGGCCTTCTCCGCCAGCTCAAAGACCCGGCCCGCCGCGTCCTGCTCGGCCTTGTCGAGGTATTTCGAGGCGCGCTCGAGCGCCTTCTTGGCGTCCCGGAAGTGCTCGTCGGTGACCCGCCGATCCGGGTTCTCCATATCGACGAAGGCCGCGCGGGCGTCCTTGGCGTAGCGACCGTAGAGCGTGCGGGCGTAGTCGTGGTCGTCGCGGTCCACGGAGGTGGCGTGGAAGCGCTCGAGGAAGCGCTCTTCGTTCATCGCGAAAAGATCCGCCGCCCAGGCGCCGATCCGCGTTTGGCGCAGCACCTTGTCCCGGAAGGCCTGGGCCATGGCGGCGTCGGTGCGCACGTCGGCGCCCAGCACGCTCGCCGCCGCCGAGGTCGAGCCGCAGCCGCACTGGTCCTGCATGCCGCCTTCGCCGCCGGCGCAGACCACCGAGCCCGAGTCCCCCGGATCCGACATCCAGGACGTCGCGATCTGGCTATCGAAGGTCGCGGTGCCGAAGTCGTAGGGAATCGACACCGTGACGTCCACTTCGGTGATCGTCGAGGTCGTATATTCCGTCGTCCGTCCGACCTTCTCGACGTTCATGCCGATCTCGGCTCCGATCGTCGCCCCCGGCCCTTGGGTGAACTCGATATTCAACTGCGACAGCACCTGGTCGATCGGGTTCATGATCGAGCGATTGCATGAACCTGCGAAAAGCAGCCCGACCGCGGGGTGGTCCGGATTGGGGATCTCCATCAGGTTGTTCTTCATCTGGTCGATGACCAGCGAGCTATCGCGGACTTCAGCGATCGCACCGTCCACCTGGTTGCCGGTGGCGTTGATTGTGACGAATCGCTTCAGGAAAGCGATGTCATCCGCCGGCGTCGTGCCGCCGTCAAAGCTGCCGGGCTGGATGATCGGGTCGCCGAGATTGGCGGCGTTCTGCATGGCGATCACGTGGTTATTCGACAGCAGGCAGAGGCTGCCGTCGTTTTGATCCCGGACCAGGCAGCCGAGCGTTCCGGCGTCGGGAATCGGAACGTTGGCGTTGATGATGCTGATCCCGGACGGCGCCGGGCGATCGCGTCCGGTGAAGGCGAAGGGCAGGATCGGACCGGTCTCGATGACGTCCACCGCCACCGAGTCGGATCCGACGAAGACCTTGCGCGGCAGCCGGCGCGAGAAGGGCAAAAAGCGCTGCGGCACCTTCTTCTGCACGTAGACCACGAGCGCCGGCTCGTCGGTGACTTGACCCTGCACGATCCGCCGACCGAAGGCGGCTCCGACGCAATTGGCGTCTCGGTCCAAGTTCTGCCACATATTTTTCTTCGCGACTCCGGCGACCACGCGGGCGCGGATAAAGCGTTCGCTTCCGAATTCACTGGCCATGGGGGGGTACTCCTCGCTGTTGGGGTTCTATGCGTCCGGTGACTCGGAAAACCACCGGCACACCTTCCACGGTCACCGGGTCCTGGGGCTCGTCGACATCCGACGCCAGGTACACGACGATCACGTAGTCCTTGTCTCGAAAATCTTTCTTTCCCAAGCCGACGCCGAGCGCCCCGTCGAGCGCCATCAGAACCTCGCGCTGGCGCAGCAGGACGGCCCGCACCCGTTCGCGGGTCGCCGGTTTTTCTTCACCCATCTCGCTCGCCCCTTGAATGCAGGCGGCGGCCACGAGGAGCAGCACAGCGGAGGCCCCGAGGGCCAGCCACAGCGCGCGCCACGGGTAGCCGCCGATCATGAGAGGCTGGCCTCCAGGCCACCCCACGGTCCGACGGAGACGAAGTCCAGGAGATCCCCCAGGGCTTCGCGGAAAAGACTCGGCGGCAGCTGGTGTAGGGCCTCGACGGCCTCAAGGCGGCGCTCCCGGAGGCTCGCGCGGCAGCGCTCCAGCACGCCCTCGGTGGCCAGCAGCGCGTAGAGCCCGGCCTGCTCGTCGGCGTCGAGGTCCTCGCCCTGGGCCATCTTGGTCAGGGACGGATGCTCGGGATGGAGCGTGTAGGCGTGGATCATCGGCAGCGTGACCGTGCCTTCTTCAAGGTTGCTGTAGAGCGATTTCATGGCCAGCGCCGGGTCGCCCATGACGTCCACCAGGTCATCCACCATCTGGAACACCATGCCCATCGCCATGCCGAACCGACGGTAGGTTCCGCGGCGCTCGCCCTCCGCCCCCGCGAGGGCCGCGCCGCCTTCGGCACAGCCCGCGAAGAACGCGGCCGTCTTCTTGGCGATGACGTCGTCATAGTCATCGAGCGTCAGCCGACGCGGGTCGCCGCGGCGCTCCATATAGCTCTGGAGCTGGTCGACTTCACCGTGGGCGATGGCCAGGCCGGTGTCGGCCATCTGCTGCGCCAGCCGCACGTCGCGCATCGACTCGGCGCCGTCGAGCGCCAGCTTGAGGGCCCGGAAGACCATGTAGTCGCCGAGGATCAAGGCCATCGCCGCGCCGTGGTCCACCTGCAGGGTCGGCTCGCCGCGACGCACGGTCGACCGGTCGACCAGATCGTCGTGCACCAGTGACGCCTCGTGCATCAGCTCGAGGGACGCCGCCAGCCGAATCTCCCGCGTTCCGAGCTTCGGCCGCGGCTCCCGCTCGAGCCGCTCGGCGAGGTAGGCCATGAAGAACGTGATCGGGCGCAGGCGCTTCCCCGGCTTCCACGGGCAATCCGCGAGGATGCGGATCGACTTCACCTCGATCAGCTCACGCTCCATCAGCCGCAGCTCGTCATCCACGAGCGTGCGGAAGAGTCGCTTCTCAAAAGCGGTCTTCCCGGGGCTCTCTTCGCTCGGCACGTCGGCAGTCGGTCCAGTCATCGGGGGCTCTCCGCCGACGCCCGAGCCCCGCATCCGCTGCGGCGCTCGACGACGGCGCCCAGATGCTGTCCGCGGCCTTCGCAGGCCGCCTCACAAAAAGATCAAAATCCCATCAGAGCCACTTCAGAGCGCACATCAGAACCCCGTAGGGCAAGCCCCCCGGAGCTCTCCAGGTCGCCGTGTCCGTTAGCGTCGACGGTGATCGCGGACGATGAGCATCGCCACCAGCACGTCGAAGCTCAAGCACGCCAACACGTACCACTCCGGGGCGTAGGAGACCCCGGGGCGCAGGCCCAAGAGGGCCTCCGGCAAGCCCGGCAGATCGTGCGCGCCGTGGAGGCCGTGCACGCCCAGGTCCCAGACCGGGTGGAGGGCCCAGCCGGCGGCGAGGAAAAGCTCAGATCGACGTCGGCCGAGAAAGGCGAAGAGGGCATAGAGCGCGACCCCCGCCATTTCGACGCCGACCCACACCGCCGGCGCGCCACCCCAGACAGCGAAACGATGTAGATCACCGCCGCGATCACCAGCCCCTGCCCGAGCACGGCGGCGCGCGCCCGGCCGAGCGAAGCGGCGTAGGCGTAGAAAAGGCCGCCGGCGACGGCCCCCAAGACCAGCCAAGCAATGGTCGTGATCGGCATGTCGCGAGTGTAGCTCGTGCTCCTCCTGCACACTCCGGCGTAGGTGACGGGCTTGCCCCGTTCCGCGCTCACGCATATGCGACTCAATGAGCCAACGGCTCACCGACGAAGAGAATGCACAGTTCAGCGGCCCGAAGAAGCTCGGCGGCGCCTTGCTATGGCGGGGACAAGCCCCGCCACTACCCCGGAGTCGGCTGAAATTGCGCCTCGACAGCCCCGTGGACGCCAAACACCGATTCGGCGTCATCAAGCACAATCCGGCGTAGGGGACGGGCTTGCCCCGTCCCGCGCTCACGCACATGCGGTTCATTG
>JBCDKB010000033.1:0-30903 GCA_038747035.1 Acidobacteriota bacterium | reverse complement strand
CCAAGACACGGGCCTCTACCGAGTCACCGCCGCCGAGCTCGCCGCCGTCTGGGGCCTGCGCGAGCTCGACGCCCGCCGGCTCATCGCCCGTAGCGAGCTCCGGCTGACGGTCGGCGGCGAGGACGTGACGTGGATCCGCGGCGAGCGCGGGGCCACCCTCGACTTCGTCGGCTACGCCGTAGACACGCCATTCACCGACACCAACGTCTACCGGCTGACGCTCGAGAACGGCCGCTCGACGACTTTGCCGCGGCGCACCCTACCGCCGCCGCCGGACTGGACCGACAGCTCCTTCCGAGACTCCCGTCACTACGAAGACGCCACCCTCGGCGTGACGCTGCTGCCGCTCGACCCTGAAGAGGATTCGTGGATCTGGCGTTTCGTGCGTCCGAGCGCTCCGCTCGCTTCGTTCCCCGCCCGGGTTCCGTCGCCGGTGACAAACGGCGCCGACGCCACGCTGCGCCTCGAGCTCTTCGGCGGCACCGCCGGCGCCCACCTGCTGGCGGTGAGGGTCAACGGCCAAGAGATCGGCCAGCTCGCCCTCGACGATTTCGACTCGCTGCTCGGCGAGCTCACGGTGCCGGCGAGTGCCCTGATCGACGGAGACAATACCGTCGAGGTCGAGAGCCTCGACGGCGACTTGGTCTTCATCGACAGTTTTGACCTCGACTACGACCGCTGGCTCCGGACCGACGCCGGGCAGCTGATGGCGACCGCCGAGCGCGGCCAAGTCAGCGTCGCTCCGTTCACGGAATCCACGGTCTGGGTCTTCGACCTCACGGACCCGAACGCTCCGGAGCCGCAGCATAGTCGCGTGATCAACGAAGTCGACGGCCACCGGGTCATCTGGCGCTCCGACGGCGGAGAGTTCCTCACCGCGTCTCCGGCGGCACTCCGCTCACCGGCTCTTTTCCTCGACCAGCCCTCCGACCTCGCCACCGCGGCGCCGGAAGTCGACTACCTGATCATCACTACCGCCGACCTGACGGCGGCGGCGGCGGACCTCGCTGCACTCCGCGCTTCCCAGGGGCTCGCGACCCGCGTCGTCGATATCCAAGACGTCTTCGACGAGTTCAGCGACGGCCTGCGCGATCCCCGCGCCATCCGCAGCTTGGTCACCCACGCCCTCAAAACCTGGGCCCGCGCGCCGTCCTATGTCGTGCTCGCCGGCGCCGGCACCTACGACCACCGCGATTACCTCGGCCTCGGCGGCAGCTTGATCCCGACGCTCCAGGCGTCCGACGGCGACGGCGGCCTCTACGCCTCCGACGCAACCCTCGGCGACGTCGACGGCGACGGGCTCATGGATGTCGCCGTCGGCCGTATTCCGGTGCTCAGCGCCGCCGAGCTGCAAAGCTACGCGGCGAAGGTCGCGACCTACGAAGCCGGCGGCGACTGGCTGCACCGCCTAACCACGGTCGCCGACGCGGCAGACGGCGACACCGTCTTCGCCGACGACGGCCTCGGCCTGAGCGCGCTGCTCCCCGTCGGCTACGACGTCACCGCCGTCAGCCTCGACACGGCGACCGTAGCGGACGCCCGGCAAGCGCTCTTCGATAGCTTCACCGCCGGTTCGACCTGGGTCCACTACAGCGGCCACGGCGGCCCGGATCGCTGGTCCGACCAAGCGCTCCTGACGTCCGCGGACGTCGCCACGCTCGACAACGCCGGCGCGCTGCCGATCGTGTCGTCGGCCACCTGCCTCATCGGCCTCCATGCGCTTCCGGGCTTCGACGCGCTCGGCGAGTTCCTGGTCCTCGACCCGACCGACGGCGCCGCCGCGGTCGTCGCTCCGACCTGGAACTCCCAGCACGACGAGTCCCGATTCCTCGGAGATCGGCTCTTCCGCCAGGTCTTCCAGCTGGAGGTGGACCGACTGGGCGATGCGCTCGTCGGAGCCCTGCGCAGCGCGGCGGCGATCGGCGTTCGGCCGGAGCTGCTTCGCTCCTACCAAATCCTCGGCGATCCGGCGATCCGTCTCCAGCGTGAGCCGCTCGAGCAGGTCGGCACCGTCGTCTGCCTGCCGGGCGACGAGTGCGACGGCTAGCCCCGCGCTGATCACCCTACGGCCGGGCGGGGCCTCGCGCTCCGCCCGGGCGCACGGGCCGGGTCTCCCCGAAACCCTGAAGACTTTTCTTGATGCGGGTTTAGGGAATCTGGACTTTCTGAGTCTCGATTCCCCGAAGGCTGGACTTGGGGCTGTCCCTGGGGTAAATTAACATTCAACTAATGTGCCGTCCGCCGCCTGATCGGCGAGACAAAACGACGGCGAGACAAAACGACACGGTGTCACCCGTGCATGTTGAGGTCAGGCACACTCCGAGAAACTCCCACGATGCCCCACTCGCCCAAATCCGTCCTCGATCGCACGCGCCCACCAGGTGACTCGTGCCCCGCATGCGCCGAGGCGACGCAGAAAGTCACGGTCACCTACGGGACGAGGGCCGCATACGCGACGCCGGCGATCATCTGCCGGCAGCGGATTGAAACCATGGCGGCGGACTGTACGATTCCTGGCGGTAAGAACGACGCCACCTGCATCCTGGGTTTCTCCTAGAGCTTTTGAGGACGCCTCCGCCCCACCATGATGTCGACTCGATTCCGCCGTCGGCGAGACGTACGCTTTCGCATCATCGACTCTGAGGCCGTCGTGCTCCGTCAGCAGGCCGGGGAAACGCTTGTGCTCAACGAGGTCGGATCGCGCATCCTTCAGCTTTGTGACCAGGGCGAGACCGTCGACGCCATCTCCAGGCGAATCTCAGAAGAGTTCGAGGTGGACGGTCCCCAGGCCGAGGTGGACGCTCGCCAATTCGTCTCTCAGCTCGTGGATGCTGGTATCCTCGAAGCGGAGGCCGGTTGACTCATGAGCGCGAACCATGTCATCGCCAAGACCTGGCAACAGAATATTCTTTTCTCAGCTCTCATCGAGCTGACCTACCGCTGCAATCTCGATTGCTTCTTTTGCTATAACGATCTTGCGCTCAAGGGCAAGGCGCTGAGCGACGAGCAATACGGCGTCCTCTTTGACGATCTCGCTCGCCTGCAGGTCATGAACCTCACGTTTACCGGCGGCGAGCCCTTGGCCCACCCGAGCTTCGTTCGCCTGGGACGCATGGCCCGGGACCTCGGCTTTGTGGTGCGCATCAAGTCGAACGGCCACGCCCTGCGGGGCAAGCTCGCGGAAGAAATCCGCGAGGAAGTGGATCCGTTCCTGGTCGAGGTCAGCTTGCACGGAGCTACGGCTGATACCCACGATCGCCAGACTCGGGTGCCGGGTTCATTCGACCGCCTGATGTCGAACGTCCCGGAGCTTCTGGCGATGGGCTACCGCATCAAATTCAACGGCACCCTGACGCGGTTCAACGAGCACCAAATCGAAGGCATGTTCGACGTCGCCGACAGTCTCGGCGTCCTGCTCTCGCTCTCTCCGACGGTCACCCCGCGGGACGACGGCGACACCTCGCCCCTGTCGATTTCGCCGTCGAAAAAAGCGATCAAGGACCTCTACGCTTACCTCGATCGGCGCATCCCGGACGGCCCCAGCGGCGGTACGTGCACCGGCGAGTCCGGCGCCCCGGGTCCTTCCGGCAAGAAGAATTGCGGCGCCGGCGCCGCCGGTCTCGCGGTCGACCCCTTCGGCAACGTCTATCCGTGCGTGCAGTGGCGTCGCCCCCTCGGCAACCTCCATGACCAGCCGATCGAAGAGATCTGGCAGAGCTCCCCGGCCCTCGCGGAAATCCGGCGGGTCAACCACGAAGCGCGGGCCCGTATCGAGCAGCTCGGGCCTGAGGCCGAAGGGATGAGCCACTGCATGGGGATCTCGGAAGAGAAGACGGGCGACCCGCTCGCTTTGGATCCGCAAGCCACCGAGCAGGCGCGCCTCCTGCGCGAGGTGAGGAGCGAGCGTACGCTCTTGCCGGTGATCAGCTGAACCGGCGCTCAACTTCCTCGATGGGCTTCGGCGACGTTTTTCTACGGCACCCTGACCTCTTCCCCGCCCGCCGAGTCGGCGACCCGTGGGGAGACGAGAGCCTCGTCATCGACTTTGCGGGCGGCCCTTATCGCTTCACGGGCCTGACCACGGCACAGGCGGAGACGCTCGCCGAGCGTTTCGGCGAGATGGCTTGTGACGCCCCGCCGGCGGGCTCACCGGAGCCGGTGTCGATCGCCCTCTACCGCGTGCCGGACACCGAGTTCCTGCCCGTCGATCTCGACGGATGGAGCTACACCTTCGACCGTCACTACCTCGAGCACGCCGTGGAAATCGCAGGGCTCGACTTCATGGCCCGGGTCGACTGGTGCCCGAACCTCGTCGGCACCCTGTGGACACCGCTCGACGGCGGCCCCTTCTTCCGTTCGCAGGTGGAGAATTTCTTCCGCCTGCTGGTCGCCTATCGCCTGCTCGCCCTCGGCGGCGTGCTCTTCCATAGCGCCGGCGTCGTCTCCGGAGAACGATCGTTCCTCTTCTTGGGCCCGTCGGGGGCCGGCAAGACAACGATCTCCAGACTCAGCCTCACGACCGGCCGCGAAGTCCTCTCCGACGACATGAACGCACTCTGCCCACCGCCGGGCGGCGGGCCGGTCCGTCTGGAGAAGCTCCCCTTCGCCGGCGACTTGGGGAACCAGCCCGGGAAGCGGCGCTCTTTCCCGCTCGCCGCCTTCTGCCGACTGCGCCAGGGGGAGCACGGTCTCAAACCGCTCCGGGCCGCCGAGTCGGTGGCCTTCCTCGTCGGCTGCGCGCCGTTCATCAACGCGGATCCACACCGGCTGGACGCCCTAACCGACAACCTGCTTCGACTCGTGCGCTCCCTCCCCGCCTTTGAGCTGAGCTTCGCGAAGGACGCCGGGTTCTGGCCGCTGCTCGAAGAAGCGTGCCCTCCGCAGTGATACGCTCCGAGCTCACCTGAGCTGCCTGAAGCGAGCTGCCATGTCCTTTCTCGAACCGCGGACCGCGCGGACTTCCCCCGCCCCTTTGACGGCGGGCGCCCCCCTCCTGACCGCCCTTCTCCTCGCCTTTTCCTTCGCGCCCGAGGCTCCGGCCACGGCGGAGGACGCTGCGAGTGCGGCGGCTGTCGGTGTCGCAGCGCCATCACCTAGTCCCGTCGCCATCTTCATCGTCCGCCATGCCGAGAAAGAGACCGACGTCGGCCGCGACCCGAACCTCAACGAAGCGGGTAGGTCCCGCGCCGGCACGGACCTCGTCGAGCTCCTCGACGGCGCGCCGATCGACGCCGCCTACGTGACCCAGTGGCGCCGCACCCAGCAAACGGCGGCTCCACTGCTCGAGCGCCTCGGCCTCGAGCCGGAGGTGGTTGAGACCGACGACGGTTTCGAGGCGGCCCTGGCCCGTCGTTTACTCACCGAGCACCCCGGAGAGACTCTCTTGGTCGTCGGCCACAGCAATACCAACCCGGCACTGATCGAAGCCCTCGGCGCGCCGCCGCCGACTATCGACGATCACGACTACGACGACGTTTACCTGGTCCTCTTCCCGGCCGTCGGCGACGCCCGTCTCGTGCGCCTCGGCTACGGTCGACCGACGCCCTGAACCGCACGCCGTGGCTACGAATCTGAAGAAGATCGCCGCCGCCCTCCGCCAGTGCCGGCGGGCCGCGCGGCACTACGGACGTCCGTTCCCCGCCGTTGCGGCCCGGGTCATCCGGCTCAAGGCGGTGGAGAAGTTCCGGCCCAAGGAAAGCTTCCTCTGGGGCCTCGCGGATCCGGGGACCCCGATAGAGACCGTCCGCGAATATGCAAGCCGCGGGCAGCTCTATCGCCTCCAGCGCCGACACAACGCCATGTCGCTCTCGTACCTCACGGAAGACAAGGCGACCTTCTACGCCTACTGCCAGGGCGCCGGCATCACGGTGCCGCGGTTCCACGGGGTCTACCACCGACAGGGGGGCTGGGTCGCGGACGGCGCCACGCTCCACGACCGCGCGGACTGGCGTCGATACTTCGCAGAGTCGGCCCCGAGCCCGCTCGCCATCAAGCCGTCCAAAGGGGTCTACGCCCGCGGCCTGCGCTTAATCGATCGACGGGACGACGGCTGGGTCGACACCCAGGGCGCCGCCGTCGATATCGACGCCATGCTCGACGAGATGGACGGGGACGCCAGCTACGACGCCTTTATTCTGCAAGACCGACTGCGCAATGACGAAGCGCTGCGGCACCTCTCCGGCAGCGATGCCCTCCAAACCGCCCGTGTGGTGACCCTCGTCGATGAGCACCGACGTCCCCACGTGCTTTTCGCGTGCTTCAAAGTCATCAACTCGAAGCACCTCTCCGACAATTTCGACTACGGCACGAGCGGAAACCTGCTCGCCGATATCGACCTCGACAGTGGGGAGCTCCGGCAGGTCAAGGGCAAGGACCCGAGCGGCTTCGGCCTCCAAACCTTCGCCCGCCACCCGGGCACCGACGTCGCCTTCGAAGGCCTCAAGCTTCCCCACTGGGCCGAAACCCGACGCCTCGCCGAGGCGGCGGCGCTCAAATTCATGCCGCTGCGCACCATCGGTTGGGATATCGGCATCACCCCCGAAGGCCCCTCCATCGTCGAAGGCAACGTCTGGTGGGACGGCCTCCACAACGCCCACGGCCACCTCGGGCGATACCTGCGGACCTTCCATGGAGTCCCGCGTCGATGAAAACCGTTCTGGTCATTCAGCCGGGCTTCCCCGCGGAGGTCCCGTTCTTCGTCCGCGGCCTCAAACGCATGGGCGCCCGCGTCTTGGGGGTCGGCGATATGCCGAGGGGCTCCCTGCCCCCGGTCGCCCGCGAAGGGCTCGACGCTTATCTCCAGGTCGGCAACCTCTGGGACGCCCCCGCCCTCATCCACGCGCTCCGATCTTGGGCGCTACCGGTCAAGCTCGACCGCGTCGAGTGCCTGTGGGAAGCGGCGATGGAGATCTCCGCCCACGTCCGGCAAGCGTTCGGCCTCCCCGGCCTTTCGCCCGCCCACACCCGCCTCTTCCGAGACAAGAACCTCATGCGCCAGGCCCTCGAGCAGGCCGGAATCCGAAATCCACGATACGCCCGGGCCTCGACCCGCGCCGAAGTGCTGGAAGCGGCGCAGCAGGTCGGTCTACCGCTGGTCATCAAGCCGGTGGCCGGCGCCGGATCGGCGAAGACTTACCGCGTGGACTCCATCGAGGAGCTCGAGGCCCTGCTTCCGGCCTTCGGAGCGGTGAGCGAGGTGGTGCTCGAAGAATTCGTCCAAGGCGACGAGTACACCTTCGACACGATCTGCGCCGACGGCCAGATCCTCTTCCACTCGATCCTGCGCTACCAGCCGACGATGCTCGAGTCGCGGACCCAGGAATGGGTCAGCCCCCAGAATATGGTGCTCCGTGACCTCGACACGCCCCTTTTCCAGCGGGCTTATGCGCTCGGCGCTTCGGTCCTGCGGGCCCTCCGCTTCTCGACCGGATTCACCCACATGGAGTGGTTCGCCACGCCGCAGGGGGAAGTCGTATTCGGGGAGATCGCCGCCCGCCCCCCGGGCGGCCTCACCGGCGAGCTCATGAACTACTGCTGCGACTTCGACGTCTACGACGCGTGGGGTGAAGCGGTGCTCGACGGTCGGATTTCCCAGTCGATGGAGAGGAAGCACAACGTCGCGATCATCTTCAAGCGCGCCCAAGGCCACGGCCGGATTCAACGCGTTGAAGGCCTCGAAGGGCTCTACCGCCGATTCGGGCGCCACATCATCCGCCACCAGCTCCAACCGCCTGGGGCGCCGCGCCGGGACTGGCGCAAGACCCTGCTCTCAGACGGCTACTTGATCCTGCGGCACCCGGACCTGGCGGCGGCGACCGCGATGTCGGCGGACGTCGCCGAGAATCTTCGCCTCATCGCCGGATAAACCGCCCGGGGAGCTGCGCGCGCCCAGCGAGACTGCAGCGCGGCGTTATTGGCTCCGCAAGACCGCAAGGACAGGGTGCTCTACGCCAATTGAGGCGTGAGGAGCCCCGGCGCCCAAGCCGCCGAAGCCACTGAGCTGAAACTTACCGTTCAGTAGATTCACCCCCGTGTGATCCGCAGGCTTGGCGGCTGTGCTGGGACCAGTCCGGAGTAGTGGTGGGGCTTGTCCCGGGCTTGTCCCCGCCTCAGCGAGGCGAAGCCGAGCTTCTTCGACCGTGACCGCACGCTCTCTATCGCCAGTCGACGCTGATGCAAAGGCGGAGTACCGACGCTCTGATGCGGGCCGGGGCAAGCCCGGCCCCTACGCCGGAGGGATCCTCACCCAGGGCTCCGGCCCTAGGAGCCACCGGCATGATCTCCGGAATCCGACTGCGCAGTCCGAGCCATGTCGCCCTAACAGCCAGACCCTAGAACAGCCTGGCCTTCATTGAGCTGAAACTTCCATCCGGCGATTTCACCCCGTACGTCTCGACAGCTTGAAGGCGGGGCCCTTACTAACCCGCACCTTCCTCCGTTTCGCACAAAAAACGGAAGTCCGTCGACGGCTCCCCCGTCCACTCGACGCCGAGGCTCGCGAGCAACCAGTCTTTATCGGCCCGGCTTAGCCGCGCCTCGGTGCGGACCCAGCCGCCCCCGCCGAGCCCCCTGCGAATGGCGGAGCCGGAAGCCGTCGGCGAGCGCTTGTAGCCGACGTACTCACCCGACTCGAGGGCCCTCTTCCAAAGCCCGAAGAGCGAAGCCGGATGATCCAACACGGCGCAGAGGGTCTCGCCGCGTCCGAGGCGTCGACGCTGGTGGCGCCCGATCTCGTGGGACATCGACAGAATGTGGGCGCCGAAATCCACCAGGGCCCCGCCGTAGGCGCCGGACTGCTGCGCCGGCGGGACGTCGCGCATCGTCTGCGTCGCTCGGCGTCGAAACTCGCGGGCGAAATCCCGATCCTTCTCCAGCCGCATCTCAAGCGACGCCCCGATGAGCGCATGGAGCAGTCTTTCGGTGCTGTCGGGCTCCAGGCCTTCCAGGTTTTTAAGACGCCCGTTGCGGTTTCGGTAGTGGCCGGGGGCCAGCAGCACACGGGGCACGAAGAGGTGCGGCAAGAGTCGGTCTGTCCCCGCCAGCAGCAGGGCCTGGCCGCTTTCCCAGTCGCCGGCGGGAATAAAGACCGCGGGGCCGAAGACCGGGCGCTCGTGCCAAGCAAACCACAGTGGCCACGCCGGTTCCATGATCGCACTCCAAGGCACCAGCTGCCCTTCGAGGGCGTCCGCGGACGCGATCCGATCCGCCAGATCGTGGTGATTGGGCGACCACGTTAAGAGCCACAGGCCGAGCGCGATCGCGCCGTTCACGGCGAGATCGTCCCGTGTATCGCGTGCCTAATGGTTACTGCCCATTTGGCGACGCAAGAGCTCATTCTCGAAAGCGACACCGACCTGCGCCGTCGCGAGCTCCAGGAGCTCGATGTCTTCGATCGCCCGATTGCTCGATCCGTTGTCGGTATAAACCACCGAAATCACCCGTTCAGATCCCATGACCGGGAAGACCACGATCTGTCCATTGCGCGGCCGACCGAGGAGCTGGGCGAGGTCACCCGGGAGCTGCGCCTGGTCGAATCCGAGGGAACGCGGCTGGCCGTCGGCGATACAGCGAACGAGGACGTTGTCGGTATCGATCGGCAGCAGGAGCTGCCGGGTAATCTCCGCCAGCGGTCGACCGTCGGCGCCGAAACCGAAGGCGCCCAGTGCGGAAAGCGTGTCCTGTCGCACCAGGAAGAGCACGGCGCGCTCCACCGACTCGGAGATGATGTGCATGAGATTCAACGCCATTGTCGCCGAGAGCAGCCCCGACCGAATGTCGGCAAGCACGCGGCGCAGGCGGGCAAATCCGGCGCGCTGGGAGCGACTGGACGTCGGCCCTGCGTCTTGAAGCGTGCGGACCAGGCTATGGAAACACGCGGCCACGGCCACCGGATCGGCGGAGATCGCCGCCACCGCCCCGGCCTCAAAAGCCCGGGTCGTAAGCTCCGGGGAGTCGACGAGACCGATGACTGAAGACCTCGGGCGCGAGCGGCGGATCGCCAGCAGGTCATCGACCGCATGGCGCCCTTCCCTGAGATCGAGCACCACGATCGTCGGCGTCGGCTCGCCGGGCAGTCGGGTCCCGGCTTCACGCAGCGGCACCCGCACGACCTGGGCGATTTCCGGCTGAATGATTTTCTCAAGCTCGTCGGCGAGGCGCCGATCCGGAGACACGATCTGAAGTCGACGATTCGCCGCTTCCGGCAGCAGGTCCTGCGCGGACTGATCGAGGGCCAAGTCAAGGTCGATCCCTTCGATGACCTCGGAGACGGAGTCGAGCGCCATCTCTTCCCCGAGGGTTCCGCGATCGTAGAGCTCCTCGGTCGCCGGAGCCATCGGATGCGGCTCTTCGACGACCGGTCTCTGGCGCTGGCGAATCGAAGGAAGGGTCGACGGGTCTCCGCCTTCCGCTTCGTGCTTCCGCGCCTCGTCCATGATCCGCGAGGCTTCGAGCAGCACCATTTGCGTATTCAGGTCGAGCTTCGGAATCACGTCGCCGGGGTACATGGCGATGTCTTCGATGGGCTTCAGCTCGTCCAAGGCGAACTCGAACGAGCCCGTGGACCAGGTCACCAGCTGGTAGATCGTCTCTTCGATCTGTTCTTCGATGGCTTGCCGGATGGTCTCGAATTCGAGGGTACCCGAGGTCACCAGGATTTGCCCCAGCGAGCGGCGGGGCTGTTCGCCGGCCTGCTGCTGGAGCAGTTGGTGCATCGCCGCGGGGGCGACGAGCTCTTTATGAACCAGAAGGTCAGAGAGCCGGACGCTGCCTTGCCCCCAGGCATTCACGATCTGCCCGCGGTGGAAGCCGATCTCCGCCTCTTCGGAACCGCGGGAAAGCGAGAGCGTGCCGGTGCGTCGTCCGAGGTGGACGAATTGCATGACGTCGGCGAGCGAGACGTCTTCAAGCTTGCCGTTGAGACTCACGCGACCCCCATCAGGCGCCCGGCGACGGCCCGGGAGTTCAAGTGCTCCGCACCAGCTGCACCAAGCTTTCCAGGGTGCGCAGCTTGCGGTCGGTATTGGAGTAGACCCGGGCGGCGAAGAGCGCCGACGCGGCGTGGGCGGCGAGGAGATCCAGAAGATCTCGGTCCTCCGCCCGCAAAATCGATTTGTGATCGAAGAGCTTCAGCACCACGAGCACGCCGACGATCGCGTCTTGGACCCGGAGAGGAACCGCGGCGATCACTTCTGAAAATTCATCCGGCCCCATGCGCAGCACGCCGTCCTCGAGCGCCGCATCGACCAGCGGGTCGCCGCCGGAATAGCGGTCCGCCGAGTACAGGTCGGTGCCGTCGCTCTCGAGGCCCCGGGACAGCGCGACCTCGCATTCGTGGCTACCCTCTTCCCGCAGCAGCAAGGCGAAGCGCTCAGCGCCCAGCAGGTCGACGGCAATCTCGGCGATGGTCGCCTGGACTTCGGTGGGGTCGAGGGTGGCGTGGAGCTGGAAGGTGGCGACGTAGAGATTCATCAACCGCCCGAGCTGGTGCTCCGCCTCGACGAGTCGGGCGGTCAGCTCTTCGCGATCACGGTCGCGGGCGTCGAGGCGGCCTTCGAGATCGCGGATGCGCTCAACGGCGACCTCGCCCCGGGCCCGCTGCTCTTGCTCAGTGGTCAGCGTGCCGAGCAGAGACCGTGCGCGGTCGAGCGCGCGTTCGATCTCGGAGAGCAAATCCTGAGGGGCGGTTTTCTCCATCGTCAGACCCTCGGAAGTCACAGTCGCTGGATGACCTCGAGCAGCTCCTGGTTGCCGAAGGGTTTCTTGATATACGCGGCGGCTCCGGCCTCAAGGCCGCGGATCGTGTCTTCCTCTTTGCCTTCCGTGGAGATGATCACCACCGGAATTTCTTGGAAGGTGTTATCCGCCTTGACCTGGTTGAGGAACTCAAGGCCGCTCATGCGTGGCATGTTGATATCCAGGAGGATCAGGTCGATGTCGGCATGATTGCCGAGGCACTGCAGAGCTTCGAGTCCATCGTGGGCGTGGATCAGCGAGAACTGCCGCAGGAGGACCTCGAACATCTTGTGGATCAGTTTCGAGTCATCGACGACCAATATCTTCCGCGGTTGCACCTCATCCTCCTATGGTCCCCGCACTATCCTGCCCTTTAAAGCGCCCCGTAGGGCACCAACGAGCGAGACGGCGGGTTGGGCTCAGAGTCTTGCCCCGAATCGTCTTTTTAAGATTATCTGAAGACATTGAACCCGTAGAGTAGCCCAAGGTTGGGGGGCTTGCAAGCAGCTCAATCGTCCGATTGACCCCCGAAGCGGTCTCGGATTTTGCTCCAGATCAGCTCTGTGTCGTTGGCTAATTTAGGCGGGAAAAAGGGGGCCGGGCTCGTTCGTGATCCTTGACAGCGGCGGGTCTGTCACCAGACTTTTCGGCGTCTTGCGTGGGCCGACTCCGCGGTGGGTGAGTCTTTCGCCGGTGAACTCCTGCGACCGCGGCGCCCGCTGAGGGGCGGGGGCGGCCCGGATATTCGATTCAGGGGGGAGACCTGAATCCTTCAGCGAAGACGGGAATGGTGGAGCGTCCGACCGCGGATGCTTCGAGGCGATTGGATGGCCGATGGCTCCAAAAAGAAACCGCATGACCGTGATCCCGGAGACGTCCGTTAGGATCATTATCCAACGAAGCGGTCAAGAACCCAAGCCCGTCGGCGAAAGATGCCGGCTCGGAAGGCGAGACGAAGCGATGCAGGGTGGATTCCAAGAGCTCCTCGACGAGTTTCTCTTAGAAGCGCAGGAACGCGCCGACGAGGTCGAGTCCATGCTCTTGAAGCTCGCTTCGGCAAACGCCGAGGACCGGGACGCCGCCATCGCACGGGCCAAGCGGGAGCTGCACACCCTCAAGGGCAACTCCGGCATGATGGGTTTTAGCGACCTGCAGCAAATCGCCCACCTGATGGAAGATCAGGTGGAAGAGCTCGACCTTGAGGACCCGCGGATCGACCCGATCCTCGTGTGCCTCGATGAGCTCCGCCAGGGCCTCGACGCGATCAAGACGCCCGACGGCCCCGCTCCGGATGACGAGATCGAAGCTTCGGTCGAAACCTCGACGACCCGCGACGCCGCCAGCGTCCGCGTCCCGTTCGCCCGCATCGATCGGCTGGTTGAGACCCAAGCCGAGACCTTGATTTTCCGAAATCGCCTGGCGAGCGCCGTCGAGCTCGGCGAAGCCACCCTCCAGCTCGAGGGATTGCCGCCGAGCCTCGAGGAGCCCCTGCGCGCGGCCTGGGAGTCGGTCAACGGCGCCATGCAATCGTTGGGTAAGACCCTCGACCAGATGCAGGAGCAGATCACCGAGCTCGGCATGGTGCCGCTGCAGAGTCTGTTTCGATCGCTGGGGCGCATCGTCCATGACGAATCCCGCCGAGAGGGCAAGAGTGTCGATTTCACGGTGCACGGCGGAGACACCCCGATCGACAAGACCCTCATCGAAGCCGCCGGCGATGCGCTCGGACACTTGGTTCGAAACGCGGTGATCCATGGCATCGAGTCCCCCGACCGTCGACGACGGGCCGGAAAGCCCGAAACGGGCAAGGTCGGCGTCGCCGCGGTGCTCGAAGCGGGAGAAGTTCGGATCGAAGTCATCGACGACGGCGCGGGCGTCGACATCGCCGCGCTGCGCGCTAAAGCCGACGCCCGGGGTCCCGAGTTCGCGGACACGGACGACGCGGAGCTCCTCTTCGCCGATGGCCTCTCGACTCGCCAAGGCACCGACCTCGGAGCCGGTCGCGGCGTCGGCCTGTCGGCCGTCCGCAAGAGCGTCGAAGCCCACGGCGGCCGGGTGCGTGTCGAGTCCGAGCCCGGCCAGGGCAGCCGTTTCAACCTCCACCTTCCGGTCACCGCCTCGATCGTCCGGTCTCTGCTGCTCAGCGTCGGCGGAGAGGACTACGCCCTTCCGATCACCGCCATCGCGGAATCGCTCACCCTCGAAGGTCAAAGCCTCCACGAAATGAATCACGCCCGCGTCATGCGTTGGCGCAACTCCCTGGTCCCATTGATCGACCTCGGAACCACCTTCGGCTCCTCGGATTCATTGACCCTTCGCCCCTTTGTCACGGTGATCGAAATCAACGGTCGCCTTCGGGGGCTGCTGATAGATCGCCTATCCGGCATCCGTGATATCGTCGTCAAGGGTTTGGACAGCATCGTCGGCCAGCCCCGCGGCATTTCGGGATCGACGATTCTCGGTGATGGACGAGTGATCATGATTCTCGACCCTGCTTCCTTGGTGTCGATGCCGCCCACCACCGACTTCAGAGCCTCCGGCGCCGGTTCCGCCGGCCCCGGCACCTCCGATTCCACAGCATGAAGAAGAAACGAAGGCGGAGCGGTTCGGGATCCGAGGAGTCCCGACACGAGACACCCGCGGCGGACACCACCGCGGACGGGTCCTCCGACGCCAACGCCGACGATTCCGCTTCCGCCAGCCCGTCCGAACCCGCCGCGCCGAAACGATCTCTGCCGGCCTTTGGCTTTGCCGCGGACCTGCTGAAACGCACCGCCGACGGTCCGTCGAGCGACGACCGGCCGGCCGTACTTGAGTCATCTTCAGAAGGCCAGGACCCGGACGACGCGCCGTCTGCGCCGAAAGAGACGCAAAGCGCAGGCCCCGGTGAATCCCGGGCCGACTCGCCGACGAAGTCGACGGGACTCGGAAACGGGCTGCTCGACTTTGAAGGGGCGCCGTCGCTCGAGGGCGCGCCCACCCGCGTTTTCGATTTTGCCGACCGCCTTGACGACGGCCGGCGCGCCCAAGAAGAAGTGCGGCCGGTCAAACTCGGAACCTTTGTCGCCTTCGACCTCGCCGGCGAGACCTACGCGATGCCGGTCGATCCGGTGCGTCAGGTGGTCCGGGTTAGCACCATCACGCGCGTCCCGCATGCTCCGCGCCCGATCCGGGGCGTGACGAATCTGCGCGGCCGCGTCATCCCCGTAATCGACCTGCGCCTGCGCATTGGCCTGCCTGAAACGCAGGTCGGCCGCTCTTCACGGGTCGTTTCCGTCAGCTCCCGCGGTCGACTGATCGGCCTGCTCGTCGACGCGGTCCACCAGGTCGTCCACCTCGACCTCTACAAGGTCCAGCCGCCCCCCGATGACGTCATGACCCTGCAGTCCGATTACATCGAAGGGGTTTACGGCGAAGGTGACGACCTCATCCTCCTGCTCGATATCGATAAAGCTCTCATCATCCGCGAGGCCGGCGCGGCATGACACCCCATGCGTTCTCACTAAAGTCTTATCTGGAGGTGGCCATGCGCCCACAAGCGCCATTGCTCCTTGTCCTATGCGCTCTTCTCACCCTGCTCCTGACGCTGCCGAGCGCAGGCCAGGAGGCGACGTTCAAAGTCATTGTCAATACGAGCGTCGCCGAAGACTCCCTCCCGGCCAAGCAGCTGTCCAAGATCTTCCTGAAGAAGATCAAGCGTTGGGAAGACGACTCTTCGATCACCGTCTTCGACCTCGAGGCGGAATCCGAGGTCCGCGACGCCTTTAGCCGCACCGTCCACCGCAAGAGCATCTCAGCCATCAAGAGCTACTGGCAGCGGATGATTTTCTCCGGCCGCGACGTCGCCCCGATGGAAGTGAAATCGGAGGCCAAAATGCTGGAACAAGTCGCCAAGACGACCGGCGGCGTCGGTTATGTCTCGGCTTCCGCGACTCTTCCAGACGGCGTCAAGGTCCTGGAGGTTGAGACAAAGTGAGCGCAGACGATCTCAGACAACGTTCAGCGCGATCGCGCGTCTGCAGGATGGGTGGAGGCTTTCATGTTTAATCGGCTCAAACTTCGTTACAAAGTGCTGATCAGCCCGGCGATCGCCGTGGTCGGTTTTGCCATCATCCTGTTCGTGCTCCAGGCCGCCAGTGAGCAAGTCACCGAACTCTCCGAGAGAATTCGGAATTCCTACGTGGCGGGCCTGACCCTCAATCAAGAGATCAGCAACGAGATCTTTTTGATCCAGCAGGAGCACCTGCTCGGCTGGGGCCAAACGCTCGATGAAACGATGTCCGAGGACGCCCTCGCCGGCCGCGATTCGGTCCTTGAGATGTTCGACAAGGCGGCGCAAAACCCGACCTACTCGGAAACCCGGGTCGCCACCCTGCGGGCCAGCTTCAGCGACTACTTCGACATGGCGTACCAGCTGATCGGTGACGAAGTGGAAGCCGCCGACGGCAACGCCGACCTCGTCGATTGGAGCAACCTCGGAAAGGTCCAGGCGCCCTACTCCCAGCTCGACGAAGACCTCACTGAATTCCTCGAAGAGTACAAAGGCTCCCTGCGCACCGAGCTCGACGAGCTCGTCCAGGAGCAGAAGAAGGCGCAACGCGCCGTTTTTATCGCGTCGGGCATCGGTTTCTTGGCCCTCATCGTGGTGGCCCTCGGCGTCTTCAGCTCGATCAACCGCCCGGTCCACCGTGCGGTCGAGGTGGCGGACCAGCTCTCCCAGGGCAATATGGAAGTGTCGATCGAGGAGAAATACCGCACCGATGAAATCGGCCGTCTCCTGAGCTCGATGAAAGCCATGCTCTCGTACCTTCGAGAGATGGCCGACTTCGCCGGCGCCTTGGCCACCGGCGACCTCCGATCACAGATCGAGCCGCGGTCGGACCGGGACCTCTTCTCCCAAGCGTTCCGCGACGCCAACGAGCAGCTGCGCGAGATGATCGGCCGCGTCAAAGATGCGGCCAGCGCCGTCGCCAACGCCGCCAACGAAATCTCGAGCTCGTCGACCCAGATCACCCGCGGCGCCGAAACCCAATCGGCCTCGGCGGACGAGACGCTTTCGACGATGGTGGAAATCGCGGCCCAGATCGATAGCGTCGCGAAGTCGTCCCAGGCCCTCGCCGTCAACGTCGACCAGACGTCGTCCTCAATCCAGGAAATGGGCGCGTCGATCGAAGAAGTCGCCAAGAACTCCACCAACCTGCTGACCTCGGTGGATGAGACCTCCTCCACGATCGAAGAGATGGCGGCGTCCATCCAGTCCATCGAAGCCAAGGTGCGGGTGGTAGATGACGTGTCCGCCGAAGCCGCGCAAATCGCCACCAGCCGCGGCGATGAGCTCTCGACCATGATCGCGTCTATCGGCACGGCGTCGCTCGATATCGGCAAGATCGTCGGCATCATCGAAGACATCGCCGACCAAACCAATCTCCTGGCGCTCAACGCCGCCATCGAAGCCGCCCACGCCGGCGACGCCGGCCGCGGTTTTGCGGTGGTCGCGGAAGAGGTCAAGCGCCTCGCCGAACGGTCGGTGGCGTCCACCCGCGAGATCGCCCAGGTGGTCGAAAACGTCCAGGGAAATACCCAGAACGCCATCGATCTCACCAAAGAGATCTTGGGGCAGATCGTCGGCAGCGTGACCCGCACCTCCGAGCTGGTCGGCGAGGTCTACGCCGCGACCCAGGAGCAGTCGGGCGGCGCCGCGCAGATCCTCGCGACGTCCACCCACATGCAGACGGTCACCCGTCAGCTGGCGTCGGCGGCGAAAGAGCAGGCCAACGGCGCCCGCGACATGATGAAAGCCGTCGAGGTGATGAACCGCATGACCCAGCAAGTCGCCGACGCCAGCCGGGAGCAAAAGCAAGGCGGCGACTTGGTGGTCAAGGCGGTGGAACGCATCGCCCAGATCGCCCAGCAGAACCTGCAGGCGGCGGAACAGCTGTCGACCAATACGCAGAATCTGTCGCTGGAAGCCGAGCGCCTTCTCAGTGTCGCCGAGGTCTTTACCGTGGAAGACACGCCCCAGGCGTCATTCCTGGAGGACGAGCTCGGCTTTGAGGACGGCTTCGACGACGACGAAGCGCCGGCCATGGCCTAAGCGGCTTAATGCTGGATGTATGGAATCCCATGGCAACATCCCCCCTCGCCCGTCACGCGCTGACGTTGTTTTCCCCTGAAGGATTAGTAAGACCGGAGTCGATATGGCCACGAATGGAGCACCCCAACCTTTCGACACCAGCTGGCAGGAATGCATCGAGCTGCTCGACAACCTTCCGTCGATGCCGATCGAGGAGCGGATCGAGTCGATTGAGCGCCTGATCCGCAATCCGAGCCCGGGCATTCGCAGCCGCTCGCTGCGCATGGGTGCCGCCGCCATCCCGGACGACCGCATCAAAGACTACCTGCGGAGCGACGCCGACGACGTGCTGCGCAACGCCGGCGTCGAAATGCTGAAGATGCGAGGCAACCGGGGCTTCAGCCTGACCCTCCAGCTGCTCAAAGACGATGACCCGGACGTGGTCCTGCAGGCGGTGATCGTGCTCACCCACCTCCGCGCCCCGCGGGCCCTGGAGCCGCTGCGCAGCGTGCTCCACCACGAAGATCCGAACGTCATCCAAGAAGCGATCGTCGCGATTGGCCAGCTCGGAGACGCCCGCGCGATCCCCGACCTGCTCGGCTTTCTCGAAGCCGACTCGTGGCTCCAGCTGGCCGCCATCCAGTCCCTCGGCAGCCTCAGGTCGCCCGTGGCGGTGCCGCACCTCAAGAAGCACCTCACCGACTTCATGGCCGGCCCGATGGCCGCCGAAGCCCTCGCCCGAATCGGCGGCGTGCAGGCTTTCAAAGCCCTCGCCGGCCACTGGCTGGCGTTTAGCAACGAAGTCGACACCGAAACCACCCTCGGCCTGCTCGCCCATGTCCTCGAAGGCTTGCCGCGGCCGCCCACGACGCCGGAGGGGTTGCAGGAGAAGCTCCTCGACCTGCTGCGCCACGAACAGGAGTCGATCCGCGTTCCGGCGGCCCGGTGCCTGCTGGTCCTCGCCGCCAACGAGCACGACGACGAATCCTTGCGCCAGGTCGCCAACTTCCACCGCGAGGCGGCGGTGCTGCCGGCCTGTCTCCACCACCGCAAGGACCTGATCGGCACGCTGATGCTCCAGCCGGGCGTGCTGCGCGCGTGGGGCTTTTTGCTGGCCGCCCGATTCCCCAAGTCGACCCCCACCGACGCCTTGACCCAAGCCCTCTCCCAGCCCCCGACCCCGGATCAGCTGGGGCCGATCCTTCGGGCCCTCGAGAAAATCCGCGACGCCGCCGTCGGCCGCGCGCTCCTCGGCTTCTACCTCCGCTTGCCCGAAGAACAGCGGGCGTCCGTCCACCCGCTGATCAAGATCCATCGCCCGGCCCTCCGCGACCAGCTGGAGAAAGAAGAAGGCGTGGACCCCGCGACCCGGGTCGTGCTCTCGGCCCTCCTCGGCAATCCCTCAGAACGCATCGCGGAACAGGTCTGCGAGCTGCCGACCGCCGATCGGGTGCGGGCGGTCCAGGAGCTGCTCGACGTCGAGGACGTGGTGCGACTCCTGCCGTGGAATGAGTGGTTGCAAGAGGACGCCGCGAGCTACGGCAACGTCGCCGCCGAGTTTGCCTCCCGCACGGGCCAGCGAGAACTGGCGCCGAGCTTCCGCGCCCTGCTCGAAAGCGAGCCCCAGCCGTTCCTGATCCGCACCCTCGGCGAGCTCGGAGATCGGGAGAGCGTGCCGCTTCTGATCGAGTTGCTGGCCCCCAATACCCCGCTCGAGCCGCTCCTGCTCGAGAGCCTCGGCCGCATCGGCGGTCCCGAAGCCAGGACCGCGCTCCGCGAGGCGACCGCGTCCGGCCGCCCGCAGCGGGAGCGCATGGCCTACCGGGAGCTCTCCCGGTGCGCCACCGAGGAGGACGACGAGATCTTCCGCCTCGCCGTGGACCACAGCGACTGGTACGTCCGCCTGTCCTGCGCCGAAGTTCTCGGGCGATTCTCCCGTCCGGAGAACCTCGCCGCCCTCGCGCAGCTCGCCGCGGACCCGGTACCGATCGTTGCCCAGCGGGCGCTGTCGTTCCTAGAGGCCTGAGGGACACCGATCCGTGCAGCCAACACCCTCGCTCAGTCTCGAGGAGCTCGCCCTTTTCAACGAGCTGCTGTCGAGCCATTTCGGGCTCCACTTCCCGGAGCACAAGCGTGAGATCCTCGAATCGAGGCTGCTCCCGCGCCTGCGCGCCAACCATCTGCAGCGCTTCTTGGACTACTACCTCCTGCTGCAATATGACTACGACCGGGAGATCAACGCCCTCACTTCAGCGATCACCAACAACGAGAGCTATTTCTTTCGCGAAACGTCGCAATTCGAATGCCTAAGCGGCCAGGTGCTCGCCGAGCTCCGCCGCGGCAACGAAGGACGCATCCGATTTCTCTCCGCGGGCTGCTCCTCCGGCGAAGAGCCCTACACGCTCAATATCTTCCTCCTCGAGCGCCTGCCGGAAGCCTCGACGGTGATGCACCGCATCGACGCTATCGACCTCGACCATGACCGGCTGGACTTGGCCCAGCAGGGGCTTTACCGCCACAGCGCGCTCCGGACCCTCGACGACGCCCAAAAGAAACGCTACTTCATCGAACACGGCCCGGAAAGCTACGAGCTGAAGGAGCACTACCGGCGAGGGGTCAACTTCCGCCCCGGCAATATCCTCAAGCTCGGCACCGCGGTCTCTGGCCCGTACGATGTCGTTTTCTGCCGCAACGTCCTGATTTACTTCTCAGAGCCGTCGCTGAAGCAAGCCATTGAGAATTTCGCCAAGATCGTCCGCCCGGGCGGCCTGCTCTTCCTCGGCCACTCGGAATCCATCATCGGCCTGACCCACAGCTTCCAGGCGGAGCGACTCGGCACCTGCATCGCCTATCGAAGGAAGGATTCTTGAGTCGGGGCGGACAGCGCCTCCGGGTCGCTGTGGTCGACGACTCCACGTTCATCCGAAAAGCGATCACGCGGATGCTGGAGGACGACGGCCAGATTATGGTGGTCGGCTCCGCCTCGTCCGGCGAAGAGCTGCTCACCCATTTGGACGCCTGGAGACCCGATGCGGTGACCCTCGACCTCGATATGCCGGGTATGGGAGGACTTGAAACCCTCGACCGCCTCATGGCCGTCCGCCCGACGCCGGTGATCATTCTTTCGACCCACAGCGGCAAAGGTGCCCCGCTGACCATCGAGGCCCTACACCGCGGCGCCGTCGACTTCATCGACAAGCAGCGCTACTCCCTGGTGGACTTCGGCGCCCTGCGCCACGTGCTCCTCGAGAAGCTCTTCCAGGTCACCGGTTTCACTCCCCCGGAAGTCGAGCCGGAACCCGTCCCCCGGCGGAGCGTTCCGGAGCACCCGAGGGCTCCGAAACTCGCCTCGCCGACGCCCCAGAATTTTGACGTCATCGTGCTCGGCGCCTCCACCGGCGGACCGCCGGCGCTACAGACGCTGCTCGAGCAAATGCCCGCCGAGACCACAACCCCCATCGTGGTGGTCCAGCACATGCCCAAAGGCTTCACCCAAGCTTTCGCAGAGCGGCTCAACGCCTACCTGCCGCTCCAAGTCCGGGAAGCCCAGCATGCGGAGTATCTCCAACCGTCGACGGTATACATCGCCATCGCCGGCGAGCACCTTCGCCTGCGCACCCACGACGATCGACTCTTTACCGAAGTCAGCCCTTTTCCCAAGAACCTCGTCCACTCCCCGTCGATCGACGTGCTCTTCGAGTCGGAGGCCCGGGCCGCCGGCAAGCGCGTGATCGCCTGCTTGCTCACCGGCATGGGCAGCGACGGCGCCAAAGGTATGGCGGCGCTCAATGCCGCCGGCGCCCATACGATGTGCCAAAGCGAAGAAAGCTCCGTGGTGTTCGGCATGCCACGGTCGGCCCTCGCTTTGGGCGTGGTCAACGAGGTTCTTGACCCGGAAGCGATGGGCGCGCGACTGCGCCAGCTCGTGCAGGGCGCCGCGAGCGGCGCCGGTCGCGCGGCGGGCCGCATCGCCGACTTCTGATCCCTGAAGGTCCAGCATGAGTGATTCGAAACCGGCGTCCGCCGTTTTGCGGCGCCCCGTTCTGTTCGCCCTCGTCTCGGTGGCATTCGCCGCCGGCGTCTTGTGGTTTACCCAGGTCCGGTCCCCGGAGTCCGGCGGCCCGGACTATTCCCCGGTGGTGGAGCCGTCGGCCCTTAAGGACTGGCGGGCGCCCTGGCCGCAGGACGGCGTGCCGGCCGCCGCAGAGGGCGACGCTGGAGGCAGCGAAGCCGGAGCCGACGACGCCGAGTCCGCTGAGGTCGCAGGGGCCGTAGACGGCGTCGCAAGCCGCTGCGACACCATGCCGGAGCGCTGGTGGGTCATCGGCTGGGACGGCGCCGACTGGGATCTCGTCCTGCCGATGATCGAGGCCGGCAAGCTGCCGCACTTGGAGAGCCTGATGCGCGGCGGCAGCTACGGCACCTTGTACAGCATGATCCCGACCCTTTCGCCTGCGATCTGGACCACCGTCGCCACCGGCCTAGCGCCCGATGCCCACGGCATCCTGCATTTCTACAACCAGCGTCCGTTCGCCGAGCGCTGGCTCGAACGCATCAAGAATTTCGGCACCCTGAACCGACAGCTCTATTCAAACGCCGACCGCGTCGCGCCGGCGATCTGGAACGAGCTCTCGGCCAGCGAACGGGAGGTCCTGCTGGTCGGGTACCACAACACCTTCCCGGTCGAGAAAGTCAACGGCACCATGGTGTCGAACTATCTGATGCAGGACTCGGTCGCCGACCTGATGGATATGGAGATCGAGGGGGATAGCGACAGCGCCTCGAGCCTCGGCGGCAGCCTGGTTTATCCGCCGGAAAGGCTCCAGGAGGTGCTCGAGATCCAGCGCCAGGTCAAGCGTCGAACGCCCGAAATCATCGAACGATTCGCCGACATCCCCGACGACGAGCTGGACCGTTTTCTGCGCCTTTCCCAGCGCCTCGACGTCGACGACCAGAAGCCCTACTACCTGGTGCACTCGTGGCTCTTCGACACCATTGCGGCGGAAACCGCCGAGGTCATGCTCCAGCGGAGCCAGGCGGACCTGGCCATGATCCATTTCCAAGCCGTCGACTGGGCGAGCCACCGCTTCCTTTACTTCCACGACCCCGAGTCCTTCGCCGACATGGACTGGAGCGCTGAGGATCGGGCGGCGCTGGACGCGGCAATTCCCCGCTACCGCAAGACGGTCGAGGCTTTCTACATCTACATGGATGAATGGCTCGGCCGTTTCCTCGCCCTCCGCCAGCCCGGCACCGCCGTGATGCTGCTTTCGGACCACGGCTTCGAGGTCGATGACGACCCTGAAATTCCCGGCGGCCACGACAACGCGCCCCCCGGCATTATCGTGCTCGAAGGCCAAGGCATTCAGCGCAATCACAAGCTCGCCCCCTCCGACGTCTACGACATCTTGCCGACCCTGATGGCCGGTCTCCAGGAACCGGTCGCCCAGGACCTGGTGGGCGAGGTCATGCAAGAGGCATTCTGCCCGGCGGCCTGGGGCAGCGCCGAACACCGGACGGTCGCGAGCTATGCATCGGGGCAGCCGTTCGCGCCGGAGATCGTCCGCTCCGACAGCCTCGACCAGGAAGTTCTGGAGCAACTCGAGAGCCTGGGCTACCTCGACTAGTGTCCTGATGGGGTCTAGCCTGCTCCTTGGCGCCGCCCATGGAGCGTCGGCCAGGGCTCGGCCCGGCGGATAAGAATCTATTTCACTGGACACAGCAAGTCTTTCCGGGCAGTGGCGGTGATAGACTTCGGTCCCTATCCGATTCTGTCCCGTCAACTGAAGCCTCCTGATCTGATGTCGAAATCCGGTGGACCCCAACCCTTGCGCCCCTCGGCCGAGCCAGCCGACGGTCTTGCCGCGTCCGTGGCGACCGAAGGAATTGCTTTCTTTGCCCTCGACGGCGCCCTGCGCGGCCTCGACGCCCGTTTCCTCGAACTCTCCGGCCTTGAACCGGGTGCCCGCGTCCTCTCCCACTTCGACCACCTGACGGCCTGGCTCGGCGATCGCCTTCCGGCCGGCGGAGCCGACGATTCACCGCTCAGAGCGCCGCTTGACACCGAGGCCGAAGTCGATGCGCATATCGAAGTCGACGGCCGGGGCCGACTCGGCCTGCGCCTGCGGCCGTCGTTCGGCGCCGACGGCATCAACGGCCGCGCCATTTCCCTGCGCGGCGGCCTCGAGCACCAGCGCCTCCAGCAGCGCATGAGCCAGGCGCAAAAGATGGAAGCCATCGGCCGCCTGGTCGGCGGTATCTCCCACGACTTCAACAATCTGCTCACCGTCATCCGCGGCTATTGCGACTTCTCCCAAGAGCAGCTGAGCGCCCTCGACGCGGAGCTCCTGCTGTCGCAAAAAAGCCATTGCGCGACGCTCAGGAAAAGCCTGAACGAGATCGCCAAGGCCTCCGGCCGCGCATCGACGCTCACCCGCCAGCTGCTGGCCTATAGCCGGCAGCAGGTCGTGGCGCCCGAGTATCTGGACCTGAATACCGAGCTGCGGGAGGTCGAGAAGATGCTCGACCGACTCCTCGGCGAGAAAGTGCAGCTCGAGCTCATGTCGGAAATGGAGTCCGCGACCGTCTTTGCCGACCGCGGGCAGGTCCATCAGATGCTGATGAATCTGGTGATCAACGCCCATGACGCCATGCCGGACGGCGGCACGATCACTTTGCGCACCGAGGCCTTTCGCATCGACGCTGATTTCGCCGCACGCTTTGACTATCCCGTCGAGCTCGGCGAAAAAATCATGCTCCGGGTGAAGGACTGCGGCACGGGCATCGACCCCGACCACCTGCCCCGGATCTTCGAACCGTTTTTCACCACCAAGGACGTCGGACGCGGCACGGGGCTCGGGCTCTCCACGGTCTACGGCATCGTCAAGCAAAGCGGCGGCTACATCTGGGTGGAGAGCACGAGGGGCCGGGGCACGGAGTTCCAGATCTGTTTACCGGCGGCCGACGACGACGTCGCCCCGAAGGCGCCTGCGATCGCCACGACGCCGCCCGCCGCACCGCGCGGCGAGCACATCCTGGTGGTCGATGACGACGCCTCGGTGCTTTCGGTGCTGGCGCAGCTGCTGGAGAAGGCGGGTTATCGCGTCACCGCCGCAACCTCATCGGCCGATGCCCTCGACGCCCAAAGCGGGGCGGAAGACTTCGACCTCCTCATCACCGACCTGCTGCTGGGCGACACCGACGGCGTCGAGCTGTCCCGCCAGCTGCGCAAGGTTCAAGCCGATCTCCCGGTCCTCTTCGTATCCGGATACGACCCCGACGCCTACAAGAGGCGCGGCGTCATGCCCGACCAGGGGGCCTTCCTCGCGAAGCCGATCGACGCTGAAACGCTGCGGCGCAAGGTCGCGCGGCTGCTCGAAGCGCCCTGACGTCTGGAGAACTCCCTCGGATACCGACGCGGCGCGCCTAGTCCTCGATCAGCTCGAGCAGGATCTCGTCGTCCGGATTGAGGTGGTGCCCGTCGACCGTGCTCGACGCCGACGCCTTAAAGTTTCGATCCGCCCGCGAGCTGGCCGCCTCAACGGCGAGGAGACCCACGATCAAAGCGGCGACGCCCCAGCACCAGACTTCCGGACGGACGCCGCGGCGACGGAGGGCGTCGACCAGCCCTTCGACCAACGACCCGGCGAAGGCCAAGCCGAGGGGCAGAACGAGCAGCGCGAGGCGCACATAGCCGTAGAAGAGCGCCGTCGTGATGAGGAAACATCCGCCCACCAGGGCGACAAGGCCCAGGTAGCGGCGGGCGCCGCCGCCCCGCGACATCGCGACCCCGAGGCCGCCCAGGATCACGATCGGCATCAGCCAGCCCAAGCTCTGGTTTTCCGGTACGAAGATGTCTATTGGACGTCGCACGCCGTCGAGGCCGCCGGGGACATTGCCCTGGAGGAAACCGAGCGAGAAGACCTCGCCGGCGAGGTGCCACTTCCGCAGGACCAAGGCGGCGAAGTCGCCGGGGTGCTCGGCGATCCAGCGCCAGGCGATGCGATCCCCGTGAAGCAGCCACTCCAGATGCTTGGGGCGGGTGAGATCGAGGGAGCCGCCGCCCGTGGCGCCGGTGAGAGCCTCGGGTGAAAAGCCGCCGGTCGCCCCGGCTTGATTGGCCAAGGCGAGGTTGATCGGACCGTAGATCGTCACCGGCACGAAGGTCGGCAGGGGCTCGGCGATCCGCCCGGCCATCCGTTCATTGAAGTCGCTGAGGGTCTTGTAGTTGCGGAGCGTCCACGGTGAGACGACGAGCCACCATCCCGCGACCGCGGCCACCCACACGCCGGCCCGCGGCCACAGGCGATCGCCCCGGCGCCGGCGCCCCACGTCGCCGAAGAGGCCGAGGACCACCAAGCCCCCGAAGAGCAGCACCGACTCAAAGCGCAGGAGCGCCAGGGCGCCGCCGAGGAGCCCGAGCGCGAGTCCGTCCCGCCGTCGGTGCGGCGCCGCGCCGCCGTGTGGCCTCGGAATCGACAGCGGGTGGTCAAAGCGCCGCGTCCACCAGCAGAGGGTGGCCAGGAGCAAGGTCAAGAAGACCCCTTCCCCCACCGGCGCGATGGACAGCACGTAGTGCCCGAAGTGGTAGGTCAGCAAAAGTGACCCGACCGCCGCCGCCGCCCGGCCGAGATACGGTTTCGCGAGCAGGAAAAGGAAGCCCACCGCGGCGCTCGATACGAGGGCCAGGAAGATCTTGATCGAGCGATGGGGGATCGGCCCCGCCCCCGAGGCGCCGAAGAGCCAGTGAACTGCGCTCAGCAGGAGCGGGAAACCCGGCGGATGGAAAGGGATCCCTTCGTCGTAGGGCTGACCCGCCAGCAGCGCACGGGCGTGGAGGAAGAAGGCCTGGGCATCCCCCTGATAAAAAATCGTGAACGGCCAGTCCCTGTCTCGGTTCGAGAGCAGGAAGAGGACGCGATGCACCCACGCCAGCAGGGTCAGGCCGGCGACCCAAGCGAAGTCGGAGGTCGCCCAGCGGCGAAGCCGGCCGAATCGGGCGGCGCCGGCGCCGGCAGACCGCGCGACAGGGGAGGTCCCCCTGGGCTTGCCGCTTCGCGTCGATGTCTTTTTCTTGCGACTCACCTGTAACAACTTCTTCGGGACGCGCGTTCTTCACCGTGATGAGCGCGGAAAATTATCATCGCTGGGTGCGCCGCTATCGCGATCGAGTCTATACCTTCGCGCACTACACCTTGCGCCAGCGGGAAGACGCAGAGGATGTCACCCAGGAGGTGCTGATCCGCCTGTGGCGGAACCATCGGAAGCTTGACGAGGCCGGAGTCCTCGCCTGGCTGCTGAAGGTCACCCGCAACGCCTGTTTTGACAGTTTGCGCCGAAAAAAGGCCAGGACCTCGCGGGTGGAACCGGTCGGCGACGAACGTCTACTCACCGACGCCTCCTGTCCGCGGCCTTCGCCCCAAGCCACCGCCGAGGCCAGCGATTTCAGAACCCACCTCGAGGAGGCGCTGCGCACCCTCTCCCCCACCTACCGGGAGATCGTGATCCTGCGGGAAATCGACGGTCTGAAGTACGATGAAATCGTCGCCGTCACCGGCCGCAGCTTGTCGACGGTCAAGGTCTATCTCCACCGGGGCCGCAAGCAGCTGCGGGAGGCCCTGCGGCAGCGGGCCCACGCCAAGAGGGATCGGGCGCCCGCCACGGCCGCCGCGGCGACCCGCGGCGCCGACGGACTCTCTCCCACCGACTCCTCGACTCCTTTCAGACGCCAGAAGCACCTAGCCACCGCCCCACAGACCGACAAATCGAGGGACCAGGTCGCCGGCCCCGTCACCCCACCTCCCCTCAAACCGGAGGTCGCCCATGCCTGATGAACACACCACCACCGACTTGATCGAGGCCTACCTCGACGGCGAGCTTTCCGAGGCGGAGCGTCGAGGCGTGCTCGCGCGGGAAGCGGAGGACCCCCACTTCGCGGAGGAGCTCGCCCTCGCTCGACGGATCCAGTCCGGCCTCCGGTCCATGGCGGTTGAATGCCCGCCGGAGGTCGTCACCGCCGTGGTCTCCCGCACCGCAGCGCCGAGCTGGACACGGCGGCTCGTGGACCTGGTGACCGGCGGGCCCTCCGGCCAATGGCGCCCGGCGCTGGTCAGCGTCGCCGCCGCCCTCGCCCTGCTCGTCGTCTTTTCGGGCGACCTACTGCGACCGAGGCCCGCCGAACCGACTCCGCCAGCGGCCCCGGTCGCCCAGGCGGCTCCATCCACCGCCGAGACCGTCCAGGCCTCCGAGGTCGAAGCGGCCCAGCGCGATATCGAGCTCGCTTTTGCCTACCTCGGCCAGCTGGGCCGGACCGCCGAATCCTCGGTCCGGAGGCTGCGGACCGAGCCGCCCCGGAGTGACGATGGTATCTAGCCGAGTCCCCCCGCGGCGGTGGCGTCGGTTCGGCCCCGTCGCCCGGCGGCGCTTCGCGCCCTGGCTGCTGCTGGCTCTCCTCAGCTCCGCCGCCTTCGGCGCCGACGTCAACCCGATCCAGGCCGAGCCCGGCTTCGTTGACTTCGACGGCTTCAAGCTCTTCACCCGCGACGAGCTCGACGTCCACATCAGCGTCCGCGGCCCCCTCCTGGCGCTCGTCGCCGGGGCGACCAAGGAGAGTGACCCCGAGCTGTCCAAAGCCCTCGGGGCGCTGCAGGGCGTGGAGGTCCGGGCCTACACCGTCGGGGAAGGCAACCGCGATAGCGTCCACGGGGAGCTTGAGAAGATGGCCGACCGCCTGCGCGAGACCGGCTGGAGCACCGCCATGACGGTCAAGGTCGATCGGGACCACGGTTACGCCATGCTGCGATTCAAGAAAGGCCAGGAATCCGATCCGGTGGGCCTTGTGGCCATGTATCTCACCGAAAGCAACGAAGCGGTCTTCGTCAATATCGTCGGCGATATCGATACGCGCAATATCGGCCGCTTAGCGCGGCGATTCGACCTCGACCTCTTAGCCGTCGACGGCGAGAGCGCCAAGTAGCCGCCCTAGCCGCCCCGTCCGGGACCAACCTCGGACCGCTCCGGAGCTCCGACTCTAACCCGCCGCGATCAGCGCTCAGGCCGCCTCGAGATCGCCGAGAAAGCGTCGTCATACCAGGCCCGCAGAGAGTCCCACCGGCCGAGGGCGGCGGCTGAGGTGACGACGCCGCCATTGCGCTTGCGAATCTTCTCAAGACGCCGACGCACGCCGCGCCCTTCTTCCTCGAACACTGCGAGCGCCCCCTCGTGAAACTGGGACTGGAACCACATCCAGTCTCGCATCGAAATATCCGGCCGGTAGTCGCTCGCCGCAAGCGACCGGGCCGGGCGCTCACGGCGAATTTGCCGGTAAAGCACGTCGAGCTCCAGCTTAAATTCGGGCTCCGCTTTGCGCATGTAGTCGAGCGCCACGAGGTGCGACACCAGGCCCCGGAACCAGAACTCATCACCGGCCAGGCGCGAGATATCGGCGTAGATTTCTCCCGCCAGCGCCAAAGCCACCACGTCAGCCATGAGCTCGGAAGGGGCATGCCCGGGGCCGCCGCGATAGACGATGCCCGGCGCCGACGGCAGCGGCAGCTGCAAGTCGTTCCAGAGCTTCGCCGTCTCCGCGTCGCCGGACGCCGGGACCGCCAGCCCGGTCGGACCCACCCGGACCGGAATGCCGTAGGGCATGTTGAATCGCGCCGTCGCCCACTGATCGCGGTTCAGAACGTAGACCGTGATCAGAAAATCGGCGCTCCCGCGGCGCAGCATCTCGTTGATGCGCGTTTGCAGCCGAGCCGCGCGATCGAGGGCCCCGAGGGTGTAGCGCATCTCCACGAAATCGCCCGGCAGCGTCGCCAAGCTGTCGATGGCCGGCTGCTGGAAGAGCCGCGTCGGCGCCTGGAAGTCGACCGGCGGAGAGTCGGCGACCAGTGTCGGGACCGCCACGAGGGCGAGAATCAGGGCGACCGCAGGGCGGCGCAAGGTCGGGATCGCTCGGGCGGGCATGGTCAAGGGCATAACCTCAGTTTACCGAATCTCGCCACTCGGGGCGTGGCTCCCCGCCGCCGCCATTGCGAGCTAAAATGCTCACGGTCCGATCGAGCTGCCTTCCGCTTCGTCGCCTTGTCCCCTCCGACCCCACCCGAGCAGCCGATCGTCGTAGCCAGGAGACGCCATGACTTCACAGACTCCCGACGCTAAGAGCTTCGTCGACGGCTTGGTCGACGAGATGCAGAGCCTCTTCGCCCGCCTCGGCGCCCATGAAACCTTAGAAGCCGAATCCGATGGTCAGGTCGAGGTCGTGACGCTGCTCAAGCTCGCCTTGACCAGCGAGCTCGAAGCGGCTGAGATCGCCGCATTTTGGCTCAACACGACGCCCGATATCGCCGCCAAGACGATCTTGGCTGAGCAATGCTCCGACGAGCTCCGCCACTACAACCTGATCATGAATCGCCTCGGTGAGCTCGGCGAAGACATGTCCGATTTCGACCCCCACCAGGAAAGCCAGAGCCCCCTCCAGCAGTTCCTGCGCGGCCTGCGGACCACGGAGGAACGTATCGCCGCGGGCCCCTTCGCCTGTGAGGCGGTCGCCGAAGTGCGCAACGCGCAATTCATCGACTTCTGCCATTCGGTGGGCGACCACGCGACCGCCAAGCTCTACGAAGACATCATTCATCCGGAAGAGATCCACCACCATCGACGCGGACGCGAGTATCTCGAGCAGGTCGCCACTACCCCGGAGGCGCAGGCTCGCATCGCAGCGGCGGTCCACAGCTCCCTGGCGATTGCCGATGAGCTGCAATCGCTCGCCGAGATGACCACCGGCGTCGCCAGCCTGCCCATGTCCTAAGGGCGAGCCGTCCATGGAGGACTCGCGCGGGTCTAGATTTCTTGTGCCCAATTCGCGGAGACATTAACGCTCCCGGACGGCCTCCGGAGACCCCGGCGGGGGCGATTCCTCGCCGCGCTCGACGCCCGTCGATGTTGCGGCCGAAGTTTCTCGCCCATTTATCTGACCGCGGCCCGTCCCCGCCCACCGTACGCGTTTCCCTATGACCGCTGGCGCGGCTACGCTGCGCCCCTTCCGTTTGGGCACGGCTCCGGCCTCTGCTAGGATCGGAGTTCTATATTTCTCT
>JBCDKB010000032.1:0-30916 GCA_038747035.1 Acidobacteriota bacterium | reverse complement strand
TGTGGGTATTGGCGAAGTCGAGATTGTAGGTGTCGGTGAGGAACTCGAAGAGCAGCGGGTTGCCGTCGGAGCCGACCGTGAGCAAGTTGGTCGCGTCGCCGTCGAGCAGGTTGGCGAAGAAATTGACGTTCAGCGCGCCCTTCGACCACGAGCCTTTGAAGTAGCCGAGGCCCGAACCTGAATCGATGTCGAACGGACCGATACCGGAGTGCACGATGCCGTCGGTGGCGGCGTAGCCGGCGGTGAACGACACCAGCTGTTCACCGTCCTGGAGGGTCTTGTCATACCGGAAGTCGACCTTCGGCTGTTCGGTGCCTTCGTTGACGAAGTCCGGGTAGGGCGTCGGCGGGGTGGAGCCCGGGATGATGCCCGTCGGCCGGTCGTAGGGATCCTGTTCGGAGTAGCTCGCCGAGGCCTTGAAGCCCCAGTCGTCGCCGCCGATCGCGTGGGTGATGCTGCCGTAGAGCGTGCCGATTTCGCCGCCGCCGAGGTTGATCGAGGTGCCGACCATCTCCCACGGCGACTTGGTGATCAGGTTGATGACGCCGCCGAGGGCGTTGGCGCCCCAGACCGCGGAACCGGGCCCGCGGACGACTTCGACCTGGGCGATTTCACGGAAGTCCACGGGGAGCAGATCCCACATGACGAAGCCGAAGAAGTCGAGGTAGACGCTGCGGCCGTCGAGCAGCACGAGTTGGCTGGTGGAAAGACTCTGGGTGGCGCCGCGGCCGGCGATCTGCACGTCTCGGGCGCTGATCTGGGACACATTGAGTCCGGGCACCGCCCGCAAGATGTCACCGTAGTCGTCCGCCGCCGTATTTTCGAGCTGGGCCGCAGTGATCACGGTCATCGCCACCGGCACTTCTTGCAGGCGCTGTTCGGTGCGGGAGGCGGTGACCACGATGACTTCTTCGACGGCGTCTTCGACGTTGGGTTCCGCGTCGGCTTCGTCTTGGGCCCAGCTGAGCCCCGGAGCGAGCGCGGTGAGCATCGCGCCGATCAGAAATAGGTTCCAGAACTTCCTCAAGACCATCTCCTTTGGGTCGGCGGCCCGGCGTCCGAGGCCCGGCGCGCTGCGGTTTCAATCACGCGTGAAGGCGGCACTGCCGCGGGCTTCCAGCGGCTGCTGGAGAGACACATCGAAGTGCGGAGTTGGAGTGTCATGGTGTAACTTTAAAACTGTAGCACACCCTCCAGACCCCCCGAGACCTGCGGCGAGGCGGGCGCAGGACGCCGGGAAAAAGCCGTGGAAGCACCGTGATCTCGCAGACATGGAGCCCGCGGCGGCCCTACCTCCGGAACCCGTCCGTGACGCTGCGCATCGTTTGGGATCCGCCGTCATCCGCCGCGCGGCCGCCGGCCCCGAGGTCGGGGTCACCCGGGGCATCCGGTTGGCCCGCGGCCCACAGCAGCGGAAACCCGTAGGGCGTTGAACGCAGCTCGGCGTCGAGCAAGACCAGGGCGAGCTCACCTTTGAAGAGGCTGGTGGGCGGGTCCGGGAACGGGGCCGACGCGGCGGATTCTGCGAGGGCCGCGGCGCGGTGTCGCCAGATGTCTTCGCCACTACACCGCGCATGGTGGAGCAACGACCAGGCTCGGCCAGCGAGTCCGCAGCACAAGGTGCCGTTGTCGTGACGGTCTTCGAAGGCGTCCCAGGCGGCGAGCCGGGCGAGGTCCTGGAATCGTCGGACCCGCCGCCGGCGGGTCGCCGGATGGCGAGCCGCAGCGTGCCATAGGAACACATAGCCGGCGCTGCCGTGGCACCAGCTCGCCCGAGGCCCGGGGCCGGGCTGGGGCCAGATCCGTCCCCGCCCGCGGGGGCGGGCGAGGGCGGCGAGCTCGTCGAGGCGGACGGCGGTGTCCCGGGGGATCGGCGCGCCGCGGATCTTCGACCAGGCGAGCAGGGCGTAGAGCTCCCCGGCCCAGCCGTGGGCCATGCCCCAGAAGCTCGAGTCGACGAGGGCCCCCCGCCGACGGTGCTCGGCGCCGAGGGTGCGGGCCCACGCGTCGCCTCGGCGCCGGAGCGCCGCCGCCTGCGTCGCGCGTCGGGGGGTGTCGTGGCACAGCTCGAGCAGGAAAGACGCGGCGAGCAGGCTGCCGGCGCTGCCGAGGAGGAGATCGCTCTCGGAGGACCCCCGGGAGGTGTCGAGGAAGCGCGAGACGGCGTTGAGCAGCCTCGCGTCATCACCCAGTGCGTGGCCCATAAGGGCGTCCACCAGGGAGACCCCCGGCTCGCAATAGAAGACCGACGTCTGTCCGATCCGGGCTCGGCGGGGCGGCGGCACGGGGCGCCTGTGGGCTTCGCTGAGCCACGTTTCGGCGGCGGCGAGCGCCATCGGTCTCGACAGCTGGTCGGCGAGTCGGAGCAGCGCATAGGCGCCGCCCGCGGCGCCGTCGTAGACCGACGGCCCGAGGTTTGGGGCGACCTCGGTCAGCAGGCGCAATCGTCGACGCCCCCGGCGGGCGACGATCGGCAGGCGCCGGCGCGGCGGCCGGCGGGGACGCTGCGGCGGCAGCCGCTCGAGGGCCTCGGCGAAGGCCGCCATCGACGGGAATCGGCGTTCAGGATCGCGGTGCAGGGCGCGGCCGAGGACCGTCTCCAGGGCCGGCCACGGGTCCCGTCCGCGGTCCGTGAACGGCAGCGGACTGCAGTCGGCGATCTGACGCATGAGGCCGTCGCGGTCAAGCCTCAGCTCCATATAAGACGCGCCGCTGGCGATTTCATAGAGCAGCGCAGCGACGGCGAATTGTTCGCCTCGGGGTGACGTGGGGATGGACCCGCGGCCGTCGAGTAGGGCCCGCGCCTGCTCCGGCTCGACGTGGAAGAGTGACCCGGCCCGGAGACCGTCCTCCCCGGCGAGCGGTTCCCCGAGGCCGGTCGCCAGCGCCAGGTCGATCAGCCAAACGCCGCCGTCTCCGTCCACGAGCACGTTGCCGGCGTGGACATCGCCGTGCAGCACCCCGTCGCCGTGGAGGGTGGCGTAGGCGCGGGCGACGCGCTGGAGAAGGGCCAGGAGCCGCACGCCGCCCGCCCCCAAGGCGCGGTCTTCGAGCCGGGCGGAGAAGCCGGCGCGCAAGGCGTCGCAGCCGTCGACCCAGCCGCGCAGCAACCAGGGGCCGACGTCGAGACGGCCCCGGGATATCAGCCGGGGGGCGCCGCGGCCGTTGAGGCGTTCCAGCGCGGCGACTTCCCGGGTCAGGCTGCCGGCCCCGGCGGTCCGTTTCTCCACTTTCAACGCGCCCCGGCGGCCGTCGTCGAGCCGGACCAGGAAAACTTCGCTGTCTTCGAGCTGGTGGACCGTTTCGATGACGGTCAGCCCCTCGATGGGTCCCTCGCCGCCGGCGAAGAGGGGCCTGGCCGTCGCTACATCCGGGGCCTCGGGCTCGTGCGAGCTCTCGGGGCGGTGCGGTTCCAGGATGCCCTGTCGTCGGATCTCTTCGAGCGCCGGCCACGCGTTTTCGAGCAGGGCGTGGACGTCGAAGCCCCGGCGTCGGGCGAGGATCTTCAAGGCCTCGGCCAAGGTCGTCGGGCGTCGGAAGAGCTCGAGCAGCTGCGCGAGCTCGGCGGAGATCAAGAGGGAAGCGGAGCGGGCGCCGACCACGCCGACGACGACGTCGGTCGGTTTGCCCGCCAGTCCTAAACCCGACGTCACCAACGAGCTTGTGGGCACCAGCTGGGCGCGGGGATGGAGGCGATAGCGGTCGGCGGTGGAAAGAGCAAAACGTCCCTTTCGGTGGATCATGTAAACCCCCTAAAGGTGGAGCGGTGGTCTTCGACGGAAGAAGACCCGAATGCAGAAAGAAAAAGAGCGCCGCCGGACACAGCCGGTGGCTCAAGTATCGAAATCGGATCGGTGCTCGACGTGGAGCACGTGGTGGAAAGATCAGGCTTCGGGAAGCCAAAGGCGCGCGCCGGGCTGCCAGCGCTCCAGATCGACGCCTTCGAGTCGCACCCTCTCGAGGGCCCGTCGCCAGGGCGGCAAGCGACTGCCGCGGTACGACGGGGCCGCGAGGGCGCGGGCCAATCGCTCGATGAGCCAGGCCCGCCAGCTGCGGACGACGCCACCTCGGTGACGATCAACGCCCCACGAGAGCAAGCCGCCGCCGCCGATCTCCGCGCTGAAGGGAACGCCGTGGGCTGGCGCGTCGACGGCTTTCCCCAGATGCTCGGCGAGGTCAAAGACCGTGTGGAGACGCGCCGTATAGACCACGATTTTTTCCGGTCGGAGGAGCCCGGCGGACGAGTCGGCGACTTTCATCGCCTGGGCGTCGGTTCGGCCGAGCAGCGGCCAAAGGCCTTCCAGGACCTCCGGGGTTCGGTGGGGGGACGGGCTGATGTAGAGCTTGAACGGGCCGGCGGGGTCCCTCGGCGGCGCCCGGGACGGCGCGTCGAGACGCTCGAGGCCGAGCCAGCCGGGAACGGCGCGCCGCCGCCATCCGGGCGGCGGCGTGCGGTCATACCCCAGGAATCGGGCGGTCGTCCCGCGATCCGGTAGGCGGCGTCGCCAGCGTCGGGTGAGCGGCAGGCGGTGAAAGTCGTAGAGCCGCCGTCTGAGGCGGCTCCGCTCGAGGTCGGGGAGCCGCGAGGCCCAGCGGACGGCGCGTAGGGAAATCTGCGCCAGGTGCCCCCGGGGCCTGGAGTGGCGGCGAAAAACCTCGGCGTAGAAGGTGTCGAAAAGTCGGCCGGCGGCGGTCGAGCACTCCGGACGGTTGAGGCACACGATCTCCACGACTCCGTCGGCGAGTAGCATCGCCACCCGGCGCCGGATCCGCTCTTGGTCCGCGAAGTGGTGGAACGGAAAAGGCCCCGGCGCCCGGAGGGACTCCAGGGCCAGGGCCAGACGGTCACCGAGCGGCCTCGGTGGACCGCCGCGATGGGATCGGAGGACCTTGGCGGTCGCGCGGTCGCCCCAAGCGCCGAGGAGGCGCTCTTCGCGGGGCGACAGGGATTCCCGCGGCACCACCGCGCAATGCGAGCTGGTCCGCAGGACGAGGGCCGCCAGGCCGTCGACGCGAGGGGGCATGCTCAGATCAGGGCGACCGCCTCGACCTCGGCGCTAACGAAAGGTTTCGTCTCGAGCGGGCACGCCGCCGCTGCGGAGAGGTCCTCGGGCGCCGTGAAAGGTTTCGTTTCCAGCGGGCAGGCGCCCGCCAGGTCAAACGGCCTGGTCTCGAGGGGACACCCGTCGAGCTCGCTGAACGGCTTGGTTTCAAGGGGGCACAGCCCATCCTCGACGCCGATCAGAGTGGAGAGGGACACGGACAGTTGTCGCGTATCGAAGTTCATCATCGCCTCCTGTGACGAAAGTGAAAGAAACTGGGGCCCAACGCCCCAAACACTCTGTAGTCTAACAGAGGTTGGCGGAACGCAACGGTTTTCAAATGGCCAATATATATAGCCAATCTTCTATAAGAATAGATTAATCGTCGCTCTGATGCAACCCTGCGACGAGATTCCGCGGTGCAGTCCGGGGACCCGTCGACTCGTGGGCGCCGGAATCCGCGGGGCGTCTAGCTCAAGGGGGCGCCGGGGCGCGGCCGCTGAGGTGGGCGGCGACGGGAGCCCACATCGGATCGTGGCGGAGCCCTCGGCGGGTGAGGGCGCGCTGATAGCTCTCACCGAGCAGGGGCTCGATGAGGTCGGCCGCTTCGGCGTGGTGGCCGGAGAGAGTCAAGGCCATGGCCCAACGTTCGCGGGCCCTGGGGCCTGAGAAGCGGTCGGCGCGGGCGAGCTCGATGCAGGTGTCGGCGTGGCGCCGCGCGCGGTCCAAAGCGTCCGGGGCCGGGTCGAGGGCGACCGAGATGGAGAGAAAACAGTGATTCGCCGGATATTCGGGGTCGAGAAGGATGTCTTGACGGAGCCGGGTGCGCTGGCGGGCCGCGAGCTGACGGAGCTCGGAGGTGCGCCCGAGGCGCTGGAGCACCGCGGCGCGGCTGGGAAAGGAGATCAGGGCGTAGGCCGGCTCCTTGAATGGCGACGGCAACCGCGCATAGGCAGCCGCCAGGCGTTCCGGGTCGCCGTGGCTCAGGCCGGCGTCGAGCCAAAACCGGTGGAGCTGGATCGCTTCGTCGTCGGGCTCCGGGGCTTGGTCGAGAAGGGCGAGGGCGCCGGCGCCGCGGTCGCCGCCGCAGGCCGGATCGCCGCAGCCGTCGAGCTCAAACCGTACGAGGGCCGCCTGGCCGCGGATCCAGCCGTCGCCGGGCGCCAGCTGGAGGGAGCGCTGATACCAGAGCCAGGCGGCGTCGAGGTCGCGCTCCGCGCGGTAGGTTTCGGCGATGAAGCCGGGTAGGGCCGCGTCGAGCGGCGAGAGCTCGGCGGCCTTTTCGAGGGCGCGGACGGCCTCGCGGAGGTGGCCCCGGCGGCGCTGGAGGTAGCCGAGGGTGGCGAGCGCTTCGGCGTGGTTGGGCTCGGCGGCGAGCACCGCCGCGAGCTCGGCGTACGCCCGGTCGAGGTCGCCCTCGACGCGGTAGGTCACCTCGGCGGCGGCGAGCCGGGTGGCCACATCATCCGGGGCGAGCTGCTGGAGCAGCAGCAGCTGGCGGCGGATCTCTTGCGCTTTTTCCGGGGAGCGCGAGCGGTTTAAGTAGTCGAAGGTTTCGAATCGGATGGCGCGCGCCCTCGCGTCGACGAAGCCGCTATCTTCGTCGACCGCTTGACGGTAGGCGAGCAGCGCCCGATCGAGGTGCTCGAGGGCAAAGCGGGAGCGCTGTTCCCAGTCGAGACCCTCGAGGTAGGCCAGATACGCCGGCTGGCTATCGGTGCCTTGGCGCTGCATGGACAGCCGATCGATCTCGCCGACGCGGATCGGAAGCTGCTGGGCGACATCCCCCGCGAGCTTCGCTTGCAGGGCCAAGACTTCGTCAGGCAGCTCTTCGAAGGTTTGTTCCCAGGTCGGTAAGCGCTCCCCATCGGCCGTGAGGCGCAGGTTGACGGTCACAGGACGACCGTCCCCGGGCCAGGCGACCGTGCCGTCGAGCCTGAAGTCGGCAGAAGGCCTGGCATACTCGTCGGCTCCGGCCTCCGCGGCGAGCCGGGAGATCACCATGACGTCGTCGAGGGCGCTTAGTCGCACGCGGATTTCTTCGCCCAGGCCCTGGGCGAAGAATCGGTGACTTTCGAGCCCGCTGTAGAAAAACGGCGAAACGAGCAGCTTCAGGGGGGTGTCGTCGGGCGGGGCCGGGGCGGCCGGTCGGATGGAGAAAAGAATCGATAGGCCGACGGCGCCGGCGATGGCGAGACCCGCGGCCCAGGCGAGCAGTCCCATCCCTCGGTGTGCCGGCGCCGCGATCGGCGCCGCGGATGAGTAGGAGGCCGAGGATCCGCCGAGCTCGGCCCGGGCGCGCCGCAGTCGGTCGACGACCACCTGGGCGCTTTCTGGACGATCGTCGGGCCGCTTCTCCAGCAGCTCGTGGACCAGACGCTGGAGATCAGCGGGCACATCGGGCGCCGCCTCCGAGACGGCGGCGGGGGTGGCGTCGCAGATCGCGTTGAGGGTCGCCAAGGCCGTGCGTCGCTTGAACGGGGCGACGCCGGTCAGCATCTGGTAAAGCAGCATGCCAAGGGCGAAAAGGTCGGCCCGCTCGTCGATTTCGAGTCCCATGGCCTGCTCAGGCGCCATGGCGCCGATGGTCCCGATGAGCTGGCCTTCCGCGGTGGCCCCGCTGTCGTCGCGGTCTCGGGATTCGGTTTTGGCGAGCCCGAAGTCGAGGATCTTGACCCCCGTCGCCGTGAGCATGATGTTGGAAGGCTTTAGGTCGCGGTGGACGACGCCGTGGGCGTGGGCCTCGGCCAGACCTTCCGCGATCCGTTTGGCGAGGCCCACGGCCTTGAGGGGGTCGAGCGGGGCGCCCTCAAGCCGGTGGGCGAGGGACTCTCCTTCGAGGCGCTCCATGACCAGCCAGTCGCCGTCTTCGGTCTCGAGCAGATCGTGGATCTGCACGATGGAGCGGTGGCGCAGCTTCGCTACGGCTTTCGCCTCCCGTCGAAAACGGGTCCGACTCTCCCGACTGTGGTGTCCCGGCTGGATGCGCTTCAGCGCAACCCAGCGGCCGAGCCGTTCGTCCTGCGCGAGGTAGACCTCGCCCATGGCGCCGCTGCCGAGGGATTCGCCCAGCTGGAAGGGGCCGACGGTGCGGGGCCGCTCCGCGTCGCTGGCCGATTCGGGCCCGCGCTCCGCGTTGTCGCGGTCGGGGCGGCCTGGGCGGCGCGGTGCGGTCGACTCGCTTTCGGTCATGGCGGGTCCAACATATCTCGATGGGCGGGCGAATGCATCCAGACGGAAGGCGGTCGGTTTTTTCCGAAGTTTTTTGACGTCGCCGGTTGCACAGAGAGAACCTCGGGTGTCGAAGGGGTATGGAAGAGCAGAAACCCCGCGACCCCCGACGCTGGCAGATCTTGGCGCTGGCGAGTCTTCTCACCTACGGCGTGACCGTGCTCGACTTTGATGTGGTGCCGGCGGTGGCGCTGACCCTGGTCGGCGTCGCGGTCCTGACCCAGTGGCTGGCGAGTCGGGCGGTGGGGCTGCCCCGCTTCGAGGTGAAAAGCGCCTTGATCTCGAGTCTCTCGCTATGCCTGCTGCTGCGGGCGGCGTCGCCGCGGGAGGCCGCCGTCGTGGCGGTGATCACGATCCTGTCGAAGTTCACCGTCAGGGCGCGCGGAAAACACGTCTTCAATCCCACCAACTTCGGGCTGGTGGTCGGACTCCTATGCATCGACGGCGTCTGGGTGTCCCCGGGGCAGTGGGGTTCGGCCGCCGTCGCGGGATTCTTCTTCCTGTGCCTCGGCGTCTTCGTGGTGCATCGGTCGAGGCGAACCGACGTGACCTGGGCTTTCCTCGCGGCCTGGGGCGGGGTGCTCTTCGGCCGCGCCCTATGGCTCGGCGACCCGCTGACGATTCCCTGGCACCAGCTCCAGAACGGGGCCCTGCTGCTCTTTGCCTTCTTCATGATTTCCGATCCGAAGACGACGCCGAATTCGCGGGCCGGGCGCATCGCTTGGGCGGTCTTGGTGGCCACGGTCGCGGGCTATTGGCAGTTTGCGCTCTTCAAGCCAAATGGGCTGCTCTTCGCCCTCGTGCTGTCGGCGCCGGCGGTGCCGCTGCTCGACCGGCTGGTGCCGGGGGAACGCTACGACTGGGGCGCGGCTCCGACCCCCTCGGTCCCAACCCCTAAGGGCCCGCTCTCCTCGGCCCCGATCTCGACTCCAGCCGCCGCGGCCCAGCCCACGCCGGTTCCCCTGGCTCTATCCCGGTCGCGTTCCCGCCGCCGGAGGGAGCTTCCCTCGACCTGACGTCAACCTCCAGACCCGTCCAAGGAGATAGGTATGTTTCGATCACTACAGTCCACGCCCCCGCTGTCGTTTTTCAACCGGCTCCGCCCCGCGGTCGCCTGTGTGCTCTTCTGCCTCGCGGGCCTCAGCGCAACGCCGGCGTCGGCCTTCTGCGGCTTCTATGTCGCCAAGGCGGATTCGGACCTTTATAACCGCGCATCAAAGGTCGTCATCGTGCGCGACGGTGATCGCACGGTGCTCACGATGTCGAATGACTATGAAGGCGATCCCGAGGAATTCGCGATGGTCATCCCGGTGCCGACGCTCATCGGCCGGGATCAAATCCACGTCGGCGACCGCGCGGTCATCGACCACCTCGACGCCTATACGGCACCCCGACTGGTCGAATACCACGATGACGACCCGTGCCAGTCCCGGCGCCGATACTTCGCCGATACCGTCATGGAGATGGGCGCCGCGCCCCAAAGCGCGGCACGCCAGCTTCGGGCGGAGAGCCTGGGCGTCAGCATCGAAGCGTCCTATACCGTGGGCGAGTACGACATCGTGCTGCTGTCGGCGCAGGAGAGCCAGGGTCTTGAAACCTGGCTGCGGGAAGAGGGCTACCGTTTGCCGGACGGCGCGGCGCCGGTGCTCGGCAGCTACCTGAAGCAGGGCATGCGCTTCTTCGTCGCGAAGGTCAACCTCGACGCCCAGGCGCGGCTCGGCTACACCGACCTGCGGCCTTTGCAGATCGCGTTCGAGTCGCCGAAATTCATGCTTCCGGTGCGTTTGGGGACGGTCAACGCCGACGGGCCGCAGGAGCTCTTCGTGTGGATCCTGACGCGCACGGGTCGGGTCGAGGCGTCGAATTACCGCACGGTGCGCCTGCCCTCGAATGTGGAAATCCCGGAAATCGTCGAGAAGGATTTCGGCGCCTTCTACCGCCAGCTCTTCGCGCACCAGGCGGAGAAAGAGAAGCGCCGGGCGGTATTCCTCGAATATGCCTGGGATATGGCGTGGTGTGACCCCTGCGCCGCCGATCCCCTGACGCCGGACGAGCTGCGCCGGCTGGGCGTGTTTTGGCTCGACGAGCCGGGGCCGGGGCGGCGCTTCGTCCCGCAGCAGCCCGCCCAAGACGTGTTTGTGACCCGGCTGCACATGAGCTACACGGCGTCGTCATTTCCTGAAGATCTGGTCTTCCAGGAAACCAAGGACCGGAGCAATTTCCAAGGGCGTTACATCCTGCGTCGACCGTTCAGCGGCGACGCCGGACGGTGCTCGGAAGGACGGCAATATCTCGAAGAAGTGGCCGAGCGTCAGGAGCAGGAGGCGCAGCGCTTGGCCAACCTGACGGGGCGGCCGCTGAAAGAGATCCGGCGTGAGATGGCGCTCGGCGAGAAGCCGGAGCCGAAGCCTTGGTGGCAGCGTCTGTGGCGCGATAGCTGACGCGGGCGCCGGCCGGCGGCTCGCGGGCCGGATAAACCGGCGGCTCCCTCGCCGGAACAAAAAGCCGGATCCGGGACACCCCGGATCCGGCTCGATCGCGTCGCTAAGAGCGTTCAGCCCGGTCGGCTACTCGGTCGCTGGCTCTGCCGGGGCCGCGGCGTCCGACTCGACGTCGACCACCGGGCGCGGACGCTCCTGGTACTTCCGATAGAGACGGTACTGGTGGTCTTGGGTGAGGTCGACCTCGCGGCCGGCGATCCAGACGCGCTCGATCTCGCTATAGATCTCGAGCACGTCCGAGTTCGCCAGAAAGAAAGTGGCTTCGCGTCCAGCTTCGATTTTGCCCAGGCGGTCGGCGACGCCGAGGATCTCCGCGGGGGTCTGCGTCACGCTCTTGAGCGCCACGTTCCGAGGCAGCCCGAAGGCCGCCGCCATCGCCGCGTGGAACGGTAGGTTGCGGGTATTCGACGAGGCGAAACCGTTGCCCTCGCCGGCGATGGCGAAGGTCACGCCGGCTTCGTGCAAAGCCGCGGGTGCGCTGTAGGCCGCGTCATAGGGTTCCCAGTCCCGACTGGGCAGGGCGAGCACGTCGGTGATGATCACCGGGATCGACGCGTCGGCGAGGCGATCCTTGACGTAGCGCGCTTCGTAATTGCTCACCAGCACGACGTCGGTCAGCTCTTTCTCTTCGATCCAGTCGAGGGCGGCGTCGATCTGGTTGCGGCCGCCGGTGGCGACCACGAAAAGCTTGAGCTCGTTTTTGAAGACCGGGATCAGCGCGTCCATTTTCGCGTCGAGGGCGAGGCCGGGGGACGCGGCGTCGCGGGCCTTGCCGTAGGCGGCGACGTCTGTGGCCAGCTGGTTGAGGGCTTTGAGGGCCTTCTCGGCCTCGCCGTCGTCATCACCGCCGTCCGCGACCTGCGGGAAGTTCAAGACCATGCCGGCGTCGGTCTTCACCGCCATGTCCCGCCAGTTCCAGCCTTCCAAGCGCATGACCGCGGTGGTACCGGCGAAGAGTCCGCCGCTTTGGCGCACGTGGGCCGCCAGGACGCCGCCCCTGACCGACGGGGGCAGGCGGAGGGAGTCGGCATTAAAGGCGACTTCGGCCCGCAGGTCGGCGTTGTTCTCCCCGATCTCGTTGACGTCGCGGGTGCCGCGGACGCTGCCGATCTCGATCAGGCCGAGGGTGGTGAAGGCCTGGATGAAGCCGGGGAAAAGGTGCTTGCCCCCGGCGTCGACGGTCGGGACGCCTTCCGGCACCGTGATCCAGCGGCCGGTCGCCCTAATCTTGCCGTCTTGGACGATGACCGTCGTGTCGGTATCGGCGGCCCGGTCTAAGGAGTGCACGGTCGCGTTGAAGATCGCCAGATCGATGTCGCCCATGGCGGCGGCGTTGATCTGCGCGCGGAGTCCGTCGCCGTCGGCGGCGCCCGCGCCGAGGATGGCGTCTCCTTCATCCTGGGCGTAGACACCGACGGCGCAGAGGCCCGCGAGGCCGACCGCGAGGGAGCGGACAGCGAGGGTTCGAATCGCGTCGAAGGGCTTCATCAGTTGGCCTCCTGGTGCGGGCCGTGTTGGTGGGGTCCGTGGTAGTGGGCGTGGTCCGACTCGTCGTTGGTCGCCTCGGGGTTGTCTTCCCCTTTGTCGCCGTCTTCGGCGGCGCGCACCGCTGCGATCAAGGCCTGACGTTCAGCCGCGATCCGCTCCCGTGCTTCGAGGTCGGCCCGGCGGTCGAAGTACTTGCGGCCGTCGATCCAGGTCTCGAGCACGATCGAATAAGTGGAGTACGGAGGACCGCTCCAGATCACGAAATCAGCGTGCTTGCCGGGTTCGAGGGAGCCGACCCACTCGTCGATGCCGAGTTGGATGGCCGGATTGATGGTGACGAACTTCAGCGCATCCATCGGGTTAACGCCGCCGTAGCGAATGGCCTTGGAGCCTTCGAGGTTGAGGCGACGGGCGAGCTCGCTGCTGTCCGAGTTGAAGGACGTCACGACGCCGCGGTCCCACATGATGGCGCCGTTCCATGGAATGGCGTCGACGACTTCATACTTAAACGCCCACCAGTCGCTGAAGGTCGACGCGCCGGCGCCGGCGGCGGCGAGCTCGTCGGCCACTTTGTAGCCTTCGAGCACGTGCTGGAAACTAGCGATCGTGAAGCCGTAGTCCTCGGCGACGCTGAGCAGCATGAGGATTTCGTCGGCGCGGTAGGAGTGGGCGTGCACGAGGCGGGTCCCGTCGATGATTTCGAGCATCGCCTCGATTTGCAGGTCGCGACGCGGCGGTATGAGGCCGGATTGTGCGCCGCCGGCTTTTTCGTACCGCTCGAAGGCGGCGCGGTAGTCGAGGGCGGCGTCAAAGCGTTCGCGGATCGACTGCTCGACCCCTTGCCTGGTCTGAGGGTACCGGGTCGTGTCGACGCCCCAATTCGACTGCTTGGGATTTTCGCCGAGGGCGAATTTGATCCCTTGGGGCGCGTCGTCGAAGAGCAGGCCGGACGCCGGGGCGCCCCAGCGCAGCTTGATGACGGCGTTTTGACCGCCGATCGAGTTGGCGGAGCCGTGCAGCAAGTTGGCGGACGTCACGCCGCCGGCGAGCTGCCGATAAAGATTGACGTCGCCGGCGTCGATGACATCGGCGATGCGTACCTCGGCGGTGGTGATATTCGAGCCTTCGTTGACGCCGCCGAAGATGGCCGTGTGGCTATGGGCGTCGATGATGCCGGGGGTGACCGTTTTCCCGGCGCCGTCGATGATCAGTGCGCCTTCGGGGGCGTAGAGTCCCGGGCCGACGGCTTTGATGATGCCTTTCTCAACCAAGAGGTCGGCCTCTCGCCACGCGCCCGCGGGGCCGCTGGTGACGACCGACGCGCCTCTGACGAAGATGATGTCGGGCTGCTCCGGCTCGACGGCGCGCCACGACGCCGGCTCGAAGGCGACGGCGGGGTAGTCCTCGGGCTCGTAGGGCTTGACGGCGTCGGCGTCCTCGGCCCCTTGGGCGTGGTCGGCGTGATCGGCGTGGCTATGCCCGTCCGCTTCGGTCGAGGCGTGGGCTCCGGATTCCTGGGCCTCGGATTCTTGAGCCTCCGGGGTGGTTTCTTGGGCCCCCGCCGCGCCCTGGTTCCAGGCGAGGAGGAGCAGGATGGAAAGCAGAGTGCGGCTCATCGTTCCACCTCCTCTGTGGCGGACGACGACTCAGGCGCCTCCGGACCGGCGGTTCTTTCAGCGGTGAAGGTAAAGGGGCCTTGGGGCGAGGTGCCGGGCCCGGAGGCGGAATCGCCGTCGATCGACATCGACATGGTCACCACGCCGGGCATGCCCAGGGGGGTGGAATCGATGGCGACCTCGACGGTGTCGCCGGAGACGTAGACGTCGTCGAGCGGCAGCGCGCCCATCGGCGTGCCGACGGTCCCTTCGAGCGAGTCGACGGTGCCGGTGAGGGTCATCTGGACGTTCATGACGCCGTCGCCGGTGTCGATGGCGACGGCCCAGGTGCCGAGGGGATCGACGGTCGGCGGTTCGATTTCTTTGATTTCGTAGTGTGTGCCGTCGACCCAGACGCTACGGATCGTGGTGTCGTCGGTGAAGAGGTCGCCGTCGGCGACGACGATATTGGCCATTTTGCCGGCCTCGAGGCTGCCGGCGCGGCCTTCGAGCCCGAAGCGGGCCGCCGGACGGGTCGTGAAGGCGGCGAGCACGTCGTCGGCGGAAAACCCGCGGGCGATGGCCCGGGCCGCCATCTCGTGGATCTTCCGGGGCTCGCTGAGGCGGTGGCTCGTGAGCACGAAGTCGACTCCCGCGTCCGTGGCCATCTGCAAATTGTGGGGCGCCCAGTACCAGTGCCGGAGGGTCTTGAGATCCACGCTCAGGTCGTCCTCGTCCTTGACTTTCGGCGCCTTGGGGAAATTCAGCGGCAGGACCCAGCGCAGGCCGGATGCCGCGAGCTCTTCGATCCGACGGTACTCCGAACCGTTGCCCACGACCGTGGCGTCGAGTGTGAACTCGGCGGCGAGGGCGACCCAGAGCATGCTGTGCCGCAGGTCGTCACTCTCGATGACCACCGGCTGGGTGCCGGCGGCTGCGCCTTCAAGGGCGGCCAAGGCCGTCGAGTAGGCGGGACGCTTCTGGCGCGGATTCTTCGCGAAGATCTCCCGGGCTTTGGTTTGGTGAGCGGCGTCGAGCAGGGTCTGGCGGACCAAGGCGACCGAGCCCATGGTCGACGTCGGATAGCCCTCGCCGAAGCCGCCGCTCGTGGTGAGGTGCATGTGCTGGGCGCGGCGCGGGGTCAGGACGTTGGCTTGGATGTCGCCGTCGCCGAGGTTGCTGACCACGCTTTGGCCGCGGAAGAGCCCCGCCTTGGGGGCCATGGCGGCGGTGGTGAAGCCCGCTTCGCGGAGCTTGGTGAACGTGCCGCCGTGGTGGGCGTGGAGCAGCATGTCGCGCTCGGGCGTGACGAGGGCGTTCCCGTGGCCCCCCTGCGGGGCGCCGTCGTCGTCCGCTTCGGGCCAGTCGCGGAGGTGGAAACTTTCGATGAGGCCCGGATAGAGAGTGAGGTCGTCGAGTTCCCAAATGCGGGCGTCGGCGGGCGGCTCGAGATCGGCGCCCACGGCTTCGATCAGGCCGTCGCGGATCACCAGCGTGCCGGTCTCGAGGATTTGGCCCGGGGCGATGACGATGCGCGCGCCGACCAGGGCGTGCACACTCGGCGTTCGCGCGTCTCGGACGCTATCGGCGACGGCGGTCGCCGCGGACGCGGCGAGCGCCGCCGTCAGCGCGGCCCGCCACAGCGGGGCTCGGCGACGGTGTGGGTTGGGAGGTGTTGGTTTCATACAAGCTCCGTGGCAGTTCATGAATCGACGCGGCGGACGCGCGGGCAATCCGCGATCGACGGGGATGGGTCAAGGAAAAACGGGTGGCGAACGGAGGTCGGGCGGGTCGGCAGACGCGCGCTGGCCGTGGTTCTCGAGATCTCCGGCCGAGAGTTGGCGTGCCTTCGCTCGGCGCGGCGGTGGGCCCCGGGAGGTCGAGCATTGTACGATTTCAGAGGATCGCGGTTTCGCCGCGACCTCGGCCGCCTCGGCAGCCAGCGGTAGAAGCCGCGTCGCGCTGCGAGCGCGGCGCCGTGCCGACGTCATTTCGACGTTTTGGCCAGCTCCCGGAGGTGCCCTTTGCCCCGAACTCGACCGCTTGATTTCTTCGAATTACGCGTCCTGGGTGTGCTTATGGAGAAGGAGCAGACGACGCCGGACCAGTATCCGCTGACCGTCAATGCCCTGATCGCCGCATGCAACCAGAAGACGAACCGCGCGCCGGTCACCCAGCTCACCGAGACCGAGGTGGTCGAGACGCTGGATAGACTCCGCCTCGACGTCTTGACTTGGCGCTCCGACGGCGCCCGCGTTGAACGGTGGGAACACCGCCTCGACCGGCGCTGGCACCTCACCCCTGGGCGGAAGGCGATCATGACGATCCTCCTGCTGCGTGGTCCCCAAACGTCCGGCGAGCTTAAGACCCGTTCAGAGCGCATGCACTCCTTTGCGTCGGTGGCGGAGGTGGAAGCGACGCTCGCCGACCTCGCCGCCGGCGACGAGGATTCCCTGGTGAGGGAGCTGCCGCGGCAGGCGGGGCAGCGGGAGAATCGCTGGATGCACCTCGCGGGGGACGAAGACTTCGAAGCCCCCGCAGAGGCTGTCGTGTCGCCGGCGCCAAAGCCGGCGGCGCCGGCGGGGCCGCGGGGACCGACGGCTATGGAGCGGATCGAATCGCTCGAGGGTCAGGTGAAGGACCTCGAGTCGAGCCTCGGGATGCTGCAAAGCGAGCTACTCGCCCTGCGTCGACGACTCGGTGATCTCGACGACGGGGCTTAGCTCGGCCGATGTGGAGCGTCGGCCCGCGGAGGCTTCGACGGTTATGTTTTTGTAATATTTAACCGTCGAGTTTGCGTCGAATTTCGTAATGCGAATTGCAATGTGCACGGCGTACGATTCTTCCATCGCGCGGGGCGATGCCGCCGGAGAGCGACACTTCGGAGACATCGATTCGGGCGATAAGGAAACCCCCGCCTTTCGGCTGTGCCGGCGGGCGGGGATGACCGGAGCGAACCTCGAGTGACCCGGCGGCCGCGCCGGGTTTTTCTTTTATTTGAAGACATTTAGCCGTCTTCGGAGGTTGCCGGCCGAGGCGGGTTGACCGTCCGTCTCGCTCCGCGGCAGCTCGCCGACCGTCGTCCCTACCGGTCGTTTGAAATATATTTCGTAATATTTCAACTGTCCGCCCAGTCGCTGCGTATCGTTATGTGTTTTGAAAGGTGGCGAAGTTAAAGATAAGGAATCGCAGGCGGTACCGCCGCAGGGGCCACAGCCGCTGCCGCCGGAGCGTCTGCGGGAAGCCTCCGGGCGCCGACTGGGTCGGCGTCTGGAAAGACAGGAGCGAACCTCGAGTGACCCGGCGGCCACGCCGGGTATTTCTTTGTGGGCTTAGCAGCCCGTGGCAATAGTCCAGCCGCGCTGCGAGCGCCCCTTCTTCGCTGGCTTTTCGTTGAAGAATCTAGAAATACGAACAGTGTTCCTGCAATTTTTCGCCTCAACCCAGCGACAAATTGCTCACTCTCGCGTTCGGCTAACTTTCACCGCGGGCTGCTAGTCGAAGAGCGCCATCAGCAGGAGGTGGCCCCGCTCCGAGGCGAGATCCTTGGCGGTGACTCCGAGATCGCTCTCGATCGTCGCGTCGGCTCCGGCGTCGATCAGTCGCTTGACGACCGCCGTATGGCCGACCCCGGCCGCCCGGTGGAGGGCCGTGAAGCCGCCGGCCTGCTCCGCGTCGACGTCGGCCCCGGCGTCGATCAGTCCCGCCACGATTTTTTCAGCGGGTTCGCTCCGCTTGCAGCCGGCGGCGCCGTGCAGCGGTGTTGTCAGCGTCGGGTTCGCCGCCGCACTCGAAGGATCGGCCCCCGCAGCCACCAAGGCCTCCGCCACCTCAACGCGTCCGTAGGTGGCCGCCAAGGTGAGGGGGTGGAAGCCGTCGCCGCCGGGCTCATTGACGTCCGCTTCGCCGTCGATCAGCTCGCGCACGCGCTCCATCTGCCCGGCGGCCGACGCTTCGGCGAGATCCAGGGCGACGTCGGCGCGCAGCAAAATGCCGAGCATCTCGTCCAGGCCGTGGTAGACAGCAAGCTGGACGGCGCTGGCGCCGGCGACATCGCGGCTGCGGACGAGGCGATCGTCCTGCACGATCATCTTGGCGATGTCTTCCCGCCGATCCTCCATCAGCGCTTGGAGGAATTCAGGCGTCGAAATCGGCTGCTCCTGCGTCAGGAAAGCCTGGTCTTCTTGGGAAGGCGTCGGCTTAGCGCCGAGAATCGTCAGCTTGCTCATGGCCGCATTCTACGTCGCCGACGCGCTGCGGGCGTGCCGCCGGCGATCCTTATTTGATCAGGCGCGTATCCGGGTGGGCGGAACGCCAGCCGAACCAAAAGGCTCGGTGCGCCGGCAGGCGTTCGAGCACGGTGCCGTCGTCCGCCGCGAGCCCCTGCTCGGTCACTTTCCACGTGCCGCCCTTCCCGTCGACGGCCTTGCGGTCTTGGTCCCAGGACTCGAAGCGTACGTCGCCCGTGCGGTAGACCCGATTGGCGCCGGAGTCGTCGGTGAGGACGACGAAGCGCTCGTCGCCGAGGGCCTCGTGGAAGACCGGGTTGCGCGTGAGATAGCGGGCTGAGATCGCCAGCGGCGTGGCGCCGTTTCGAAAGTCCAGGGCGAGCACTTCGGCTTTGTTCTTCAGCCGCCGGTCTTTCTCGGGCACCGTGAACATGAGCTGGTCGGTGGCGAAATACTCGCGGTACGCCGCGCCTTCGGCGTAGTCGCGCTGGTGGCCCGTATTGAGGGAGAGCACCGTGGTTTTTGGATGGCGTCGACGCCATTCGCCCCAGGTGGTGGTGACCACGCCGCGGATCGGTAGCTGGATGCCTTGGCCGACCAGCGGGCCGATGACGGGCTCGCCTTCGATGGTGCTCCATAGCGACTGCGTCTCGCGGTCATACATGAGCTTGTTGGAGCGGTAGAGGAAGCCGCTGGTGCCGAGCTCATGCGGCGTTCCGTCGACGGTGGTCTCGTACAGAATCATGGTGCCGCAGAGCGTGCAGTAGACCCCCGCCACCGGCACGCCGCCGACGGTGTCGACGAACATCTCGTGCCAGGCCAGGATGCGCTTCGGATAGGCGCGGACGTCGCCGTTCACTTCGAGGCCGAAGACCACGTGATCGTCGCGCAGGTAATCGGCGTCGTCGGCCGTGATCATCTCCGGTCCGCGGAGCGGCGGGATGCCGTCTTGGACCACGCCGCCCCAGCGGACTTCGTCGAGGCGAATCGTGGCGGCACGGTCATTGGAGAAGTAGTCGACGAAGCGGGTGTCGATGAAGCCCCAAAGCAGTGCCTTGAAGTACGGGTAGGTCGGGAAGGCCTCGAGCTCTTGCCGCCAGAGCCATTCCCACCAGGCGTCCGTGTCGCTGTCGAAGCGCTTGCCGGTTTTTTCTTCGAGCAGGCGGTAGATGCGATTCCGACTGTCTCGGTTGGCGAGGCGCGCGAGCTCCAGGGCCATCGGCGACATGCCCGGATGCCAGTGGGCCTCGATGACTTTGAAGGCTTCTTTGTAGACGTCCGGCTCCGGATTGGCGAGGTCGAAGAAGAGCTCGGCGAGCTGGCGGGGCGTGGGGTTTGACGCTTCGTCCGCGGCGCCCTGGGGCGTTCCGGCGTCCGTTTCAGACGCGGCGGGCTCGGGTCTCGCGGAGAGGTCGGCGGCGGGCAGCGCGCCGAGGAAAAGAAAAACGCCGGCGAGCAACGGGGTGAGGTGGCGGGTCATGGTGGGAGCTCCGGGTCGGCGGGATCGGTGGGGGCTTGGGTCGGGGCGCAGCGGCGTCGACGCCGCCGTCGCTGGATCTACGGTGTCCAGCACCGCATCGGTTTCCGACACCGCGGCGAAGCGTGGTCCATAATCACGGTACGATCCCGCCCGCCGACATTCCGCAGGAGAAAAGCGATGAGTTCCATCGAGCTGTTTTATCGCCGCCCGAGTTGAAAGAGCTGTGAGCGCACCCGTGAGGTGCTGCAGCGCACTGAGACCGAAGTGATTGAAGAACGCAATAGCCGCAAGCAACCGCTCGACGACGGGGAAGCGCAAGCCCTCGTCGACGCCGTGTCGACCGTGTTGGTAGCCAGGGGCAAGAAGGTCCGCGAGCTCGCCGCCTCGGAGACCGCCCTCGACGACCTCAAGGGGCCGACCGGCAACTACCGGGCGCCGATCGTTCGCGTCGGAGATCGACTCTTGGTCGGCTTCCACGCCGAGACCCTCGAGTCCCTGGTGACGTCCTGAGGTCGACCTCTTCGAGTCCGCGGGCGCCGCGACGGGCCCGCGGACCCGGCGGACTCTTGCCGCGGGCTAGGCCGCAGCGCGCGGCGGGTCGGGGGCTTACGGTTCGTCGCCCCGCCTGAGAATTAGATCGACCCCTTATGCATCTTGACGCCGACGCCCGAGAGCTGAGCCTCAACCCCAGGGACTCCGAATTCTACGGCGACCCCTACGCGGCTTACCGCGAGATCCGCGCGCTCTCGCCGGTGGTGTATTGGCGGGAGTTTGATCGCTGGTGCTTCTTCGGCCACCGGGAGGTGTCGGCGACCTTGCGGGACCGCCGCTTCGGTCGATCCCTCGAGGGCGTCGAAGGGGTTGACGTCAACGTGCCCATCCTCGACGTCGACCGATTTAGCCTGCTCGAGATGGAGCCGCCGTCCCATACGCGGCTCCGCCGCCTGGTCCAGGGGGCCTTCATCGCGCGCCGCATCGAAACGCTGCGACCGCGCGTCGAGGCCCTCTGCCACGAGCTGATCGACGGGTTTGAGGCCAAAGGCGAAGTCGACCTGCTGCCGAGTTTCGCCACTCCGGTCCCGCTGGTGGTGATCGCGGAGCTCTTGGGCGTGCCCACCTCCATGGGGCAGCAGCTGCTCGACTGGTCCCACGACATGGTGGCGGTCTACGAGCTCGACCCGAGTGCGGAGCAAATCGCCGACGCCCGTCGCTCGGCCGACGAATTCGTGCGTTTCCTCCGCAGCTACGTCGCCCGCCGACGGCTGGAGCCCCGGGATGACCTGCTGACCCAGCTGATCCAGGCGGAGGAAGAAGGTGATCGCCTGAGCGAAGAGGAGCTCATCGCCACCTGTATTCTGCTCTTGAACGCCGGCCACGAGGCGACCGTCAATGTGATCGGTAACGGCATCCTGGCGCTGCTTCGCCACCCCGAGCAGCTCGAACGCTGGCGGCGCGATCCGTCGCTGACGCCGTCCGCCATCGAGGAGCTGTTGCGTTTCGATACGCCGCTGCACCTCTTCAATCGCTTCGCCCGCGAAGACATCCGCGTCGGGGACTTGGAGCTCCGTGCGGGCATGGAGGTGTCCCTGGTGCTCGGCTCGGCGAATCGAGATCCGGCGGTCTTTGATCATCCCGGTGATCTCGACCTCGCCCGGCCGCGCAACGCCCACGTCTCGTTCGGCGCCGGTCTCCACTACTGCCTGGGGGCGCCGCTGGCCCGGCTCGAGCTGCAGACGGCCTTCCCGATCGTGCTCTCACGCCTCGGTTCTCTGGAGCTCGCCGAGGAGCCGCGGTTCAAGAATAGCTACCATTTCAGGGGCCTCGAGAGGCTGAAGGTCCGATTCTAGGCGCGGCGCCGATCGCCCTGGATGAGTCCCCAAGCCCGTCGAGCACGCGGGCCAAGTCTTCCGTCGCTCGCCGTAGGCTTTCCGCCGGGAAACCGGCGTAGCCGAAGAGCAGGGCCGGCGGCATGGGGCGATGGCCGTAATTCGAGAGCGCGCCGACGAAGACGCCGCGCTCGGCGGCGGCAGCGGCGACCCGGCGATCGTCGAGACCCGGGCCGAGCCAGCCGACGTCGTGGAGCCCGGTGGGGGAGCTCTGCAGGTCGAGGGCGCCGCCGAGATAGGACCCCGCGGCGTCCGCCAGCGCCGCTTGGCGTTCGGCGTAGAGCACGCGCATGCGGCGGATGTGGCGGTCGAAGTGGCCGCCGTCGAGAAAGTCGGCGACCACCGCCTGTTCGAGGATCGACGTGTGGCGATCGCTGGCGTAGCGGGCGCCGACGAAGGCGTCGAGGTGAGCTTCCGGCACGACGAGGTAGCCGAGGCGGAGCGCCGGGAAAAGGACCTTGGACAAAGTGCCGAGGTAGATCACGGTGCCGCCGCCGTCGAGGCCGGCGAGGGAGGCGAGCGGGCGGCCTTCGTAGCGATATTCGCTGTCGTAGTCGTCCTCCACCACCCAGGCGCCGGCGCTCCGCGCCCACTCCAGCAGCCGCAGGCGGCGGGCGAGCGAGAGCGTGACGCCGAGCGGGTATTGGTGTGACGGCGTGACGTAGGCGAGCCGGGCTGCGGGCTCGAGCCGGCGTCCGGCGTCTACATCGAGGCCGTCTTTGTCCACCGGCACGCGCACGAGGCGGGCGCCGCCGGCGGCGAAGGCGACCTCGGCGGCGCCGTAGCCCGGATCTTCCATCCACACGGCGTCCCCGGGGTCGAGCAGCACGCGGGCCGCCAGGTCAAGGCCTTGTTGGGAACCGCGAACAATGAGGATCTGCTCAGGCGAGCACGCGAGCCCCCGCGAGCGCCGCAGGTAATCGGCGAGGGCCCGGCGCAGGGGCGGATAGCCGGCGGACGGCGAATAGTCGAGCCACTCCGGAGAGACGGTCCGGCCGCGCTTGGCGCTGAGGCGCCACCACAGGGGCCACGGGAAGCGGTCGACGGCGGGGCGGCCGAGCTGAAAAGGCCGCGCTCGCTCCGAACGCGAGGCTTGGGCCCACTGGCGATACTGATGCCCGCGGCGGGCGATATCCGGGCCGGCGGCCGGCGCCTCGCGGCCCGGGAGCGCGGTGCGCAATAGATCGTCCGGGAGCCGGTCGGTGACAAAGGTCCCGGAGCCGGCACGACCCACCAGGTAGCCCTCGGCGGTGAGCTGGTCGATCGCTTCAAGCACCGTATTCCTCGACACGCCGAGCTCCTGGGCCATGGCCCGGGTGGAGGCCAGGCGCTGTCCGGGGCGAAGCGCGCCGGCCAAGATGTCGAGGCGCAGGCCGTCGTAGATCTGGCGATAGAGCGGCGCCTTGGCGTCCGGATCGACGCGGGACGGCGCGAGTCGCCCGGCGGCGGCGTGTCCGGATGGCGGCCGACTGTCAATTGGTTCTGTTGATTCTTCTTTCATTGGTACTTCAAGGGTACCACTTAACTCCCTAAACTCTGGGACACCGCGGACGACAAGGACCGTCGCCCGCCCATTTGGAGGACACGCCATGGCCGAGATCCGTTGCCCCCACGCCAATGCAGATTCCATCCCGGGACCCGATATTCACTATGTCGCTCCGCGTCGCCGCGACCGGGGCGTCGAGGATTCGGGGTGGATCGAATCACTCCTTGGACGGGCCGCCGTCGGCGTGCTCGCCACCGTCGGCGGCGAGTACCGACCGTCCTTGAATCCCAATCTCTTTGTTTATGACCCGGATGTGCAGCGTCTCTATCTGCATACCGCCAAGAAGGGACGCACCCGCGACGACTTAGAGAAGAATCCCCGGGTCGCTTTCACGGTGTCGGAGATGGGGCGCCTTCTGCCCAGCGACGCGGCGGTGAATTTCAGCGTCGAGTACGCCTCGGTCATCCTCGAGGGCACCGGACACCTGGTGGAGGACAAGGCGGAGGCGGAGCGGGCGCTACGGCTCTTTATGGCCAAGTACGCGCCCCAGTTCACCTACGGCGAGGACTACCGCGGCGTCAGCGACCGGGACCTCGCGCGGACGTCGGTGATCGAAGTTCGCATCGAGAGCTGGAGCGGCAAACACAAGACGTCGGACGCGGAGGATGGCTACGAATTCTCACCGACCAGATCCCTGGAACAGCCCACGGCGGAGCCCCGTTCCGGCCACGCCTAGAGCTCAGGTCATCCGCAGGGCTTCGTGGAGCCACGGCGCATCCCACCCGCGGGCGATTTCTTCGGCCGAGCGGCCCTCGGCGTCTCGGTCGCCGGGTTTGGCGCCGGCGGCGACGAGATGTCGCAGCATCCGCGCGGCGGCTAGGGGATCGAAAGCGTCGAGGTCTTCGAAGAAGGCGTGCAGGACACCGGCTCCGGAACGGCTGCGGATTCGAGCGTCGGCGCCGAGGGAGATCAAAGCTTCCACCGCTTCCCGGTGCACGGCCTCGACGGCGGCGAAGAGCGGCGTGCGTCCGCGGTGGTCGAGGGGGTCGACGCCGGCGAGCTCGGCGAGACGGCCGAGGATCTCGATCGGGCCGCCGCTGCCGGCGGCGAGGTGGAGGGGCGATTCGCCGTATGGATTGACCGCGTCGGGGCGGGCTCCGGCCTGGATTAGGAGCCCGACCGCCGCCGACTTGCCGTAGCGCGCGGCGGCAAAAAGCGGAGCCTCGGCGAGGTCACTGGCGGCGTTGGGATCCGCGCCGCGCCGGAGCAGCAGCTCGAGCATCGGCTCGTCGCCGGAAGCGGCCGCCGGGGCCAGCACGTCCAGGGGCAGCGCGCCGGCTTCGAGCAGCGTGCTGGCGATCTCCACATGGCCGGTCTCGACCGCCTCCCGCAGTGGCGTGTCGCCGAATTCGGTCTCGGCATGCGGGTCGGCGCCCCGCTCCAGGAGAAAGTGGACGAGGTCGACCGCGCCGTGGCCGACCGCGACCATCAGCGGCGTCGCCCCGCGGTCGTCCTTGGCCTCCAAGTCCGCGCCGGCGTCGAGAAGCGTCGCGCAGAGCTCCCGGCTCGGCCAGCTCCTACCTAGGTGTTCGAGCAGCTCCGGGGCTTCCCGCCGCAAGTCCTCCCAGTCGGTTTTGAGCTCCGCCAGCAGGTTGGCCCTGGCGGCGTCTTCCCAGGTGGCGCGGTGGAAAGCCTCGGCCAGCGCCATGGCGTCGCGGCCCCACGGGTCTCGGCGCACGGTCGACGGGGGGATCGGCTGAGGGACGAATCCCAGCCGGTGCAGCGCCGCGACCACGCGGCGAATGGTGTGCGGGTCCTTGGGGAATGGCACCGTGCGCCCGGATCGTCGACGCGGCTCTACCCCATCGGCACCGGACGCGTACGGTTCGACGCGGCGTCCGTCCACGGCGGCCAGGTGGAGCGGCGTGGCGCCTTCTCGGTTTCGGCCGGCCGCGTCGGCGCCGGCGGCGAGTAGGCGCCGCAGGCCGGGAAGCCAGGCGTCTCCGGCGGCTCGGTGGAGCGCGCCGCCGGCGCCGTCGCCCGGGGTGTGCAGCCCACGAAAGCCTTCGGTGAGCCGACCGAGGACTTGGCCCAAGGCGTCGAGATCGCGTGCGTCGACGGCGACAATGAGATCTTTCGGATCCATGGCCCAGGACTCTATGACGAGTCGTCTAAAATCCAGTCCATGACCCTGCAGTCTTATGTGCCCGCCGGCGACCCGCCGAGTCCGGGCGCTTTCCCACGTCGCGCGCCGGTCCCGGGCCCCGGTCCCGGGCAGACGTCGCGACGGATCTTCCCAGGCCCCGAAGCGGGCCGAGGAGCTATGCCATGGCAGTCCGTTTTAGACGGCATTCTTCAATCCTTCCCGCGCGTCCTCGCGCCGTTCTCGCCGTCGGCCTGGCGGTCGCGATGAGCGCTTGTCAAAACGTCGACACCCCGCTGTCGATCGGTGAGGGCGCCGCCGATGTGGTGCTGCTCGGCGGCCGAATCGTCACCCTCGACGAGGGGCAGCCCGAGGCGGAGGCACTCGCCGCCAAAGGCGGTCGGCTCCTGGCCGTCGGCAGCCGTGCCGAGGTCGAAGCCCTGGTCGGTGACGGCACCGAAGTCGTCGAGCTCGACGGCCAGCTGGTGATTCCGGGCTTCGTGGAAGCCCACGCCCACTTCCTCGGCGTCGGCGATAAAAAGATGCAGCTGCCACTCAACGAGGCGACGACCTGGACCGACATCGTCGCCATGGTCGAAGCCGCCGCCGCCCAAACGCCGGCGGGGTCATGGATCCGCGGCCGCGGCTGGCACCAGGACAAGTGGAGCGATCAGCCGGCCCGCGTCGTCGACGGTTTCCCCACCCATGACGATCTCTCCCGCGTCGCCCCCGACCATCCCGTGCTCTTGACCCACGCCAGCGGCCACGCGGTGTTGGTCAATGCCAAGGCCCTCGAGCTCGCCGAGATCGACGACTCGACCCCGAACCCGCAGGGCGGCGACATCGTCCGCGACGGGGCCGGCAAGGCCACGGGTCTGCTCAACGAAACCGCCGAAGCGCTCGTCCAGGACGCGCGAAGCGGCGACGGCGGCGACGGCGGTGAGGTGCGGCGCGTCATCGAGCTGGCGAGCGCGGAGTGTCGGGAGAAGGGCGTCACGTCCTTCCACGACGCGGGGTCGACCTTCGCGGAGATTGCGGCCCTGCGAACCGCCGCCGACGACGGTGAGCTCGGCACCCGGCTGTGGATGATGCTCGGCGGCACCAACGACGAGCTCGCCGCGGGTCTTCCGACCCTCGAACGCGGCGAGCTCACGACCCGCCCCGGCGTCGTGGTCGGCGGCATCAAGCGCTATATGGACGGCGCCCTCGGCTCCCGCGGCGCCTGGCTGCTCGAGCCTTATACGGACGACCCGGACACCGTCGGCCTCCAGCTGATGCCGACGGAGGAGATCCGCGAGACGGGCGAGCTGGCGATCGAGTACGACCTCCAGCTCTGCGTGCACGCGATCGGCGACCGCGCCAATCGGGAAGTACTGGATCTCTACGAGGAGCTCTTCGCGGCCCACCCCGAAAAGCAGGATCGCCGGTGGCGGGTCGAGCACGTCCAGCACGTGGATCCGTCGGACTTGGGACGCTTCGCCGACCTCGGCGTGGTGGCGTCGGTGCAGAGCGTGCACTGCACCTCCGACGGCCCGTGGGTGCCCGAGCGCCTCGGCGCCGAGCGTTCGGAGGCCGGCGCCTATATGTGGCGTGAGCTCATCGATTCCGGCGCCCTCGTGGTCAACGGCACCGACGCCCCGGTAGAAGACCTGGACCCGATTGCCAATTACGACGCCGCCGTCACCCGCCGGATGGCGAATGGCGAGGCCTTCTACCCGGCCCAGGCGATGGGCCGCCTCGAGGCGCTCCGCGCGATGACGCTCGACGCCGCCAAGTCGGTCTTCCAGGACGGTGAGGTCGGGTCCCTCGAGGTCGGCAAGCTCGCGGATATCGTCGTGCTCGACCGGGACATCCTGAAGGTGCCGGACTCGGAGATCGCTGACGCCTCGGTGGTGCTCACCGTGCTCGCCGGCGAGATCGTTTACCGGAAAGAGTAAATGACGGAGACCTTGCCCCATGGATTAGCGGACGGCCTGCACGTGCTGGAGCCGTCTTCAATCCCGTGGGGCTGGGCGCTCTTTTTGGGCCTCTGCGCTCTGGCCCTGTGGCTTTGGCGTCGTCGACGGCGTCAAAGACCGCCGGCGGCCCCCAGACCGGCGCCCGCGCCGTCGCCGGCGCCCCGGCCGGAGCCGGCCGGCGGCATCATCGCCCGGATCGAGGCGCTGCGGAAGCAATACCGGGACGATCGGCGGGCGGGGGTCCACGCTTTGGCGTCGGTGACCCGCAGCACCCTCGACACCGGATCCGGGGCCGCGCCGTCCAAGACGTTGACGGCGCTTGAAATTTCGTCGCGGTTCAGCGGCCCGATCGGTCGTTTGATGATGCAGATCTCCGAGCTTCAGTGGCGTCGCCTGGAGCCGTCGGAGCGGGAATTCGAGCGGGTCTTCGATTTCGCCTCTTCTCTGCTCGGGGCCCGCGCCCTCGGCCGGGGGGCCAACGACCGATGACGGGCCTTGCTTTTGAGTCTCCGGCCATCCTCTGGGCCCTCGGGCTCTTGGGGCCCTACGCTTTCTGGCGCTGGCGGAGACTCAAGGACGATGTGGTCGATCACCCGCCGCTCCAGTACTCGCAGGGCGGGCGGCGTGCCGCCGCCTCGCCGCTGGTTTTCATGGCGCTGGAGGTCACCCTGCTGGCGCTGGTGCTGGTCGGCTTGGCGGGGCCGTTCCGGGGCGCCGAGCTGGAGCTGATCGAGCCGGAGGGCATCGACGTCATGCTTGTGCTCGACGTGTCGGCGAGCATGCTCGCCACCGATTTCGAGCCCAATCGCCTGACGGTGCTGCGGCGCCTGGCGGCGGATTTTGTCGCGCGCGCCGCGGGGCACCGGGTCGGCATCGTCATCTTCGCCGGCGACGCCTTCGTGCAGTGTCCGCTGACCACCGACCGCATCACCCTCGGCGCGCTGCTGGACGGCGTTGACGTCGAAGCCATCAGCCAGAGCAAGAGCGGGGGGACGGCGGTCGGGGATGCCATGCTGTTGGCGGATCATCGGCTGCGTCAGCGACGGATTGAAGGCCGCGACCAGGCGATCGTCCTGATCACCGACGGCGACTCGAATCTGGGGGTTGACCCGGTACTCGCCGCGCGCCGCGTGCGGGCGTCGGAGATCCGTCCCTACTTCATCGGCGTCGGCGGGCTCGAACCGGTGACGGTGGAGTTCCGGGGCGAGCTGATCGCGACGGACGGCGTGCCCTCTCGCACGTCGCTCGACGACGCGAAGCTCCAAGCCCTCGCGGAGGCGTCCGGGGGCCGCTACGACCGCGCCACCGACGCCGGTGCGCTCCAGCGGATTTTCGAGGACCTGTCCCGCCTCGAGAGTGCGCCACTCGAGCGCCGGCGGGTGCAGCGTCGGGTGAGCTTGGTGTGGGTCCCGTCGCTTCTGGCCCTCGTGATGCTCGCCGGCCACGTCGCGGCGCCGATCCGGAGGCCATGGCGATGATCCCGGAATTCCTCCGACCTGAGTGGCTGCTGGCGGCGTTGGTGTGGCTCGCGGTGGTGTGGTTTGCCACGGGGCGACAGGTGCGGGCTTTCCGCTGGCTGGAGGAGCGGATCGGCGAGAGGTTCCGTCCGCGCTATACGTCCTATGCCTCGGTCTGGCAGGTGCGTCGCCACGGCTGGCTGATCGCCGCCCTCGGCGCGCTGCTGGCGCTCGCCGCCGCCGGCCCGAGCTTCGAAGGTGACGTCGACGTGGAGGCGGCGGGATCGGACGTGATCCTGCTGCTCGACGCGTCCCAGAGCATGTACGCCACCGACCTCGAAAGCGAAGAGTGGCCCGACATCGATCGCTTCCAGGTGGCGGTGGCCTTGGCCCGCGAGGTGGTTGAAGCTCTACCCGAGCACCGCTTCGCGATCTACACCTGGAGCGGCGCCGCGTCGCCGGAAATGGCGATGACCGCAGATCGGGTGCTCATCGAAGACGCCCTCCAGCACGCGGAGCCCCACACGGTCTACGAGCGGCCGGGTTCGAGCTTCGCCGCCGCCCTCGACGTCGTACTGCCGTTCACGGGTAAAGGGCGGGCGGTGCAGGTGCTTTTCCTCAGCGACGGCGAACAGCCCTTCGAGGAAGACTTCGACGGGGCGCTGGACTCAGTCGCCGCGGCGGAGGTGCCGGTCCACGCCATCTCCATCGGCACCCGCGAAGGCCAAAATCGGGTCTACAACGACGTCCCCGATGACGAGAAGGCATTCAAAGTCGACTTCCGCACAACCCGCGTCGATCGGCATCTGCATCGTATGGCCGACCGCACGGGCGGGACCTTTGCGATCTTTGAGGAATATCCTCGGAATCTGGAGCTCGCGGCGAGGACGGTGCTGGCCGGCCTCCGTTCCCATTCCGGGGGATATGGCCCGCTCGATCGCGAGCTCGCCGGCGACCGCGGTGTCGACCGCGGCCGATGGGCTTTGGCGGTCTTCCTGGGGCTCTTCTGCTTCCACATCGCCTTCGGCTCGAGACGTCCGCCGTCGACCCCGGGTTTCGAGCTCGACCGGATCGGCGCCGCCGGGCCCGGCCTCCGCGCCAAGCCGGCCGGCGGTCAGGCGGCGGGCGTCCGGGCGACGTCGTGGCTGCTGGTGCTCTCCGTCGCGAGTTGCTCGCCGAGCATTCTCGAACGGGTGCATCGCCAGAACGAGCTCGGCCTCGGTTTCGAAGCCGCCGGCGCCTTTGGCGCGGCCCAGCGTCATTTTGAACGCAGCCGCGCCTACGCGGTCCGCGCCCACATCCCGACCCACAATCTGGCGCGGACCCTCACCCGGGCCGAGCGCTACGGCGAAGCCCACGGCCTTTTTGAAGAGGCCATGCTGCTCAACCCGGACTTTCTCGACCCCTACTACGGCGACGGCGTCGCCCTCTTCGCCTGGGGTGAAGCGGAGCGGGATCCGAAGGGGTGTCATCTCGAGAGGACCCTCGAGCTGTGGCAGGCGGCGCTCGGACGCTTTGAGACCTTCGAAGACCGGGCGCCGGGCGACCATCCCTTGGTGGAACGGGGCGTGATCAACGCGGAGGCGGTCCGTGGGCACTTGACCGAGATCGAAACGCTGATCGAAGAACCTCCGCCGGAGTGCCGGGCGCCACCCCCGCCGGCGCCCGATTCGGACAATCCGCCTCCGCCCGACGGGGGCGACTGCGATCAGCCTCCACCCGACGGGAGTGATGGAGAGCACCCGCCTCCTCCGCCCGGCGGGGATGACGGCGATCCGCCCCCGCCGCCTCCGCCCGACGGGGATAACGGCGATCCGCCCCCGCCTCCCCCTGAGGGCAACCCGCCTCCGTCGATGGGCGGGCTCAGTCCGGAAGAAGAGCAGCAGCTCGACGCCGAGCTCGAACGCATCCTTTCGGACTCGCGGGCCGACGGCGTCTATCACCGCCGCACCAAGCAGGCGCATTGGAGCCCGGGACGCAAGGCGACCGAGAGGCTGTGGTGGTGATCGGTCTGTAGAGACTCGAAGACGAGACTCGAATAAATGGTTCGGATAGCGGGTACTCCTTTAGCAAGCGCAATTCTTGCTATATTGGCGGTGGAATACTGAGCGGGCCTCGCCACGCCAAGCGCCTGGAGTCAATGCCGGACGCTTCAATGTGGCCCTTTGCCGCTGGATCCAGGTCGGTGCGGAACCCCGTCGCGCTCCGCCGACCGGTGTCGGTCTTTTCCATCAGCCGGTGTTTCGATCTTTTCTTTTTTGTTCGGTGCATCACTTTGACGTGTTTTTCAGCAAAGTTTCTTCTCCAAAGGCCAACAGATGTCAAAATTATTTATCTCCGGGCGGCCACTGTGTGTCCTCTGTTTCCCCCTGATCGCCGCCTGTCTTCTCGCGGTCCCCGCCGGCGCCGGCGGCACCCCG
>JBCDKB010000031.1:0-31261 GCA_038747035.1 Acidobacteriota bacterium | reverse complement strand
CCGCTCGTAGGACCGCTCCCACTTGACGTCGTCGACCGAGGTGACGCCGGACGTGTAGAAGTTGTCGCCGGTTGAGATGGTGAACCGGCTCTGGATCGCCTCGCCCACCCAGGCCAGTTCTCGACTCTCTTGCGATGATCGAAGAGCGGTATGGCGTTGAACGGCCTCACGCCTGAAGTTTAAGAGTTGGCGGAGAGAGAGGGATTCGAACCCTCGGTAGAGTTTCCCCTACACACGCTTTCCAGGCGTGCACCTTAAGCCACTCGGTCACCTCTCCAAAGCTTTCTCGTCATCCAACACTGCGGTCTACAGTGCGGATCGCGTTTTCCTCGTTTTCAAAGATGCGGTGACTGCCATTCAGGACTCGGTCGAGCGCCCGGGCGCTAGCCGTTTCGGGCGGCGGCGCCGTCGGAGTTGCCGGAAGAAGCTTCGGAGCAAATCTCCACACTCTTCTTCGAGAACCCCGCTTCTGACCTCGAGTCGATGGTTTAGACGCTGATCCTGGGCCAAGTTGTCGAGGGAACCGCAAAATCCAGCTTTGGGATCTCGTGCGCCGAAGACAAGAAGGTCGACCCGACTGTTGACCAATGCGCCCGTGCACATGGCACAAGGCTCAAGGGTCACATAGAGGGCGGCATTCTCAAGGCGCCAACCCTGCTGCTTCACCGCCGCATCCTTCAGTGCAAGGATTTCAGCGTGAGCCAGCGGATCACCGTCTACTTCCCGCCGGTTGTGGCCTCGACCGACGATTTCGCCGTCCTTAACCACCACCGCGCCGACCGGGACGTCACCATGTCGAAGAGCTTTTCTGGCCTCTTCCAGGGCCAGCAACATCCAGCGGGCGTCGTCGGTGGGATCAACCACTGGGATGTCGATGTCGAGATACGTAGGAACGATCTGGCATGGCCGAGGGTCCGGGCGTCGTGCAGTCATGGCGGCAACCCGCCCAAGCCCCTCAGGATCGCGAATCATAGACGATGATCCCGTGAAGCTCAACCGGGCCACACTTTACAAAGCTACTCCTCCTCATTAGCATGGCGTCTCCGAGGCCCGACGAAGGGTTCGGGTCCTGTGCACCGGCCGGTTCCGAACCTCGTCAGGCCCGGAAGGGAGCAGCGATAAGGTGTCCGCGCCGGGTGCCGCAGTTTCGCCGGAACCCTTCGTCGGGCCTCGGATCCTCGCCTCATATTCACGTCCGGAATGCAGGCTTGGGACGGCTATTCTTGCCACCCTTGTAGCTTTTCACCCCTAATAGCTCTTGCAGTGCAAAGGTCACTCCGTCCCAGCGTCTCGATCGAGGATTTTCGGACCCCGCTCCCCCGGAGCCCTGCTTGAGAGGCCGACCCGCTGATGACCTACCAGGTTCTAGCCAGGAAATGGCGGCCCCAGGACTTCTCGAGTCTCGTTGGCCAGGAGCATGTGGTGAGGGCACTCGGCAACGCCCTCACCGAGCAACGCGTCGCGCAGGCTTACCTATTCTCCGGCATCCGCGGTGTTGGCAAGACCACCGCCGCCCGAGTCTTCGCCAAAGCGCTCAACTGTGAACGCAGCCCCACGGCCGATCCCTGCAATGAGTGCGCATCCTGCCTCGAGATCACGGCGGGGCACAGCCTCGACGTCGTCGAAGTTGACGCGGCCACCTATTCAAAAGTCGAGCAGGTCCGCGAGCTCACCGAGACGCTCCGCTACGCCCCAGCCCGCGGACCGTACAAAGTGGTGGTGCTCGATGAGGTCCATCGCCTCTCTCGACAAGCCTTTGATGCGCTGCTCAAGATCGTCGAAGAGCCACCGGCACACCTCGTATTCATCTTCGCCACCACGGAAATAGACGCCGTGCCCGCGACGATCCTGTCGCGCTGCCAGGAATTCCAGTTCCGCCGGGTCACCCAGCCCGTGCTCGCCGGACACCTCCGGGCCATCAGTGAGGCTGAAGAAATTTCCGTTAGCGACGCCGCCCTGCGCATGATCGCCCGCGCCGGGGAGGGAAGCGTCCGCGATTCGGTGGCCTTACTCGACCAGATGGCCACCTTCGGCAGCGGCACGATCAGCGACGACGACGCTCAGCGGGTACTGGGTGGCTTGGATACCGCGATATTCCAGCAGCTGATGGTCGCGATTTTGACCGGGAAACGCAGCGATATCGTCGCCACGGTGCGCGATATCGAAGCCAACGGTTGGGACCCCCACAACGTCTACTCTCAGTTCTTGACCTTCCTGCGCGACGCTCTCCATCTCACGCTGAGCGGTGGCGAAGGGACGAGTGAACTCCCCGCCGATGAAGCGGCCCTGCTGCGCAAGAACCTCGAAGGCCACGGCTATGAAGCCGTCCTTCAGGTGCTTCAACTCCTGATCACCAGCGAACCCACCGTTCGACGCAGCGAGTTTTCGCTTCTCGCTCTCGAGATCGCCTGGCTTCGGGCCGCCGAGCTGCCTAGGGTCTCGCGGCTTCAGGACCTGCTGTCGGCAAACGGAGGTTCGGCCTCTCCAGCGCCATCCGGGGGCGGCGGTGATCGCCCGGAAAGCGGAGCGTCCGGATCGATCGCGCGGAGCGCCGGGGCGCCGCCGAAGACCCTTGAGCGCCCTCCGGCATCTTCTAGCGGCCTGCCCCCAGCCCCTCAGCCCGCGGATTCAACCGAAACGAAAGACCCGCAACCGGCGCCTCGGCCTGTGGCCCCGAAGCCTCGCGCCGCTGAACGCCGACCTGTTAAGCCCCGGGCCGTAAAGACTCAACCCGATGGTGCTGCCGAAACCGGCCAATCCGCATCACCGACGGCGATCGAATCATCGGGCCCGACCTGCGACCCCGCTCGAATCCCCCATTTTCTCGAGTTGCTCGCCAACCGCCGACAATCACTCGCGGCCCACTTCGAGCGCGCCGGACTCCGTTTCGACCGGCGCTGCCTGCTTATCGCCGCGCCGGAGGGTGACTCCCTCTTCCTCAAGGCGGTGAACCGACCCACCAACGTCGCCACTTTAGAGCAGGCCTTATCCCAAGTCTGGGGCGACGGTGTGACGTGGAAAATCGACCCACACGCTGTGGCGCCGCCCCGACCGCAGCGGGTGGACGACGTCGATATGCGACGGAGCGCCCCGCCCCGCACGGCGATGCCGCCGGCAGCTCGAAACCCCGACCGCGCACCCCGGTCTTCCCAAACGCCTCCCGAGGCGCCGCCGCCGGAACCGAAATACGTACAATCCCAGATGCTTCCCCCCGGCCCTGAACCCACGTCGGCACCGCCGAGCTGGGACGACGCTCCTCCGTGGGCGGGCCCGGAGACGGGCGCCGGTCAGTCCTCCGTCTCTCCCGAACAAGCTGCTGAAGTTTCCGATCTCCCTGTGGTGCGCTACATCCTTTCAACCTTTGGCGGCAAGATCCAAAGTGTTGAAGCTGCGAGTGAGGACAGTTCGCAATGAACATGAGAAATCTGCTGCAACAGGCCCAACAGATGCAGCAGCGCATGCAGAAAGAGCTTTCCGAGATGGAAGTGTCGGCGAGCGTCGGCGGTGACCTAGTCACCGCCACCATGAACGGCCATAAGACCGTGCTCTCCGTGAAAATCTCTAAAGAAGTCGTGAATCCAGACGACATCGAGATGCTGCAGGATTTGATCGTCGCCGCCATCAACCAGGCCGGTCAGCGGGTGGATGAGCGCATCCAATCCGCCTTCGGTTCCCACGCCGCGTCCCTGCCGAGGATCTTCTAACCATCAAGGCTTCGGATCCGCTCTCGCGGCTGATCACCGAGCTCGCGCGATTCCCCGGCATTGGCCAGAAGACGGCCATGCGGCTCGCGCACCATGTCTTGCGCACGCCGAGGGAAGACGCCGAGAGCCTCGCCCAGGCCCTTGTCGACGTCAAAGACAAGCTCTTCCACTGTTCAGTATGCAACGCCATCACGGACGTCGATCCCTGCACGATCTGCACCGACCCGGAAAGGGATCAGTCGCGCATCTGCGTTGTCGAAGAGCCTTTTAATATTCCACCCCTCGAGCGCACCCGCGAACATGCTGGCCTTTACCACGTGCTGCTCGGGACGCTTTCGCCGCAGCGCGGCATCGGGCCCCAGGATATCGACGTTGAAGGCCTCATGCGACGACTCGACGGCGTCGTCGAAGTGCTCCTGGCCACCAACCCCGACGTCGAAGGGGAAGCGACGGCGCTCTATATCGCCCGTCGCCTCAAGAAGCGAGATATCAAGGTCACCCGAATTGCCTTCGGCATGCCCGTCGGCGGCGATATCGAATTCACCGATGAAGTCACCCTCGGCCGCTCCATCGCCGGCCGCCGGGAGCTCTAGTCGGTTGAAATGAGGGTAGTCCGTGCGTCCCAAACTCACCCGCGGTGACCTCTTACCCCATCTGCGCGTCGAGCCGCCCGGCCCCGGGAGCCGACGCCAGAGCTCGAAGCTCCGAGAATTCGAAGCGCCGGGCGTCAATACGCTCTACCGCGACCAGGACAATATTCTGTGGAGCGAAGCGAAGGGCGCCTGCGTGCTCGACGTCGACGGCAATCGTTATCTCGACCTAACCTCCGGCTTCGGCGTGGCGGCCGTCGGCCATCGGCATCCGAAGGTGGTCGAGGCGGTGCGTCGCCAAAGCGGTCGCCTGCTCCACGGACTCGGAGACGCCGCCGGCCACCCGCTGCGGGCCCGACTCGCAGAGGCCCTACGCAGGTCTTCGGGCATCGAAGACGGACAAACATACTTCGCCATCAGCGGCGCCGACGCGGTGGAGGTGGCCCTTAAAACCGCGCTACTTAACGAGCGTAGGCGCGGGCGCGGACGTCGGCGAATTCTCGCCTTTGAGCCCGCCTACCACGGTCTGACGTTCGGCGCCCTCGCCGTCTCTTCAAGGTCAGACTTCCGCACCCCGTTTAGCCCTCACCTCACCCCCGAACTCATCCGCCTGCCCTTCGGTCGAGGCCTCGATGGGGACACCGATGACGACGCGCTCGCCGCCGCCCTCGCCGAAGGGGACGTGGCGGCTGTCCTGGTGGAACCGATCGTCGGGCGAGAAGGGGTGGTCTTTCCACCATCGGGCTGGCTACGCCGACTCGCCGAGCACTGCCGCAGAACCGAGACCCTGCTGCTCACCGACGAAATCTTCACCGGCTTCGGACGCACCGGAACACTCTTCGCCGCCGAATATGAAGGGGTCACTCCGGACCTCTTGATTTGCGGTAAAGCCCTCGCCGGCGGCCTTCCGATCGGCGCCGTGATTGGCCGACGGGACCTGATGGCCGCGTGGACCACCCCGGGGGAAGCGCTCCATACTGCCACCTTCGTCGCCAACCCTTTGGCTTGCGCCGCGGCGCTCGCGACGCTCGAGATCCTCGAGGCAGAGGGACTGGTATCGCGAGCGGAGGACCTGGGTCACACCATCGAAGAACGGATCCTTCCATGGCGCGACCGCTTCGACCCACTGACCGACGTGCGCGGCCGGGGAATGCTGTGGGGACTGGAACTGAAATCGCCGGAACTCGCCGGACGCCTCAGCGGTGAAGCGCGTCGGTGCGGTTTGCTGATGCTCGCCGGCGGCGCTGAAGGGAGAGTCGCCCAGATCGTGCCGCCGCTTTCGATCACCGAGCGCCAGCTCCGGTACGCGCTCGATCACTTGGAAGATATCTTAGAGAACCTCGAGGCGACATCACCGTGATCGACACTTTCAAAATCGCCTTCATCGGCAGCCACGGCGTCGGCAAGACCACCCTCTGCTACGGACTCGCCGCCCGCCTCAAGGCCGCGGACTTCGCCCTCGAAGTGGTGGGGGAAGTCGCTCGACGCTGTCCGCTCCCGATCAATCGAGACACCACCCTCAGCGCGCAAACGTGGATTCTCCACACCCAGATCGCTGAAGAAATACTGGCAGCAAACCGCGGACGCGTCGTCATCTGCGATCGCTCGGTGCTCGACAACTTTGTCTACCTACTCCTCTCCGCCGGCCCCCACGCCGTTCCGGAGCTGACCCAGCTGGTGGATGCGTGGATCCGCAGCTACCAACTGCTCGTGCGCATTCCGATCCTCGAAGAGCCCAATCCGGATGGTCTCCGATCGACCGATCCGGCCTTCCAGCGCGAAGTCGACACCCGACTCCAGACAGAAATCGCCGAACGGGCCCTCGACGTGCTCGACCTCACGGGCGTCGGGCGGACGGGCTGGGTCGATTGCGTCGAGCGCGCCGCCTTGGAACGCCTCAACCCGGCCCAGCTTCGCTTGCCAGATCGGTGAGCCCGCCGGCGGCTCGGGTCTCCCGGCCCCAAAGCGTCATATTCTCCGGTGCACTACAATAAAAGCCGTGGATATCTTTGATCGCCTTCGCGAATTCGACATTCTCTCGCACCTCGACGGAGAGAACCTCGACCTGCTCGCCGAATGCACCTCGATGGTGAATTACGCCGAGGGGAGTAGCATCCTCAAAGAGGGCGACAATACGGCCGACTTCTACCTGATCGACAAGGGCTGTATCGAGATCCGGCGGACGACGCCCTACGGCAGCTATTCCCTCGCCGAGCTCCAGCCCGGGGACGTCTTCGGAGAGACCAGCTTCCTCGACCAAAAGGCGCGTTCTGGTGACGCTATCGCCAAGAAGGATTCGGTCCTCTTCGCGGTCTCAGACCAGCGTCTGCGCAAGGTGCTTGAAACCAACCAGCGCTTCACGCTCTCCATCTATTGGGCGCTGTGGAAGAGCCTTTCCGTCAAACTCCGCAAGACCAACGAAAACCTCGCCCAATTCTTCGGCAAGGAAGGCACACCGGCCACCGCGGAGCCGAAGAGTGACTCGGCGGATGAGCAGGTGAAGGTCGGTATCCAGAAGAAGCGGGATCTCTTCCGAGAACAAACGCTGTCGCCGATGGAGATCAACTTCCTCGCGACGCTCTCCAAAGAACGCCGCTTCGGAGCCGATGAATACATCTTCCGGGACGGTGAAGAAGGGGAGCACCTCTTCGTAGTCCTCGAAGGCAAGGTGATGATCGCCAAAGACGTCGGCGGCGCCGGCGAAGAGGCCCTCGCTTTTCTCGGTCGCGGCGATTATTTCGGTGAGATGGCCTTGATCGACAACAAGCCGAGATCGGCCACCGCCAAGGCCCATACCGAAGGCGCGATGGTGTTGATGATTCCGCGGGAAGTCCTTGAAGGTATCCTCGACATCCAGAAGGTCTCGTCGCTGCGCCTGCTCAAAATCTTGTGCGGGCTGATCGCCAAACGCCTGCGGGAAATCGATGACAAGCTCGTCGGCTGGTACATCTTCGACGCCGGCTCCGGACAGTCCCTCGGCCTCCCGACTTGACCGTTGACATCGCCGGTGAAGCTACCCGTTGACGGGGACTTCCGGGCTGTCTTCGGCCGATCCTCCTTCGCCCGGATCGTTCCCATCCGGAACCGCCGATAGGACCTTCGCCACCAGCGACGACATCGCGTATTGGTCGATAGTGCCCCGATCGACCCAGGCCGCCTCGGGGCCAGAAGCGACACCTCCCCGCGCTTCGACTTCCGCGGCATAAACCACCGCGATGATCGAGCGATAAGTGATTCCATGGGCCACGCGGGCGACCTCTTCGCCGAGCCGCCACTCGCCGCCATACCGTCGACCGAGCACCGACGCCGGCGATCTCCCCGGCATAGCTTCGACCGTCGGCAGCTCCCACAATCCGGCCATCAGCTCTGCGTTTTCAGGACGCCTGAAGAAAAGCGTCGAGGTTCCATTGGTCCCGGGCCGTCGAACGAGTGCAATGTCCAGCTTGACCTCTTCGATCGCTCGCTTTTTCTTGGGTCTCGGATAGTTCTCCGGCTCCTGTCGACCGAGGCACGCCTCAGATAGCGGGCAGAGCAAGCACTTCGGTGATCGCGGTCGACAGATCGTCGCCCCGAGCTCCATCAGCGCCTGGTTGCTATCGCCGGGCGCTCCGTCATCGAGGAGCTTGGCGGCTTCGGCCACCAGCTGACGCCGAATCACCGAGCGCTTGGGATCTTCCGCCAGCGCCAGCAGTCGACAAATCACCCGCTCCACGTTGCCGTCCATCACCGGCACGGATTCACCAAAAGCGATGCTGGCCACCGCCGCTGCGGTGTAGGCGCCGATGCCGGGCAGCTTCTGTAGTTCCTCCGCGCTCTTCGGCATGCCGCGCCCTTCGTCTAAGAGGACCGTCGCGGCGCGGTGCAAAAAGCGAGCGCGCCGGTAATACCCGAGTCCGGTCCAAACGGCTAAGACGTCGTCGATCGGCGCAGCGGCGAGGGCGTCGACGGTGGGGAAGCGCTCCATAAAACGCTCAAAATACGGCACCACCTTGGCGACCTGCGTCTGCTGGAGCATGATCTCGGAAATCCAAATCGCATAGGGATCCCGGGTTCGCCGCCAGGGTAAGTCGCGTCGATGGCGTCGGTACCACCGCAAAAGGAGTGTCGCCCGCCCATCCATTTTTTCGTTTATCGACATTTACTCGATAATTTCAAGACAACAACGGCCGCTGGCTTGGCACCCAAGGGCGGTCCACATCGCCCCTGCGGGCCCCCTTGAGCGCCCCCATGAATTCTGAGGCTAAAGGAAAACGCCGCCCTGAAACCAGGACGGCGTCTATCGAACGATGCGGTGGAGGTCGAAGTGTGGACGGTAGCGGTTCGGTTGACCCCTGTTGGGAATGAGGGGGTGCGTGCAGTGACTTTGAGAGGGAGACAGGCGTCTCAAGAGATGGAGAGCATCAAAGACTGGAGAGCAACCTCCACACCGCATTCCATATCTGGTTCACTACTAAAGCAAATTCGATGCCTACTTCTCCGGAAACTTCTCGATTCTCCGGAGAAGCTAGCCGGAGACCGCCTGTTATACTGGAGCTTCGGCTTCAAACAACCCCCCACAACGGCTTTTCCACAAACTGTGGAAAAGCTGCGGAATAGCTCTCGGATAGTTTTGATGGATCTCTCGCTTTGGCCGCGACTTAGCCAACAAATCGCCTCGAACCTCGAGCCCGAGGAGTACACCACCTGGTTCTCCCCCCTGAAGGTCCAGGCCGAAGACGCCCAGCGTCTCGTACTCTCCGCTCCGAATCCCCATTTCGTCCACACGCTGGAGCAAAGCTACCGGCCGGCGATCGATCGCGCCGTGGATGAGATCAAGGCCGGACTCGAAGTCATCATCCACGTCAACGAAAAGCCCGAGCCTGAGAGCGAAGAAAACGAAGGGGTTTGGCGTTTCGATCCGCGCTATCGCTTCAGCAGTTTCGTCGTCGGCAAATCCAACGAGTTCTGCCATGCGGCGGCCAAGGCGGTGGCGGAGGCGCCGTCGAATCGCTATAACCCTCTTTTCCTCTACGGCGGCGTCGGACTCGGCAAGACCCACCTGATGCACGCCATCGGGCAGGAGATCATCGAGAAAAATCCGAGCCTGCGGGTGCTCTACATCCCCACGGAACAATTCGTCAACGAGTTGATCAACTCCATCCGATTCGACCGCATGCACCAGTTCCGGGAGCGCTACCGGACTATCGATGTGCTGCTGATCGACGACATCCAGTTCATCGCCAATAAGGAGCGAACGCAGGAGGAGTTCTTCCACACGTTCAATACCCTCTACACGTCGCAGAAGCAGATCATCCTGTCCTCAGACTCCTCGCCGCGCAATATCCCGACCCTCGAGGAGCGCCTGCGCAGCCGATTTGAAATGGGGCTCATCGCCGACATCCAAGCGCCGGACCTCGAAACGAAGGTCGCCATTCTGCGGCGCAAGGCGGATCTTGAAGGCATCGACATGCCCGACACCGTCGCCGATTTCATCGGCCACCACGTGAAGTCGAATATCCGGGAACTCGAAGGCATGCTCAACCGGGTCGTCGCTTTCTCATCCCTCACCGGTCGCCCCATATCGCTGGAGCTCGCGAAGGAGACCCTGAAGGACATCCTGCCGCAGGACAAGGCGGTGACGCCGAGTGACGTCATCAAATACGTCGCCCGCCACTACGGCCTGAAGGTGAGCGAGATCAAGAGCAAGAACAACTCGAAGCACGTGGCCTTCCCGCGCCAGGTCGCCATGTACCTATGCAAGAGCCTGACGTCTCTCTCCTATCCGGACATCGGCAAGCAGTTCAACGGCAAGCACCACTCGACCGTCATGTATTCGGTCGACAAAATCACCGCCCTGCGCGGTAAGGACGACGACGTGGATCGGACCGTCAAGGACCTGATGAACCACTTCACGTGAGCCGTGCGCCCGCACACCTATCGACGACTAGCCGACGCCGGATCCTCTGATCCGGCGTCGGTTTTTTGGATCGTCCCGCGCCGCTTGACCGCCCATCGAAGCCTGCGGAAAATTCGCGGAATACTCACCGGAGGTCTTTGTGGAGGAGATGCGGAGAAAAAAGCCCGGTGCGGAAACTTCCGTGCTTTTGCACAATCGTCACCTCGTCTTCCACACCACCATCCGCTGAGATTTCAAAACCAGACCTTCAATGTTGATCGATATTTGGCCTAGTTTTCCGCCGACTCTTGGGTCGCCTACTCTCTGCTACTAGATATCTCTATATGGTATTTTTAAGACTCACTAGTGAGGAGCACACCTGATGGAAATCCGCCTCGACCGAACCGAGCTGCTGCGTGAGCTCGTTCCGATGCAGGGCATCGTCGAACGCCGCACGACGATCCCGGTCCTATCGCACCTGCTGATCCGCGCCGAAGACGACAAGCTGAGTATCGCCGCCACCGATCTCGAGGTGTCCTTGACGTCTTCGTGTGACGGTGAGGTGCAGGAAGAAGGCGAGATCGCGGTCCAAGCGAAAAAGCTGCTCGAGATCATGCGCGCCGCCGAGGGCGATACGGTCACCCTCCGCATCGACAATGACGGCGTGCTGACGATCCTCGTCGGCCAATCCATCTTTAAGATTCGCGGCCTGCCGGCGGATGATTTTCCGACGCTGCCGAAGGTCGAAGCCGAGCCGGCGTCGATTCCTTTCGAGACTTTCCGTTCGATGATCGGCAAAGTCTTTTTCGCCATTTCCAGCGAAGAGTCCCGGTTCCAGCTCTCCGGGGCGCTGCTTGAAATGCGTGAGGATGCGCTGGTGCTGGTCGCCACCGACGGCCATCGACTGGCCCTCGTGGAATCCGGCGCCGACGGCGTCTCGGAAGCGGACGCCGTCCTTGTCCCGCGCAAGGCCCTGCAGGAGCTCCAGCGCTTCGAAGGCGGCGAGATGGTCTTCCGCCGCAGCGAGCACCACCTGTCCTTCCATGTCGGCCGGCGCCAGCTGATTTGCCGGATTCTGGAGGGGACGTTCCCCGACTACGAGCGCGTCATTTCGAAGGACAATGACAAGACGGTGCTGGTCGAACGCAAGCTGCTCCAGGGCGTCATCCAGCGCGTCAGCCTGCTCACCGGCGACCGGTCCCGGGCCGTGCGTCTCGAATTGGCGGAAGGGCAGCTGGTCTTTTCCGCGGCCAACCCGGACCTCGGCGAGGCGCGCGAAGATGTGGCCTGCGAGTACAGCGGTGATGGTCTCTCGATGGGGTTGAACCCGGACTACCTGCTCCAATTCCTCGGGGCGACCGACACCGAGCGCGTTCGCTTCGAGCTGAAAGACGAGAGCTCCCAGTGTGTGGCCTTCCCGGTGGACGGGGCTGACAATCGCTACGTGTGCGTCGTCATGCCGATCCGCCTCTAGCGCCGAGCCGCATTGCTGGCACGCATCGAGTTCCGCACGTTTCGGAATTTAGAGCCGGGCAGCCTCGAGCTGCCGGCCGGCGGGACGCTGGTCCTCGGGGAGAACGGCGCCGGAAAGACCAGCCTGCTCGAAGCGATCTACACGCTGTCCACCAGCCGAAGCTTCCGGGCCCGCAAACTGGTCGACTGCATCGCCCGGCCGGGTGTACGGCGCCATTCGAATGGGCCGTTAGGTAGCGAGGTGGCGCCGCCGACGGTCGATGAGGGAGCTGGCGACGGTGAGGACGAAGAGGTCAGCGGTTTCCGGCTCGCCGGAGAAACCAGAGATCGTCAGCGCCTCGATCTCTATTTCGACGGCGAGCAGCGGCGCCGTCGACTGAACGGCGAGAAAGTGCCCTTGAGCCGCTACCTCGGCGTCCAGCCGGTCATCGCGTGGACGGTGTCGGACCTCGACGTCCTGATCGGCCCGCCGGCCGCCCGCCGGCGCTTCATGGACCGCGGCGTCGTGGCGCTGCGTCCATCCTCGATCGACGGTATCGCCCGCTACCGTCGGGCGCTGGCTGAGAAGCGGAGTCTGCTGCAGCAGGGCTGCCGAGCCCGCGACCTCGAGCCGTGGAATCTGGTCCTCGCCGCCGCCGCCGCCGGGCTGATGGAGCGCCGCTTCGACTACGTCCGGCGCCTCGAGCGGACCCTCGACACGGTGGCCGAGCTCTGTGAGCTCGACCTCGGGTCCATCGACCTCGCCTATCGACCGTCACCGAAGGGTGGGGAGACCGGGGAAGAGGTGATCATCGACCGTCTGGAGGCTGAAGCCGAACGGGAGATCGCCGCCCAGGTGCCGCTCTACGGCCCCCACCGCGACGAGCTGCGGATTCGTTTTCGCGGTGCCCCGGTGCGCGACGTCGCCTCGGCGGGGGAACGCAAGGCCATCGGTCTCTTGCTGACCGCGGCCCATGCGCTGCTGCTCGAAGAAGCGGATATCGAGCCGGTCTTCTTGCTCGATGACGTCGATACCGAGCTCGATGAAAAGCGTCTCCTCGGCCTCTGGCGCTATTTCGGACGGGCCGGTCAGCTCCTAGCGACGTCGAATCGCCCTTTCGTATTCCGCGAGCTGCCCTTCAATCAGCGCATCCACGCCGTTGCCGGGACCTTCGAATCGACTCGCCAGGGTTTACGTTAGCCCTTATTTTTCAGTGACTTATGGAGAAATGGAGCAAATGGTCGGGTGTGATAGGATCAACCTGTCGCGGGGTGTGCCCTCGATTGGGAGACCCCGGCTCCCCGACCCCCTGACGCCTTCCTCCGATGCTGGTCCTCTGATCCCGACAAGAACCGAAGTATGAGCAACGAGCACGAGCCTTCCGAGTCGGCGCCGCCGGCCGCGGAAGACGCCCATATTCCGCCCGCCGACCCCGCCGCCGCCGATCCTGCCGGCGTCGAGGACGTTGACTACAGCGCAGATTCGATCAAGGTTCTCAAGGGCCTTGAAGCGGTGCGTAAGCGCCCCGGTATGTACATCGGTGACACCGATGACTATTCGGGCCTGCACCACATGATCTTCGAGCTGGTCGACAATTCAATCGACGAAGCGCAAGCCGGCTTTTGCTCGCTGATCGAGGTCAGCCTGCACGAAGATGGATCCGCGACGGTGGAAGACGACGGCCGCGGTATCCCGGTGGGACACCATGCCGGGGAAGGGCGCTCCGCCGCCGAAGTGATCATGACCGAGCTGCACTCCGGCGGTAAGTTCGACAACAATGTCTACAAGGTCTCGGGCGGTCTTCACGGCGTCGGTGTGTCGGTGGTCAACGCGCTGTCTGAAAAGCTCGACCTCCAGATCCGGCGTGACGAACAGCTGTGGCAGCAGACCTACCGGCGCGGCGTTCCGGTAGCGCCGATCGAAGCGACCGGTCAGAGCCAGCGTTCGGGCACCCAGGTTCGCTTTTACCCCGACGCCCAGATTTTCAGCGTGCTCGATTTCAACTTCGACACGCTCGCCCAGCGCCTGCGCGAACTGTCGTTCCTGAATCGCGGTATCCACGTCCGGCTGGTCGACGAGCGCAGCGGCAAGACCGCCGACTTCAACTACGAAGGCGGAATCCAGAGCTTCGTCGAGCACCTCACCCGCACCAAGACGCCGCTGCATCCCGAGCCGATCTTCCTCGAAGACGTGCGTGACGACGGCACCGGCGCCGAAACGGCGGAGATTGCCCTCCAGTGGACCGACGGCTATCAAGAGCAGGTCTTCTGCTTCACCAATACGATCAACAACCGTGACGGCGGCACCCACCTCGCGGGCTTCCGGTCGGCGCTGACCCGCACGATCAATAGCTACGCGAGTAGCAACCAGCTGACCAAGGGCCTGAAAGAAAACCTCTCCGGCGATGACGTCCGTGAAGGCCTCACCGCCGTGGTTTCGGTGCGCATCAAGGATCCGAAATTCTCGAGCCAGACGAAGGACAAGCTCGTCTCGTCTGAAGTTAAGGGCTGGGTCGAGCAGGTGCTTTCGGAACGGCTCAGTACCTTCTTCGAAGAAAATCCGAAGATCGCCAAGCGGGTTATCGACAAGTGCATCGAAGCCACCCGTGCCCGCGAAGCGGCGCGCAAGGCCCGCGAGCTCACCCGGCGCAAGGGCGCCCTCGACAGCTCGAACTTGCCGGGCAAGCTCGCCGACTGTTCCGAGCGGGATCCGGCGCGCTCAGAGCTCTTCCTGGTCGAGGGCGATTCTGCCGGCGGTTCGGCCAAACAAGGGCGCGACCGTAATTTTCAGGCCGTGCTGCCGCTCAAGGGCAAAATCCTGAACGTCGAGAAGGCGCGCTTCGACAAGATGCTGGGCTCGGAGGAGATCAAGACGATCATCACCGCCTTGGGGACCGGCATCGGCCGTGAAGACTTCGACGTCTCCCGCCTGCGTTACCACAAGCTCATCATCATGTGCGATGCCGACGTCGACGGCTCGCATATCCGGACGCTGCTGCTGACCTTCTTTTTCAGGCAGATGCCGGAAATCATCGAGCGCGGCCACCTCTTCATCGCCCAGCCGCCGCTTTATAAGGTCGGTTCTGGCAAGAAGAACGCGACCTACCTGAAGGACGATCGCGAGTATCAAGCGCACCTGATCCGTCGTATTCAGGAAGACTGGCGTTTGCATTTCAGCGATGATCCGGTGGACGCCACGAACGGCGAGGCCCCGAGCGCAGAAGAGGGCGAAGGTTATGCCGGCGCCGAGCTCGGGCTCATTTTGCAGCGCCTGGGCGGTTTCCGACTCCAGCTCGATCGACTCACCGGCCGCGGCGTACCCTATGAAGCGATCCAGATCGCCCTTAACGGTGGCCTGCATAGCAAGGAGTCCCTCACCGACCGAGCCACGGTGGAGTCGGTCGCCGGCAGCCTGTCGGAAGTCGAACGTTTCAGCGACATCGAGATCACGCAGAAGGAAGAAAGCGATTTGCTCGCCATCTCCTTCTACAGTCGGCAAGACGGTGTCGACCGGCATATCAAGATCGACTGGAACCTCCTCACCAGCGCCGAGTACCGCTCGCTGGCGAGCAATGAACCGGGCCTCAAGGCGCTCAGCAGCGGTTCCTTCGTGCTCTACAAAGGCGAGGACCGGAGTGAGCACGGTGACCTCGAGGAAATGCTCGATTACTTGATGAGCGGCGCCAAGAAGGGCCTTTCGATCCAGCGCTACAAGGGTCTCGGTGAAATGAACGCCGAACAGCTGTGGGAAACGACCATGGACCCGACGGAGCGAAACCTGCTGCAGGTGCGGATTGAGGACGGCGTCGCAGCGGATCAGATCTTTTCGATCTTGATGGGCGACCACGTGGAGCCGCGGCGAGATTTCATCGTCGAGAACGCGCTGGACGTCAAGAATCTCGACGTGTGATCCCGGATTACGGATCAGCACTTCGTGGCGCGCCCAACGGGGCCGTCATTTCTGAAATGGCACGCGGATAAGTGACGCATGACTGAGCACGAAGAGTTAGGCCGTATTCAGCCGGTCGATATCGAAGATGAGCTGAAGACCAGCTACCTCGATTACGCGATGAGCGTGATCATCGGTCGCGCGCTGCCGGATGTGCGTGACGGCCTCAAGCCGGTGCACCGGCGCGTGCTCTACGGCATGTGGGAGTCAGGCAATCGCGCCGGACGTCCGTACAAGAAATCCGCCCGCATCGTCGGTGACGTCATGGGTAAGTACCACCCCCATGGCGATAGCGCGATCTACGACACGGTCGTGCGCCTCGCCCAGGACTTCTCGATGCGCTATTGCTTGGTCGACGGCCAAGGTAACTTCGGTTCCCTGGACGGCGACAACGCCGCCGCCATGCGGTACACCGAGGTGCGGCTCACCCGCCTCGCCGAAGAGCTGCTGCGCGAAGATATCGACAAGGAGACCGTCGACTGGGTCGAAAATTACGACGGCTCGGAACGGGAACCCACGGTGTTGCCGGCGCGGCTGCCGAATCTATTGGTCAACGGTTCGGCGGGTATCGCCGTCGGTATGGCGACCAACATCCCGCCGCACAATATCTCCGAAGTCATCGATGCCTGCGTGCTTCTGATTGAGAAGCCGGAGTCCACGATCGGCGATCTGGTCGAAGTGCTCCCGGGCCCGGACTTTCCTACGGCCGGTTTTATCCACGGCATTCGGGGGATCCACGAGGCCTACACCACCGGACGCGGAACCATCCGTCTGCGGGCGCGGGCCGAGTTTGAGGACCGCAGCCGAGATCGTCAAGCGATCATCGTCAATGAGATTCCTTACCAGGTCAATAAGGCGAGGTTGCTGGAGAAGATCGGTGAGCTGGTGCGCGACAAGCGCATCGAAGGTATCAGCGATCTCCGGGACGAGTCCGACCGCCGCGGCATTCGCATCGTCATCGAGCTGAAGCGTGGAGAAGTGCCCGAGGTGGTGCTCAACATGCTTTACAAGATGACCCAGCTGCAGACGAGCTTCGGCATGAATATGCTGGCGATCGTCGACAATCAGCCCCAGGTCTTGAACCTGAAGCAGATCCTCGGTTTCTTCATCGATCACCGCCGCACCGTCGTCATCCGCCGCGTGCGATTTGACCTGCGGAAAGCTGAGCATCGGGCGCATATCTTGGAGGGCTTGCTCAAAGCCCTCGACATCATCGATGAGATCATCGCCACGATTCGCGCCAGCCAGACCCCGGACGAAGCGCGCACGAATCTGATCGAGCGGTTCGCATTCACCGGGATCCAGGCGCAGGCGATCCTCGATATGCGCCTCCAGCGCCTCACCGGCCTCGAGCGCGAGAAACTGATCGAGGAATACAAAGACCTGATGGCGCTGATCGAGCGTCTGCGCGCAATCCTGTCCTCGGATGATCTGCTGCTCGAAGTCATCAAGACCGAGTTGCTCGAGATCAAGGAAGCCTACGGCGACGCGCGCCGCACGGAGATCGTCGGCGAAACGGCGGATATCACCCTCGAGGACATGATCGCCGATGAAGACATGGTGATCACGGTCACCAAGGTGGGATATATCAAGCGCACTCCGCTCGCCACCTATCGCGCCCAGGCCCGCGGCGGCAAAGGGCGGAAAGGTCTGGAGACGAAAGAGGGGGACTTCGTTGAACACCTCTACATCGCCTCCGCCCATAGCTACGTGCTCGTCTTCACCACCGGCGGCAAGGTGCACTGGATCAAAGTCCATCGCATCCCCGAAGCCGGCCCCGCGTCCCAGGGCCGTGCGATCGCAAACCTTCTCGAGCTTGCCAAGGACGAACAGATCGCCACCACGGCGACGGTGCGGGAGTTCGGTGAAGGTTATCTGGTCTTTGCCACCGAGAATGGAACGATCAAACGCACCGAGCTCTCTGCCTACTCACGACCTCGGGTCGGCGGCATCATCGCCCTAACGATCGATGAAGGGGACCGCCTGCTCGACGTCCGCGTCACCGACGGATCCCAAGACGTGCTGCTGGCGACGGCGGACGGCTACGCGATTCGCTTTCCCGAAGAAGATCAAACGCTCGAAGACGGCAGCTCGCTCACCGGCGTGCGGTCGATGGGTCGCGGAGCGCGCGGCGTGCGCGGTATCAAGCTGCGCCCGGGTGATCGGGTGGTGTCGATGGCGACCCTTGAGGAAACCGGCGACATTCTGTCGATTTCATCCAATGGCTACGGCAAGCGGACCGCCATTGATGAATACCGACGCCAGAGCCGCGGCGGTATGGGCATCATCAACCTCAAAGTGAGTGAAAAGACCGGCCCGGTCGTCGGCGTCCGCCACGTGCTGGAAGGGCACGGCGTGATGTTGATCGCCCAGAGCGGCAAGCTGATCAGAATCCATGTCGATGAAGTGAGCCGGATAGGCCGCGCCACCCAAGGTGTCCGAGTGATGCATCTCGCCGGCGCTGATGACCGGGTGGTGTCGATGGCGAAGATCGTGACGGAAGATGAAGAAGAGGTCGCCGTCGATGACCTCGCCGACGGCGCAGAAGCTGGTAACGACGGTGAGGCGACGGGATCTGAGGCCGCCGATTCGTCTGCGGATTCTGTGAACGCCGGGTCCGGGGACGGCGGCTCCGAAGACGCCGATGCGGATTCCGACGGCGACGGTACTGAGTCCGCTTAGTACTGCTCCCTCGGCTTATCTACACCGCCCAGAACACCGTGAAGCGCGGCTTCCGGAGGCGTACAAAATTTGGCGCTAGATCGGGCGTGACCTGCTACTCTTCGCGCGCGAAAGCTCCCCACAAATGACGCCGCTCCGGCGAAAGGCCTCGACGATGAAATTTTTCCTCGATACAGCAGATCTAGGCGAGATCGAAAAGGGTCTCTCCTGGGGCATGGTGGATGGCGTGACCACCAATCCGTCGCTGATCGCCAAACAGGGCAAGCCTTATCTTCCCACCGTGCGGGAGATTGCTGAGCTGGTTCCGGGACCGGTATCCGGTGAAGTGCTGGCGATGGACTATGAAGGCATGATGGACCAGGGGCGTCGGCTCGCCGATTTGGCGGAGAACGTGGTGGTCAAGGTGCCGCTTCTCGCGGAAGGTCTGCGGGTGGTCGCTGACCTGCGCGCGGAAGGCACGCGTTCCAACGTGACGCTTTGCTTCTCCGGGAATCAAGCCCTGCTCGCCGCCAAAGCCGGAGCCGCCTATATATCGCCGTTTGTCGGCCGACTGGATGACCTGGGCCAGAACGGCATGGACTTGATCGAAGAAATTATCGAGATCTACGACAATTACGATGTCGATACCGAAGTGCTCGTCGCCTCGGTTCGCCATCCGCTGCACGTGGCGCAGGCCGCAAAGCTCGGTGCTGAGGTGGCGACGATCCCGTTCGGAGTGCTCGAGAAGCTCTACAAGCACCCGCTTACGGATATCGGTCTGAGTAAGTTCATGGCCGATTGGGAACAGACGGGTCGTACCTTCGACGACTGATTCGCCCTGCGGCGAGTACGTGTCTTTGACTCAGGGCGCGCCTGATCCAGGCGCGTCCGAGCCGGGTGCTGGTTCTGGAGACTCTCGGCCAGACGCTCCTCGCCCGGACGCCGATGGTCAGGGCCAGGATCCGCAGCACCCGCCCTCCCCGGGGGAATTCTACCGCGCCGCGTGGACTTTCTACTTGGTGCTCGCGGTGCTCGGCATTCTGTGGCTGGGTTACTCCGCGGGAACCCTCGAACTCGAACTCTTCTTCAACCCCGATCGATGGTGGATCGACCTAGCGCTCGGCCTAGCATCGGGTGGGATTTTGATTCTGGGTTGGTCGTTCCTACGGGATCAGTTCGCCTCCATGAGGCGGGTCGAATTCGTGATCCGCGAGACGTGTGGCGAACTCGATAGGTCGGAAATTATCGCCATCGCTTTGATTTCTGGTTTCTCCGAGGAGCTCTTCTTCCGCGGCGCCATGCAGATGAGTTGGGGGTGGCCCTGGGCCGTGGTGATTTTTGGACTTCTCCATATCGGACCGGAGCGGTCCTTCAGGATCTGGACGCTCTTCGCCCTCATCGCCGGAGGATTATTCGCCGGAGTCACCCTGTGGACTGGGAATATATTGGCGGCCATCGTCGGCCATGTCCTCGTGAATGGCGTCAATATGTGGCGGCTCATGAACTCCCCGCCGGAGGATTTAGGGGCGGAGGCGCCGGGCGGGCTCTGGTAAACTCACGGTCCTGCGGCACCGCTTCGACGGTCTATTTGAGATCGTCAAAATGAGTTGATGACAACGCTCTCCGGAGCTCCAAGCCCCGGAGCCCCGAGGCGGATTTCGCCGACCCCACGGGGTGATCAAGACCAGAAGCTTTAGGATCGAGTACCTCCGCGTGCAGGATGCTTGTGACGCGATCGGAACGGGGCCTGCCATGGGTTCGCCCGATTGAGATATCCACCGTCAAGCCCAAAATTCAGGAGAAGCAATGGACCGAGAAGCCATGAGCACCAGCCAGGACGTTCTGGCGCGCGTCGAGAAAGAGCGCCAGGATTACCTCGAAGAGCTAAAGGACTATCTTCGGATCCCCTCGATTTCTACCGATCCCGCCTATGACGCCGACGTGCGTCGCTGTGCGGACTTCGTGCTCGGCAAGATGGAGGACGCCGGTCTCGAGGCGCGGCTTATCGAGACCGAAGGCAAACCCCTGGTTTACGGTGAGTGGCTCGGCGCCGAAGGCAAGCCGACCATCCTCTTCTATGGACACTACGACGTCCAGCCGGCCGATCCGCTCGAGCTGTGGCGGAATTCGCCGTTTGAGCCCACGCTCGAAGAAGACGGCAAGATCCTGGTGGCGCGCGGCGCCACCGACGACAAAGGCCATTCCTATGCCCACCTGAAGGCGGTGGCGGCGATACTTTCCGAACGTGGCACGCTGCCGATCAACGTCAAGTTCATCATTGAGGGTGAAGAGGAGTCCGGCGGCGAGTCGATAGAGACCTTCGTGCAAGAAGACGCCGGCGAGCTGCTCGCCTGCGACGCCGTCTTCGTTTCAGACTCGGCGATGTACGCCCCGGGACAGCCGTCCTTGCTCTACGGCCTCAAGGGTCTTGCCTATATGGAGATCCGCTGCGACGGTCCCAACCGCGATCTCCATTCGGGGAGCTTCGGCGGCGCCGTCGCCAACCCGGCGAACGCCCTCTCGACGATCATCGCCAGTCTTCGGGATAGCGAGACGGGTCGAATATTGATCGACGGCTTCTACGACCAGGTGCGGCCCCTCGAGGATTGGGAGCGCAAAGAATTCGGCGAACTGCCCTATGACGAGGCGGCGTATGTCGAAAACCTCGGCATCACCGAAGTCTTCGGGGAAGAAGGGTATAGCACCCTCGAACGCGTCTGGGGTCGGCCGACCTGCGATGTCAACGGCATTTTCGGCGGATATCAGGGCGAAGGCGCGAAGACCGTCTTGCCGGCGTGGGCGGGTGCGAAGGTGTCGATGCGCCTGGTTCCCGACCAGGATCCCAAGGAAATCGAGCGTCTTTTCACCGAGTACGTACAGAAGGTTGCTCCCCCTGGGGTTAGGGTCACGGTCACCGCGCACCACGGGGCGCCCCCGGTCTTGCTCGCCACCGAAGGGCCCATCGTCGAGGCTGCGCTCGCCGCAGCCGAGGACGTGTGGAATCGCCGGCCCGTCAAAGTGAGGGAAGGTGGATCGATTCCGATCGTCGCCATCTTCGCCGATGTGCTGGAGGTCCCGGTCATGCTGATGGGCTTTGGCTTGAGCGACGACCGGCTCCACTCTCCGAATGAAAAGTTCGACGTGGATAACTTCTACGCCGGTATCCGAATCGTCGTCCGGATGCTCGACCGCCTCGGGGCCTGATCCCGTCTAGCGATGGCGACTCCGCGATTCCGCGCCCTGGTGCTTTGCGCAGGATTCGGGACCCGATTGCGACCGTTGACGTGGTCACTGGCCAAGCCGCTGCTGCCGCTTTGCGGTGAAACGGTGGCGGGTCGAACGCTCCGGCGCCTCGGTGCAGCGGGCTGTGAAGCGGCGGTGGTGAACCTCCACCACCGCCCCGAAGATATTCCCCGCACCTTTGGCCGCAGCTATCGTGGCCTGCCGCTGGTCTATAGCCACGAAGAGGACCACATCCTGGGCACCTACGGCGCGCTCGCTCCGCGCCGTGAGCTGCTAGAGGCTTGCGAAGCCGTCGTGCTCATCAACGGCGACTCTTGGTGCGAGTGGCCGATTCGAAAAATCGTCCGGCACCACCTGCGGAGTGGAGCTGCCGCCACCCTTCTCCTGCTACCGAAATCTCCTGATAAAGCCCTCGGCGGAGGTATCGCCGTCGACGCGAAGGGGCGCATTCTTCAAATGCGCGATATGGAAAAACGTTCAGGAGATATCACCGGGCGATTTATATTTGCCGGATTGCATGTGATTTCGCCCCGGGTTTTGAAAGGCATCGAAGCGAAGCCGGGCGATATCCTCGAATCGCTTTATCAGCCTCTGCTGGAGGAAGGGGCTCATCTCTCGACGATGAAACTCTCCCGCCGACGGCGATGGCACGACCTCGGAACGCCGGGGCGGTACCACGCGGCTTTTCTCGACGTCCTGCGCGGGCGCGACCTCAGGATTTTGGGCAAGACCTTCGGTCCCGATCGCTCGAGCCTATCTCCGTTGGCACGCCTCGAGGCCGGGTCGAGGGTCAGGAATTCGGCCCTAGAAAGGGGCGTCTTCGTGGGTGAGGGCGCTGAAATCAAGAATTCGATGGCGCTCGAAGAAGCGCATATAGGCGCCGGCTGCCGAATCCGATCCAGCATTGTGGGACCGGGCGTTCGGCTGCCGCCGTCCTCAGAGGTGGAGCAGCGGATGATTACTCGTCTCGATAAGCGACACGAGCTCCGAGACGACGAGTCGGTCATGGGCGATTTGGTTTACACGCCGCTCTGACCGGACACTTTGGAAGTGGGCTGTGGATTAGGGGGTCACCGCTCACGGGACGTCACTTCTCGAGCAAGGGACTGTCCAAAGTGGTCGAAATGTGGCAAGCTCGGTATTCCGCCCGCGTACGCTGACCGTGTAGTGATGAGTGAGATATATGGCGGATGCAGCTCATCTCCGTGAAACACGGTGAATGTTCGAGAAAGAGGATGCATAGAGCGTGTCGTTGGAGAAAAGATGTTCCCATGAAGTGGCTTCACCCCATCGTGAGCGGGGTGAGGTTTATGCGAGTCAACGTCGGGTCAAAATCGATGCGAGCGATGACTACGGACTGAATGCGACAGTTCGGGGCGCCGGCCGCACCTATGAGGTGCAGATCGATTGGTTCGATTCGGAACATTCAGGCATCCTGACTGCGTCGTGCTCGTGTCCGACTTATGTAGCAGGGCGATTGTGCAAACATATTTGGGCGACTCTGCTGACCGCTGATCAACGCGGCATTGCCAAGCGAGTCGCCGGTTCCGGTCCTCTGCAGGTCTTTCTAGAGTCGAGTGGTGACGGCGAAGCTGAAGCGGTCGTCGGTATCGCCTCAGCCTCCAAGAAATCATGGAGAGCCCAGTTTAAGGATCTGCGCCAATCCTTGAGCGACCACCGGGAAGCCCATGCGGAACAGGATGTGAGGCGGCTGGTGCACTACCGGCTTAACGTCCTCAAGAGCTTGTCATCCCGTCAGCTGGTGATTGACCTTTATCAGAAGACCGGCCGGGCGAGCGATGCGGCGCTGCGCCAGCTAAGTCTTGGCGAGCGCGATATGGCGCAGCAACTCGATGCGTCCGACCACGAGCTGCTCGGCGTCATCCTTGCGGCGACGCCGACTTCAGCCTCGAGCCGACCGACCCTCGCCACGCTCGGACTTGAGAAGGCCGAAGGCGCGGCACTTTCCGGCGTCGTGCCGCCGGTGCTCTACGACACTCTCTTACCGCGTCTTTGCGATACCGGCCGCTTCGGCTGGATCCAGGGACTGGAGGAGGCCAATGTCGAGCACCACGCTTTGGAGTGGCAAGACGGATCTCCGTGGGAGTTTGTGCTCGAGGTAGATCGTCAAGAAGGCGGCGACCAACCGATGACGCGAATCTCAGGTCGCCTTGAGAGGGACGGTGTTGGAGTAGATATCAGCGATCCCTTGCTGCTGCTCGACGGTGTGGTCGTATTCCGCGATCGTATGGCCCGGCTGGAAACCGGTGATCATTTTCCGTGGATCGATCAGGTCCGAAGCGATAGCGATATTGAGGTGCCGGAGTCAGAGATCGACGCGATGCTCGAAGATCTTTGGAGCATGCCGAGCCTGCCAACCCTCGACATTCCGATCCAGTGGCAGCTGGATGAGTACTTGATCACCCCGCAGCCGGGAATCAGCTTCAAGACTTCCGGCGCCGATGCACTGCCTTCGCTCGACGCTGAAATTTGGTTCGACTATGACGGCTTCAAGGTGGATAACGCCTATGAGCAGCGTACGGGGGGACTCGATCGAATCGTAGACCGCCCCAACGGGCGTTTGATATTCCGCGACCGTGATCGCGAGAATAATGCCTACCTGGAACTCGAAGACCTGGGCGTCATGCTCCTCGACAAGGAAGGTGAGAGTGAGCGTTCGTCGATTTCCTATCGGGTGACCCTGCGCTCTTTTCCGGCGATCGCCAGTGCACTGATCGAAGGCGGCTGGCTGGTGGAGGCGGAGGGCCAGCGCCTACGTCAAGTGAGCGAGGAGCAGCTGACCCTTTCCGTGTCGTCGAACGTGGACTGGTTTGAGCTCGAGGGCGACGTGGAGTTCGGCAACGCCGCCGCGAGCCTGCCGGCGCTGCTTTCGGCTATTCGCCGCGGCGAGTTCTTCGTCCGCCTCGATGACGGCACCCACGGTCTTCTTCCCGAGGAGTGGATCGAGCGCTATTCGAGCCTGGCGGCCAATACCGCGAGCGCAAAGGATGATGGGGATGCGGTGTATTTCTTGCCGTCGCAGGCGCTTCTCCTCGACAGCCTGCTCGACGGGGAAACCGTTCAGTCTGACGTCGAATTTGAAGAGATCCGCGCCAAACTACAGGAATTCGACAAGGTCGCCGAGAAGGAAGAACCCAAGGGATTTCAAGGTGAGCTCCGCGGGTATCAGCGCGAAGGTTTGGGCTGGCTCGTCTTCCTCAACAAGCATGGATTCGGCGGCTGCCTGGCCGACGATATGGGTTTGGGCAAGACGGTGCAGATGCTGGCGCTCTTGCAGATGCGTCGTAATCGCCGAATCAAAGCCTGGGAACGTTTACCGTCACTGATCGTGGTGCCGCGCAGCCTCGTGCACAACTGGATCGAAGAGGCGGCACGCTTCACGCCGAAGCTGAAGCTGTTGAATTACACCGGCCCTGGCCGAGAAGTGAACCTGCCGGATTTTGACGAATACGACCTGATCGTCACCACCTACGGGACGCTCCGCCGCGATATTGAGCAGCTCGCCGAACTCGAGTTCGACTATGCGATTCTCGATGAAGCGCAAGCGATTAAGAATTCATCGTCCCAAGCCGCAAAAGCGAGTCGCCAGCTGAAGGCTCAATATCGCTTGGCCCTCACCGGCACGCCGGTGGAAAACCACCTCGGCGAATTGTGGTCGATCTTCGAATTCCTCAACCCCGGAATGCTGGGCCAGTCGGTCCTCAAGGACCTCGAAGGCGCGCCGGCCCACAGCACCGAGCTGGCGACGGTTTCAACGGCGTTGAAGCCGTTCATCTTCCGGCGGACCAAGGAGCAAGTGCTCGACGACCTGCCGGAGAAGAGCGAGCTGACGCTCTATTGCGAGCTTGAAGGCGAGCAGCTGCAGTTCTACAACGAGCTCCGGGACTATTACCGGATTTCGCTGAATGAGCGCATCGAGCAGGTGGGCTTGAAGAAATCCAAGATTCAGGTCCTCGAAGCGTTGCTCCGGCTCCGCCAGGCGGCGTGCCATCCTGGTTTGATCGACGAAGAGCGGGTGGATGACCCGAGTACCAAGCTCGAGAACCTCCTCAAGTATCTGGAAGAGGTGCTCGACGAAGGGCATAAGGCGCTGGTCTTCTCGCAATTTACGTCGCTGCTATCGATTCTCCGTCGACGCCTCGATGATCGGGAGGTGGTTTACGAATACCTCGACGGTCGGACCCGACGGCGCCAAGAGCGCGTGGAGCGTTTCCAGACCGATGAAGACTGCCGCCTCTTCTTAATCAGCCTCAAGGCCGGCGGCGTCGGTCTCAACCTCACCGCAGCGGATTACGTTTTCATCCTCGATCCGTGGTGGAACCCCGCTGTGGAAGCGCAGGCTGTCGACCGGGCCCACCGCATCGGCCAGACGCGGCCGGTCTTCGCCTATCGTTTGATTGCCCGCGGCACGGTGGAGGAGAAGATCATGGAGCTCCAGGGCTCCAAGAAGCAGCTCGCCGACGCGATTCTCTCCGCCGACAAGAGCCTGATCGGCGAGCTTTCCGCCGACGATCTCAAGGTGCTGCTGAGCTAACCCGTTTGGATAAAGGGATCCGGGGGCCGTCGGATCGCCGTCGGTCCGCCGAGTCCGCTAATCGCCAGCGCCTAGCTGCGCAGGTCCAGGATCTCGTCCAATTTCAGGATGAGGTCGGTCTGGCGGTACGGCTTCTGTAGGAAGCCGGCGAGCCCTTTGCCGTGAAAACGCTCGGCGGCGATCTGCTCGCTATAGCCGCTGGAAAGGATGACCGGGATCCCTGGACGAATATCTTGGAGACTTCGGAAGGTCTCTTCACCGTCCATGTGGGGCATGGTCATATCGAGCAGAACGACACAAATATCGTTGCGGTGCTGGCGGAGGAGATCCGTCGCTTCTCGGCCGCCGCCGGCGGCGAGCACATCGAACCCGAGACGAATGAGCATGCGTTCCGCCATATCCCGAACGCTGTCGTCGTCATCGACCACAAGGACCGTCCCTTCGCCGGCGATCGATGCGTCGGCAGCGAGGGGAGTCTCGTCCGGCTGCTGCCGATCGATGGTCGGCAGCAGCACCGTGAAGGTGGTGCCTTCGCCCTTGTGACTGTTGATCTTTATACCGCCGCGGTGGCCGCGCACGATGCCGAGGACCGCGGCGAGCCCGAGGCCGCGCCCGGTGAACTTGGTGGTGAAGAAGGGATCGAAGATCTTGGCGAGGGTCTCAGCATCCATGCCGGCGCCGCTGTCTTTGACTTCCAAGAAGGCATAAACGCCTTCCGGAAGCTCATCGGCGAGGAAGGTCTGGTCGAGCTGGGAACGGTCGCAGAATTTGGAACCCGTGCGCACGATGATGTGGGAGGCGTTGGCCTCCGACGCATTGGTCGTCAGGTTAACGACCACCTGACGAAGTTGGGAAACATCACACTCGACCACCGGCATGGTCTTCGAGAGCTGGTAGTCGATATCAATGCCCTTGGCGACTGAGTTTCCAAGCAGGTGGGCCATTTCGTCGACCAGCGAGCTGAGGTCCGTGGGCTCCACCAAGAATTGGCCTTTTCCGGAGTAGGCCAGCATCTGTTTGGTGAGGTCTGCGGCGCGCATGGCGGCGGACTCGATCTGCTCGATATCTCCGAAGGCGGTTTGGTCCGGGTCGAGGTCTTGGAGAGCGAGGCTCGCGTTGCCCAAGATCACCATCAGCAGGTTGTTGAAATCGTGGGCAATACCACCCGCGAGCACGCCCAGGCTCTCCAGCTTTTGGACTTGCTGGATGCGTCGATCCAGGCGGCGTCGATCGGATTCATCGCGCTTGCGCTGAGTGATGTCTTCGATGACGGCGATCCAGTGGCGGGCGCCGTCGATTTCAATGGCCTTGACCCGCGCGATGGTCGAAAACTGCTGGCCGTCCTTTTTCTGCTGGGCGAGCTCTCCGACGAAGAATCCATGTTCCGCCAGAGCATCTCCAAGGGCTTTGGGCTCGCTCCCGAGGGTGGAGAGATGCTGCCCCAGAAGCTCGTCCCGTGCATAGCCGAACATGTCGTCGAGGGCGGGATTCGTATAGAGGATAAAGCCGGCGGGATTGGTGAGCATGACCCCTTCGATCATGCTCTCCAGCACTTGGGACTGAATCCGAAGAACGCGCTCCGCCCGCTTTCGTTCGGTAATGTCTTGACCGATGCAATTCACCCGCGCCGCGTCAGCTTCGAGATGGGCGTTGATGGTCAAAAGGAGGTCACAACCCTCGCCTTCCCGACTTTCCACCCGGAACTCATGGTGGGAGTCTTTGACCTCGCCGATTCGCCAGTTCTCGAAGCACTCGCGAAATCGCGGGCGATCCTTCGGGTCGATGAAACCTTCGAACGCAAAGCCGATGCATTCCTCGGGCTCGGCGCCGAATATTTTCCGGCTGATCGGATTGACGAAGGTGATGAGGCCTTCGCCGTCAAGCTGCAGGATCAGGTTATCCGTGGACTCGATCAGCTTCCGGTGCCACGACTCGGAGTGGCGTAGCCGAACCTCGCTCTTGTGGAGGTCGGTGATGTCCACGGTGGCGCCGGCGTAGCCCAGAACTTTGCCGTCGGAACGTCGCCTCGGCTGGGCGAGGTCGCGGACAAAACGATACTGGCCGTCGGCCCGGCGAAGTCGATAGTCGTAGCGGAAATTTTCCTCCGCATAGAAAGCGGTATTAAAGGCCTCCCGATACGCGTCGACATCTTCGGCGTGAACATGATCGAGCCAAGCGGCGCTGCTGTCACCGTCTCCATCCCCGGTGAAGAGGCGCCAGGATGTGTTGACGTAATCCCGGGATCCGTCGGTTCCGCAGGTCCACATGAGGACCGGAACGCTATCGATGACGTGATCGAGCTCGGCGTCAAGCGTCACAAATGAGGAATGTTCCACCAGCGGCCGCTCTTCGACCTCGGTGCTGATGAGTTTTTCTCCGCGCTCGTCAATGAGCGGGGTCAAGCTCAGCTCTAGTCGCCGGGGTGGATGGGTCGACGAATCCAGGTAGAAGAAAGATGTCGTCGCCTCGAGCAGCAACGCTTCGTGGCCGCTATCGAGCCAGAGCCGACTGAAGTTTTCCTCGAGGCCGAGCTCGTGGAGCCAGCGGCCACGGAGGCTGTCGGCATCCATAGAAAAGAGTCGCGCAAACGCAGGTGAGCAGGTGAGGACCATCAAGTCCTCACTGGTGAGCTGGACGACGGCGACACAAAGACTCGACGCATCCAGGGCCCGAGCGAGAAGCTCTTTCTCGTGATCGGAGCGCACCGGTGAGGCGGCCGGGAGATCTGGTTCGGCGGAGTCGAGGGGCTTCATGGAGCCGAAAGGAAGGTCACCCGGTCTCACCATGGTCGAAGCACGAGGCCTCCAGGGTTGCGAGTGCCGAGGTCAGTAAGGAGTGACGAACAGGCTGACTGTAGAAGGGCTAAAACTCGAAAATCGAGTATAGAGAAAAAATGCCCGAGAGGACAAATACACAAGAGCCGCGGCAATGGGCTGAGTCAGCGGAGAAGCACCGAGGGAATAGGGACTAACGTTCCCAAGCTGGTTGACGGTGGCGCCGTTCTTTGTGGGAAGTGTGAGAGATCGGGAAGTGGCCAAGAAAAAGGGACATCAAAAAAGGCCGACCTGGGGGCCGGCCTTTTGAAATGAAAGCCTTCAGGAGGCCTCGCGGTGGATGAGCGTCAGGGCTGTGGAATATTCCAGCTCGACGTGAGAACCGGGTTCACGTCTTCGCAGGCGCCGGTCAGCTGGACGGCGTTGAATCCGACTTGGTACAAGCCTTCCGCGGTATGGATGGCGCCAACCCAGCTTTGGGCGATATCGCCGGCGGACCCGAAGTCGACGTCATTGGCGAGATTCATATCGTTGATATTGAGGTTTAGGTAGAGCCACCCGAAGTCGTATGGAGGCGTGAGATCCCCTTCGCCGACTTTGACCCTTTGGGTCTCCAGCGGGAAACAGGCGGGATCGACCGGTGTGATCGGTGGCGAGATGATGCCGCCGCCCGGATCAAAGCACAATTCGACCGCATCTTCCTGCTCGTCAAAGGCGACCACTTCCGTCTCGTTGAGCGGGAACCACTCCGGCCCTTGGCCGCAGGTGAACGAAGCGTTGGGGTCACCGTCAATGGTGGAATCGCGCCACACGATCAACTCGGTTCCGCCGTCAAAAGCACCGCCGTTCAAATAGCGTACTGCCCAGGTGGTGCCGAGCGGTTCACGGTTGTCGAGTCCAGACGGGGAGGTGTATCGGCCGTAGAAGGTCGCGCCCGTGGGGGTGGAGGAGGCGTCGAAGCTATCGTCGGCCTCGATATGCACCAGGGGATGTCCGATGGCCACATCGTTGGCCGGATCCCAGATGAAAAAATCCCCCCACAGCTGATTTTCGTTGGTCGCCACGGGATCGAGGCCACCGAAGTAGCTCGGGTCTGAGGCAAATTCCAGCGAACAGCGACGGGCGTCATCGATAGTGATGTATCCGCGGGCGTGGCCGTCACCGTGATCCTGTCCGAGGCATAGGCCGCCGGCGGAAGACACCGGTTGACCCGTATGGCCGTTGATTAGGCGTTCAAGGTTGGTGGCGGGGATCACGGGGTTGTCGAACGGGAAGAAGTTCGCGCAATTCGGGGGCGCGATGAACGAGCCATCCCACGCAGGATTCAGGCCATGGGGGCTGATCGAGTCGGTGGGGTCGGTCTGTTCATCGGCGGTCACCGGCAGCGCAGCGTCGAAGAAGACGTTGCGCAGGTTGACGGTCTGGACGTCATAACCGGTGAGGAAGAGGTCGAAGTCCAAGGTGGGCTGGGACCAGTCTGTCCAGAAGGTGACGTGGGCGATCGTGGGTGAAGACGACGCGTTGTTGATGCTCAGTAGCGTCGAGATGCAGTCGGCGGACTCGAGGTCCACTTCAAAATAAGGCAGTAGCAGGGTCGCCGCCGGGACGTTGTCGGGGGCGCAAAGCTCGGCCTCGACCACCGGGGCGGCGAGGAAAGCCACCAGGACAACCGGCAGAGCGAGCGCTCGGGGAGCGTTTCTCAAAATCATCAATTGGACCTCCAGGTCAGTCCGTTTATGATAACAAATCTATATGCTTCATTGACATCAAGATATGAAAATTGCGCTGAGAATCTGATCCAAAGCTAGGCAAGGCCCCCCGCGGCCTAGCCTTTGACACCGCTATCAGCCACTAGAGGGGCTATCCGTCACTGGCAGCCACCGCTGCCGCCGTCATGGGCAGACACCGCTAGATGGCGTTGCTCGCTGGCGTGGGCTAGCCCATGCGCATGAAGTGCCAGCGCAGCTGCCGTGGAAAAGTACTGAAGACTTCAGGGTGGATCTGCGGCCTGAATTCGCGCATGACCGAAGCTACGGACTGGCCGCGAGCGGCTCGCTCGATGGGAACGGCGGCATCGGAACCCGCCCGGGAAAGGAAGGTCTGCCAGATCGCCTGCTTCGGGGACATCATGCTCATGGAGACGTTGGGCAGACGCGAAACGCCGCGGCGTAGCATCGAGATGCGGCGCTTTAGTTCCTTCTCTTCGACCACGGCCTCCCGCTGCCAGGAGGTGTAAGGCTTGGGGATAAGTAGATTGCACCCGAGGTGAATGTGATCGATAACGCCGGTTTGGGAGGCCCGCTCGAGCATGAGGTCTCGGCACGCTTTGGCCAGGTCGATGATCGCCTCGATGTCTCCGTCCTCTTCCTGCGGGAGGCCGATAATGAAATAGAGCTTGAGCTGCGTCATGCCGTGCTCGAAGATCAGCTTCACTTTGTCGAGCAGGACCGAGTTGGGG
>JBCDKB010000030.1:0-31580 GCA_038747035.1 Acidobacteriota bacterium | reverse complement strand
CCCACCGACGCCGGACGCCGGCGCACCCCAAGCGCCGTCGCCGGGAGAAATTAGCGACGCGCTGCAAAAGCGCGTCATCGGCCAGCACGAAGCGCTGCGTGAGATGGCCATTTCGCTGTCGAAGAAGCTGGCCGGCCTGCCGGTGGGCAACCTGCTGATGATCGGCTCCTCCGGCAGCGGCAAGACGACCCTCATGCGCGCCGTCGAGCGCTATTTGGAAAGCCGCCCCGACCTCGCCCTGCGCTCGACGGTGGTGCGCATGCACGCCAACGTGCTGGGCGAAGCGGCGCGTCAGGGCAAGCCAGGCGAGGCCGTCCTGCACCGCATGCTCGAGCGGGCCCGCGAGCAGCTCGGACCCGAGGCGCCGGTGGAGCGCCTGGTCGAACAGGCGCGTCACGGCATCGTTTTCGTCGACGAAGTTGACAAGATTCGCGCCTGGGTCGGCGACCAGCCCAATATCCCGGGCATCCGCGCCCAGGAGGCGCTGCTGACCGTGATGGAGAACGAGGCCGTACCCATGGAGCTGCCGAAATGGGCCGGCGGCGAGCAGATGACCATCGACTCCAGCCAGCTGCTCTTCGTCTGCGGCGGCGCCTTCGAAGGTCTCTACGACTCGGTCTTCGACCGGGTGACGATCGGCAAAGACAAAGGCGCCCTCCAGGCCAAGACCGTCGTTGAAGGCGGTCAGGTGCGCGAGATCCTCGACTTCCACCTGCGCGACTGGGTCCGCAATGAGGACCTCTTCGACTACGGCATGAGCCCGCAATTCCTGTCGCGCTTTGACGCCGTCGTCATGCTCCAAGACCTCCGGATCCAGGACCTCGAGCAAATTTTCCTGCAGGTGCCGGACTCCGGCTACCACCAGGCGCGCGCTTATTTCAAAAGCCGCGGCTTGAATCTCCTGCTCTCCAAGCAGGCGGTACGCCGCATCGCCCTCGAGGCCTCCTACGAGCCGAGGCTGGGCGCCCGCGCCCTCAAAGAAGTTTTCCGTCGCGTCATGCGGGACTACGAGTTCGATCCCGCCTCCCACGTCAACGGTCCGCAAAAAGGCGGACCCGAAAACGCCGTCATGCTCGATATCGGTGACGTCGAAGAAGCCCTCGAGAAGCGGCAGCGCGGCTAACAGCCCGTGGTCACCGAGACTCGGATTTAAACCTTGAGGAGATTTTCCACTATGCGCCTGCGTTCCCACCTCCCGACCCTGCTCCTTGCGGCTGCGCTCGTTCCGGCGACCGCCATCCCAGCCGCCGCCGACCTCACCATCGTCGCCGACACCCAGGTCGACGGCCTCGGCCAAAGCGGCGACGGCGAGACCATCACCAAGATCAGCGGCATGAAAAGCCGGACCGAGGCCAATATCGGCCGCAATGCGTCGACCACGCTCATGGACCTCGACGCCCGCCGGATGATTCTGCTCAACGAGCGGCGCAAGCGCGCCGAGGTCTACGACATGACGGCCATCTCGCAGCAGCAGGTGGAGCTCAAGACCCATGAAATCAAACTGGCGGCGAACGGCAATACCCGCGAAGTCGCCGGCTATAGCTGCGAAGACCACGACCTCAATGCGCGCATCGAAGCGGGCATGGAAGGCATGGAGCTCGAGGTCGTGATGAGCGGCGTCGTCTGCCTGTCCGCGGACGCCCCCGGCCAGGAGGAATGGTCCGCCTTCTACCAGGCGATGGCCGACCGCGGTCTCTTCTTCGGCAATCCTGACGCCGCCAAAGCCCAGCCCGGGCGCGAGCGCGGGATGACGGAGCTCTACCGCAAGATGAGTGAGAAGGGCGTGGCCCTCGTTTCGCAGCTCAACATCGGCTTCGACGGCGACGGCCCCATGGCGGCCATGATGGGACGCATGAAGATCGACACCACCACCACGGTGAAATCGATCTCGACCGACGCCGTGGACGCCGCCGAGTTCGAGGCTCCGGCCAACTACAAGGTGAAGAATAAGAAGTAGTCGGATCGCAAGCTGGGGACGTGAATCCGATCCGCGGCGGTCGGAGTAGATAAAAAGGTAGTCGCCCCAGTTCGCTAGGAACGCCCGCGCCGCAGCCCGACTCAGCCGGGGCGGCGCTGCGGGCGCAATGGGCGACGGGATCAGAGAGGAGCCTCCGCCATGACCGCACCGTCCACCGCCCGCACCGTCTGCACCGCCCATCCGAACGTCGAGCCCGTCGGGCTCGGGAGTCTGCTCGCCACGATCGTCGCCCTCACCGCGCTCGCGATGACGATGATCCTGGTGGCCCCGACGGCGGGGGCCCAGGACGCCGGTGATCAGAATGCGGCCGCCACGACCGCCGGTCCGGAGATCCACCCCGGCTACCTCGAAGTTCGAGGCCTGCTCTCGGAAAAGCGCCGCGAACGGCGGGATGCGTCCAAGGCGCTGATCGAACGCGGCGACGTCTCCCTCGCCTTCGGCATCGTCGACGCGCTCTTCTTCATCCCGAAACGTCTACGCACCGAGGCCCTTGAGACGCTGGAGGCGCTCACCGGCCAAGAGCCCGGTGACTCCTACTGGCCGTGGGTCGAAGCGGTCGGCGAGCTCGGCGAGACCACTCGCCCGGCGCCGGGCTATATGCAGTGGAAGACCGTGCTTTTCTCAAAGATCGATCCGCGCTATCGGCAGATCTTCTACACCGGTGCGCCGGCCCACATCCGCCTCGAAGAAGTCGTCACCGGCGGCGTCCAGGTCGACGGGATTCCGTCGCTCGACGACCCCACTATGGTCCCCGCCGCCGAGGCCCGCTACCTCCGGGACGACGAAGCGGTTTTCGGCGTCAGGCTGGGCGGCGAAGCCAGGGCCTATCCGCTGCGTATCCTCGACTGGCACGAGATGCTCAACGACACCGTCGGCGGTGAGCCCGTCACTTTGAGCTACTGCACCCTTTGCGGCTCCGGCGTGCTGTTCAAGACCCGCACACCGAACGGCGGCGCCTATCGTTTCGGAACCTCGGGGCTGCTCTATCGCTCGAATAAATTGATGTATGACCGGGCCTCGCTGACCCTGTGGAGCAACCTCACCGGCGAACCCGTCGTCGGCCGACTCGCCCGCGGCGACCGCAGCCTGGAAGTGCTGCCGCTCAATCGCCTGAGCTGGGGCGAGTGGAAGAAGCGCTACCCGGAGACCCTCGTCGTCGAGATCGACGATGAGCTCAAGCGGGTGGCGAGCAAGCACGGCTTCGACTACCGGCCGGGTCGCGCTGACCAGGCCCGCCGCGGCGTGTCCTTTCCGGTGTGGAAACGCAGCCAGGACCTGCCCCAAGACGCGGAGATCTTCGTCGTCCGCTTGGGCGACGCGGTCAAGGCCTATCCGCTCGACCAGCTCTTTGATCACCCGAGCGGCGTGGTCAACGACGAGATCGACGGCCGGCCGGTGGTCGTGCTGGCACACGCCGAGAGCGGGTCGGTGCGCGCTTTCCACCGCGCCGGCACCTTCGCCAAGGTCGACGGCAACCACCTGGTGGCCGATGGCTCCGGAGCCGACGACGGCGCGGGCGCCCGCTGGTCGATCACCGAAGACTCGATCAGCGCCCCCGACGGCGGCACCCAACTCGACCGCATCGCCGGCCACCACGCATTCTGGTTCGGCTGGTACGCCTTCTTTCCCCAGACCGAGATTTGGCGCGGTCCGTGACGAGCCGCCTAAACCGCCGCGGAAGCCGGCGATATAGTGACTCCTTGAAGTCGACGCGAATGACACCCGGAGTGCACCATGAAGACAGCCCCGTCCCCCGCACGAGCTCCGATCCGCTCCGTCCGACGGTCTCTCCTGGCGGCCGGCCTCGCCGCCTGGGCTTTCACCCTCGCCCCCGCCGCCGGCGCTGAATCCAGCGCCACGGGACCGACGGGTACGACCGGGCCCACGGGCGCCGACTCGAGCTTTGAGGACAAGACCGCGGTCACCCTCATCGAGGTGCCGGTCAACGTCGCCGACCGCAACGGGCAGCCTGTCCGCGGTCTGAAAGCGTCAGACTTCGAAATTTTTGACAACGGCAAGCGTCAGGAGATCGAAAATATGGAGGTCGTCGACCTGGCGACCCTCGCGCCGACCCGGGCGGAGACTCAGCAGGTGATCGAGACCCTGCCCGCCGTCGCCCGTCGTCACTTTCTGCTGCTCTTCGACCTTAGCTTCGCCCGCCCGGCGTCGCTGGTGAAGGCCCGGGAAGCGGCCCGGCAGTTCGTGCTCGAACACCTCCACCCCACGGACCTGGCGGCGGTCGCGACCTTCTCCCTCGAGCAAGGTCCCCAGCTGCTGGTCACTTTCACTCCAGATCGCGCCCAGCTGGCCCGCGCCGTCGAGACCTTGGGCACCCCGAGCCTGCTCCGAAGGGGCCAGGTCGTGGACCCCTTGCGCTTCATCATCGACGCCCCCGACCCCGGCGACCTGACGGATGACGGCGGCCTGGGCTCGGGGACGGGGATCGACGTCGAAACCGCCGTCGCGCAGCACCTGTCGGTGATCGCCTTCCAGCGAGAAAGGGCCCGCAAAGCCTACGAGCGCAGCCGGATCAGCAACTGGTCCCGGGCGATGGAAGAAACGGCCAAGGCCCTGGCGGCGATCAACGGCCGCAAGCACGTCGTCTATTTCTCAGAAGGCTTCGACGGCAGCCTGCTCTTCGGCCGCGACGCCTCCCGCAACTCAGACGCCGCCGCCGCCGAACAGCGCCTGCGTGAAGCCGGCACGCTGTGGCTGGTGGACCAGGACAACACCTTCGGCAATAGCGCGCTGCAGAACGATATCGCCGACATGCTCGAAGAGTTCCGCCGCGCCGACTGCCTGATCCAAGCCGTGGACATCGCCGGCCTGCGGGTGGAGACCTCCGTAGACGGCAGCGGCGGCAACCAGGTCCAGGGCCGGCTGAACGACGCCCAAGACGCGCTCTTCTACGTCGCCGACGCCACCGGCGGCAACCTCTTCGAAGACGCCAACGACCTCGGCCAGCAGCTCGAAAACGTGCTCGAACGCAACACGGTGACCTACGTGCTGTCGTTTTACCCCAACGAGCTCCAATTCGACGGCGCCTACCATCGCCTGAAGGTCAAAGCCGACCTGCCGCGCGGCACCCGACTTTCCCACCGTTCGGGCTACTACGCGCCGCGCAGCTTCAACGATCTCCACCCGATGGAGAAGGCGCTGCTCGCCTCCCAGTCGATCGCCGCCGCGGCGCCCCGCCGGGAAATCGATGTCGATCTGCTGGCGGCGCCCTTCCGGGCATCCCCCGAGCTCGCCTACGTGCCCGTGATCCTGGAGGTCGAAGGGCGGTCGCTGCTCTCCGGCCACACCGGCGACGTGTTGAACGTCGAGATCTACGTCTACGTCACCAACGCCCGGGGCGAGATGCGCGACTTCGTGACCCAGATCGTTTCCTACGACCTGCGCACCCTGCGGTCGCTGATGATCGGCAGCGGCATCAAGTACTACGGCCACCTCGACCTGGTGCCCGACGACTATTTGCTGCGCGTCTTGGTGCGCAACGCCGAGACCGGCAAGACGGCGGTGGCGAGCCAGAATCTGACCGTGCCGGAGTACGGCGAGGCCCAGCTCGAAGTGCTGCCGCCCTTCTTCCTCGAACCGCCCAACCGCTGGTTCATGGTGCGTGAAGAGTCGAAGGGCGACAACGAGAGCGTGGTCTACCCCTTCGTGGTCAACGGCGAACCTTATATTCCGTCGGCGAAGCCCGAGATCCGCCAAGGCGAAGGCGCCCGCTTCTGCCTGGTGGCCTACAACCTCGGCGACGGCCCGCTCGAAATCGAAGCCCAGGTGCTCGACGAGCAGGGCCCGATCGAGCTCGGCGGCGAGCTCTCCCTGCTCGAGCGCACGGTCACCGGCATCGACGGCGTCGACAAGCTGCTCGCGTCCTTTGATCCGCTCGACCTCGGCGCCGGGGAGTACACCCTCGAAGTCGCCGTGCGCAATGTCGAAACCGGCGCCCGGCAGCAAAGCACGATCCCGATCCGGATCCAGTAGACCTCCGTTTCAGGCCAAAGACACCTCGGCCCGACGCTGAAAAACCGGACAGGGCCGGCGAAGCGACCTCGGCATCTCGGCGAATCTCCGTGGAATCGCCGTTTGCCACCCCCTGCGCGTAGGCCGAATCACCTCGCAGGAAAGGTAAAAATTTACAAGAGGCCGAACGAGCCGCTAATATGTCGAAGCCACATCGCATTAGCCTTGCCTCGACAAATTCAGCGGAGAGCATCATGGGAGTTTTTGCAAAAGCCGCGCAGCTTTCCTGCCTACCCCTGCTAAGCATGGTCGTTGCCTCGGTAGCAGGATCTACGCCGGTGACACCGGTCGGCGGGCAATTTCAAATCAACGTAGAGACCGCAGGCGCCCAAGGTGCCGAATCGGTGGCGATGGCGCCGGACGGCCGTTTCGTCATCACGTGGGGCTCAGGGCCATCCGTCCAGGACAGCGATAGCTACTCGGTCCACGGCCGTAGGTTCGATGCATCGGGATCGCCGCAGGGTGGCCAATTCCTGGTCAATAGCGTGACCACAGGCAGCCAAGCCTTCTCGTCGGTGGCCATCGCGCCGAGCGGTATCTTCACTGTCGTGTGGACGCACGAGGAGGACCCGACCGCCCAACCGCAGACCAGCGTCATTAGGAGCCGGCAGTTTAGGGCCAACGGCACGGCCACCGGGCCCGAAATCGAGATTAGCTCCCAGACCACGAACGCCCAGCGGGCTCCGCACATCGCCCATCTCCCCAACGGTGAGTTCTTCGTCACCTGGGGGCTCCGGGAGAGCAGCAACTACCGACTGCTGGGTCGCCGCCTCAACGCCTCCGGCGACCCGATCGCCGACGAGATCGAGATTAGCGAAGGCTACCTGCGACGGGAGCTTCGGACGATCCCGTCGCCGACCGGCGAGTTCCTGGTGGTGTGGTCGGGCTACGTCCCCGGCCCCGGCGGCTTCGACCCCGTGCAGCGAACCTGGGCGAAGCGCTACAACTCGGCGGGCCTAGCCATGGGGGCGGAGTTTCAGGTCGACCCGCCCGAAGATGACTTCCAGAATGAGCTCGCGCGGTCCCCCGACGCCTTCTTTCAGGACGACGGCGGCTTCACCGTCGTCTGGTCCAGCCTCGACGTGATTTATGGCCAAGCCTTCGACGCTGCGGGCGACAAGCTCGGCGACGAACTCGTGATCTCGGACGACAATCCGACGACCCTGGTCAAGGAGTATCCGAGGGTCGTCCGCGAGCCCAACGGCGATTGGCTCGTCGTCTGGTCGAGCTTCACTGCGGCGACCGAAGACTTCGATATCCGAGGCCAGCGCATGACCGCCGGCGGTGAACGTCAAGGCCCGTCCTTCCGGCTCAACACCGTCACCGCAGGCGACCAGCGCTTCCCCAACCTCGCCGGCGACGGACAGCTCCGCGCGATCGCCGTCTGGCCGAGCGAAACCTCGGCCGGCTCCGACACTGACGGCTGGAGCGCCCAAGGCCAGCTGTTGGATCTGCCGCCGCTCACGATCTTCGTCGATGGCTTTGAGTCTGGCGATACGACCAGCTGGACCGAAACAATTCCCTAAACAGGATCTTGAGCTGCGATCTAGAAGCAAAAAGCCGACGCCGGAAGGTCCTAGACGTCGGCTTTTGGCGCTCTCAGCTTGAAGATCAGCCGGCGGCGGCCGCCTCCATTTCTTCTTCGTAGTCCTCGAGCGGCGGACAGGTGCAGATCAGGTGACGGTCGCCCCACGCGTTGTCGATGCGGGCGACCGTCGGCCAAAACTTATGCTCGAAGACCCACGGCAGCGGGAAGGCCGCCTGCTCGCGGCTATACGGGCGATCCCACTCGCTGGCCATGACGGCCCGCGCGGTGTGCGGCGAGTTCTTGAGCGGGTTGTCGTCCTGGGGCAGCTCCCCGGCTTCGACGGCGCGGATCTCGTCACGGATGGCGATCATGGCGTCGCAGAAGCGGTCGAGCTCGGCCTTCGATTCGGACTCCGTCGGCTCGATCATCAGCGTGCCCGCCACAGGAAACGACATCGTCGGCGCGTGGTAGCCGAAGTCCATCAGGCGCTTGGCGATGTCTTCCGCTTCGACGCCCGCCGACTTCTTGAACGGCCGCAGGTCGACGATGAACTCGTGGGCGCAGCGCCCCTCGGCGCCGGTGAAGAGCACCGGGTAGTGGTCGCCGAGGCGATGCGCCATGTAGTTGGCGTTGACAATCGCGAGCTCCGAAGCCCTCTTGAGGCCTTCGGAGCCCATGAGCGCGATATAGACCCAAGAAATCGGCAGGATGCTCGCGCTGCCCCACGGGGCCGCCGAGATCGTGCCGAGCGGCTGGTCGCCGCCGACGCCGTCGACCACGGGGTGGTTCGGCAGGTACGGAGCCAGCTCCGCCGTCACGCCGATCGGCCCCATGCCCGGACCGCCGCCGCCGTGGGGGATGCAGAAGGTCTTGTGCAGATTCAGGTGGCAGACGTCCGCGCCGTAGTCGCCGGGGCGGCACAGGCCGACCTGGGCATTCATATTGGCGCCGTCGAGATAGACCCGGCCGCCGTGCTCGTGCACGGTGTCGCAGATCTCCCGAATTGCGGACTCAAAGACGCCGTGGGTCGACGGATAGGTCACCATCAGCGCCGCCAGGCGATCACTGTGCTTCTCCGCCTTCGCCTTCAGGTCCTCGACGTCGACATCGCCGGACTCGGTGCACTTCACGACCACCACCCGCATGCCGGCCATCACCGCCGACGCCGGGTTGGTGCCGTGGGCCGACACCGGGATCAAGCACACGTCCCGGTGCTGGTTGCCGTGGGCGTGGTGGAAGGCGCGGATCGAAAGCAGGCCGGCGTATTCGCCCTGGGCGCCGGCGTTGGGCTGCAAGGACACGGCGTCAAAACCGGTGATCTCCGCCAGCCAATTCTCGAGGGTGCGGAACATCTCGTGGTAGCCCTCGACGCGCTCCGGCGGCGCGAACGGGTGCTGCCCCGAAAGCTCCGGCCAGCTCACCGGGATCATCTCCGAGGTCGCGTTCAGCTTCATGGTGCACGAGCCGAGGGGGATCATCGACGTGGTGAGCGACAGGTCCCGGCTTTCGAGGCGGTGCAGGTAGCGCAGCATCTCGTGCTCGGTGTGGTGTTCGTGGAAGACCGGATGCTCGAGGTACGCCGAGGTGCGCGCGAAGGGTGCCGACAGGGCGGTGTCGACATCGGCGCTGCGCTCGAGCAGCGAGTCTTCCGAGACCTGGCTGTCACCGAAAGCCCGGAGCAGGCGCACGAGCTCGTCCGCGGTGACGGTTTCGTCAAGCGAGATTCCGAGGCGTTGATCGTCGATCGGGCGCAGGTCAAAGCCGGCCTCCGCGGCGCTGACGAGGGCCTCGGTCGCGCCGCCTTTGGGGCGCACGATCAGGGTGTCGAAGCGGGGCCCGCCCTCGACGCCGTGGCCGAGGTCTTCGAGGCCTTCGCCGAGGGTGAGCGTCAGCAGTCGGACGCGCTCGGCGATCCGGCGCAGACCCTCCGGTCCGTGGTAAACCGCGTAGGCCCCGGCCATCACCGCCAGCAGCACCTGGGCGGTGCAGATATTCGACGTCGCCTTCTCCCGCCGGATGTGCTGCTCACGGGTCTGCATGGCCATGCGCAGGGCGTCGTGGCCCGCCGAGTCCTTGGACAGGCCGATGATGCGGCCCGGGATCTGGCGCTTGAATGACTCGCGGGTGGCGAGGAAGGCCGCGTGGGGGCCGCCGAAGCCGAGCGGCACGCCGAAGCGCTGGGCGGATCCGACGGCGATATCCGCGCCGAGCTCGCCGGGGGACGTCATCAAGGTGAGGGCGAGCAGGTCCGTCGCCACGCTCACCAAGACGCCGCGCTCGCGGGCCTTGGCGATCACGTCACCGCAATCGATCAGCACGCCTTCCGTATTTGGCGACTGCAGCAGCAGGCCGCACAGGCCGTCGTCGTCGAGGTCGATGTCCGCGAGCGGCGCCACCACCAGCTCGATGCCCCGGGCTTCGGCGCGGGTGCGGAGCACCGCCAGCGTCTGGGGATGGCAGTCGTCCGCGGCGAAGAAGCGCGGCTTCTTGCCCCGCTTCATGGCGTGGGCCATGTGCATGGCTTCAGCGGCGGCGGTCGCTTCGTCGAGCAGCGACGCGTTGGCCACCGGCAGGCCGGTCAGGTCCGCCACCATGGTCTGGAAATTCAAGAGCGCTTCGAGGCGGCCCTGGGAAATCTCCGCTTGATACGGCGTGTACTGGGTGTACCAGCCCGGATTCTCGAGGATGTTGCGCAGGATCACGCCGGGCGTTAAGCAGCCGTAGTAGCCCATGCCGATGAGCGGCTTGACGTCTCCGTTGCGCTCCGCCATCGCTTTAAAGCGGCCGAGGAGCTCGGCCTCGCCGAGGGCGCGGTCCGGCAGGTCTTCAAGATCGAGGGCGCCTTCGAAACGAATCGATGACGGCACGGTCTTGGCGATCAGCGCTTCGACGGTGGGCTCGCCGAGGGCGTCGAGCATCGTCTGAATATCGGAATCGTCCGAGCCGAGGTGGCGTCGGGCGAACGTATCTGCAGGATGGAGTCGGTGGTGCATGGCGATATTTTCGTCCACGCCTTGGCGGCGGATGACGACCTTCTCGAAATCTGCGGGTCGGGTATAAGGACGGTGAGAGCAAAAGGGCGGGACGCCCGTCTTGGATTGTAGCGCGGTCGGCACCGGCCCCGGGAGGCCCGGATTCCCTGGCACATTCACCCGATGGGGACGCGGTCTTTTCCGCCGACTGACGCGTCCCCACATGGAGCCCCCCTCCCATGCCAACGCCGCCCATTCCATTCGATTCGTTTCACGCAGTACCCGATATGCATGCCCAAGCCGACGCCGCCCCACCCGTCGACCCCAGTCTCGGCGAGGCCGTCCGTTCCCACTACCCGGCCACCGCCAGGCGGCGGACGCTCGTGCTCACGCTCCGCAACCGGATGGAGGAGCTCACCCCGGCGTGTCGACAGCTCTGCGACTTCCTCGCCGACCGGGGCCTCTCGGCGCGGACGCTCTATGCCGCGGACCTCGTGGCCGGAGAAATGATGTCCAACGCCATCCGACACGCCTATCCGAAGGACGGCACCGTGCGGATGGAGGTCGAGCTGGGGGAGGAGTGCGTGATGCTCACCTTCACGGACCGCGGGCAGCCTTTTGACCCCACGGATCCGCCGGAAGCGTCACGGCCGACACCCCTGCGGGACACGCTCGACGGCGGCCTCGGCCTGCGCATGGTGCACCACACCGCGTCGGCGCTCTATTACCGTCGGATCGGTCGCGAAAACAGGACCCTGGTGATCATTCAGCGCTGACCGCCGACGTCGCCCAGGCAGCGCGGTCGAATCGCGATCGACGCCCGGCGCTTTCACAGAATCTTCACGCAGCGCCCGCACCCGCGGCTGGGAGCGGCGGCCGCTCTTCGTTAAGCTAGAGCCGCCCATGACAACTCCACGTTTTCGTTCGCCCTGGATTCCTCGGCTCGGCTGGACGCTGTTGGCTTTCGGATTCGTCGTTTTTGTGTGGGGCATCGAGCGGCGCATCGCCCTTGAAGCCTCGGATGAAGGCGTCGTCCGCATGCTCTTCGTGCCCTCCGTCGAGCAAGGCACCCTCGTCCGCCGCAGCGACGAGCTCGCGCGTTTCATCCGCGAAGATTCCGGTCTGATTCTGCGCACCGAAGTGCCGACTTCCTACGCCGCGGTGATCCAAGCCCTCGGCTCGAGCCAAGCCGACGTCGCCTGGATGCCGGCCTTCGCCTACGTCATCGCCAACCAGCGCTACCAAGCCCAGGCCAAGCTGCAGGTGGTGCGCGCCGTCGATCGCTTCGCCATCGTCGTTTCTCGGCAAGGCGACGTCGAGCCGACCGAGCTCGGCGAGCTCAAGGCGCGCCGCATCGCCGTGCCCACGTCCTTGCCCGAGGGCTTGCGGGAGCGCCTGGTCCAGGCCCTCGACCGCGACGCGCCGGGCTGGATCGAGGTGCCGGCGGAGAGCGACAAAGACGCCGTCCGACGACTGATCGAAGACCGGCTTGAGGTCGACGCCGCCGCGTCGTCTTACGTCTTCTCCGGCCCCCACGATCTGGTGGGCGACGGCCGCAAGGAGCTCGAGTACGACCGGCCCGGCACCCTTTTGGAAACGCAGATCATTTTCACCACCGAAGCGCCGGTGGCGGAGCTGGCCCAGGAGTACTACGGCGCCGTTTTCTCCCGCGTCGACTCCGGCGCGCGCCGGGTTGAAGACCTCGCCGGCCGCAGCTTCGCCTTCACCGACGAGACCTCGACCTCCGGCCATATCTTCGCCCGTATGCTGCTCGACCGCCTGAACGTCGGACTCGGTCGGGTCTACTTCGCCGGCGGCCACCCGAACGTGATCCAAGCCGTCTGGGACGGCAAGGCGGTGGCGGGCTCGGCGTTCTACTCCCCGCCCGGCGTCACCCAGGCCCGCGAAGGCACCCTGGTCGGCGACGCCCGCATGCTCTTGCTCAAGCGCATGCCGGACCTCGAAACCCGACGCGCCTTCCTCGACGAAGTCCGCTTGCTTTCGCTCACCGACCCCATCCCGAACGACGTCTGCGCCGCCCGCGCCGGCCTCGACCCTTCGATCTGGGAGCGCTTCGAAACCTCCCTGCGTCGCTTTCTGGAAACGCCCCAAGGCCAGGAGGCTTACTTCGACCTGGTCGCCGGCGTTGAGGCGGCCGTCGCCACGGACGCCTCCTTCGACGGTTTCCGCAGCGCCTTGGAATCCTCCGGCATGAGCGCCGATACGCTGCTCGAGGCGGCTGAGCGCAAGCTCGAGGGGCGCAAAGAGAAGAAAGGCTCTTCATGAGCGACTCCGCCGCAAAAGGCCCCGTCGCCATCGAGGTGCGGGGGGTCTCCAAAGTCTTCCCCGACGGCACGGTGGCCCTCGACGGCGTCGATATCGACGTCTACGAAGGTGAGTTCCTCGCCGTACTCGGCCTCTCGGGCTCCGGTAAATCAACCCTCCTGCGCTGCATCAACCGGCTGCTCGACCCCACCGAAGGCACCATCCGGATCTTCGGCAAGGACATGACGAAGGCGCGGGGACGCGAGCTGCGCCGCATCCGGTCGGATATCGCCATGATCTTCCAGCAGTTCAACCTGGTGAAGCGTCACCCGGTGCTGGTGAACGTGCTCTCCGGCGCCCTCGGGCGCAGCGGCCTCTCGAGCTTCTTCCTGCGCTTCAGCGAAGCCGAGCGGCAAAAGGCCCTCGCCTGCCTCGCGCAGGTGGGCCTCGAAGGCCGCGACAGCTCCCGCGCCGACGCCCTCTCCGGAGGTCAGCAGCAGCGCGTCGCGGTGGCCCGCGCGCTCATGCAGGAAGCCAAGCTGGTGCTCGCCGACGAGCCCGTCGCATCCCTCGATCCGGCGCTGCGCCATTCGGTGATGCGCCACATCGAGGCCCTCAATCAAGAGGCCGGCATGACGGTGGTGTGCACGCTGCACGACATCGATCTGGTCCGGCGCTACGCCACCCGGCTGGTGGCGCTCCGCGCCGGCAAGCTGGTGTGGGAAGGCACCGCCGCGGACTTCGACCAAGACACTTTCCAAGAGATCTACGGCGAAGACGCCGAGCCGGCGTCGAATACCGGCTTCGGCGATGACCGGCCAGAGGAGAGCGAGTGATGAGTGGCGTCGCCCAGCGTCTCCGGGCCCAGCAGGAAACCCCGTGGAAAAAAGGCGTCCGCCGATTCCAGGGGCTGTTGATCGACACGATCCTGATGCTGCTCGTGCTCTTGATGGTCGAGTTCTTGGTGCTCGCCTTCTCCGGCCAGCGCGGTCCGACGGGCCTTCTGTGGACGCCGGAGGAAATCCTCGACCTCCTGTCCTACCCGTGGCTGGTGACCGCAGCCTTCATGCTAGCGACGCTGTGGAATCTCTTCTACCGGGCCATCGGCACGTCGCCCGGCCGCGCCGTGGTCAAAGGCATCATGCCGGAGGAGGAGTACCTGCCGTGGACCCAGACCCTCCGGGGCTGGTTCCTGGCGGTGCTCGCCCAGCTCACCTTCTTCACCGGCTGGTTGATCACGGAAGTGAATCTGGTCACCTTCTTGACCAAGTTCAACAAGGCGTCCGACATCGTCCGCGGCCTGCTCAACCCGTCGGCTGACGTGCTCCACCAAGGCTTAGTGCTCCTGGTGCAGACGATTTTCCTCGCCTTCATGGCCACCGCCTTCGCGATTCCGGCGGCCTTCTTCCTCTCCTTCGCCGCCGCCCGCAACCTGACCCGGTCGACGATCTGGACACGCCTGCTCTACACCTTCGTGCGCACGGTGATGAACCTCACCCGAGCCGTCGAGCCGCTGGTGTGGGCGCTGATCTTCATCTCCTGGGTCGGCATCGGGCCGTTCGCCGGCGTCTTGGCGCTTTGGGTGCACTCAGTCGCGGCGTTGACCAAGCTCTATTCCGAGTCCATCGAGTCGATCGACAATGGCCCCGTCGACGCCATCACCGCCACCGGCGCCAACAGCCTGCAGGTCCTGCGCTACGGCGTGGTGCCGCAGGTGATTCCGCCGTACCTGAGCTTCACGATCTACCGCTGGGACATCAACGTCCGCATGTCGACAATCATCGGCTTCGTCGGCGGCGGCGGCATCGGCTACATCCTGAAGCCCCGGGTCGACCTCGGCGAATGGGGCGAAGTCGGCACCCTGGTGCTCTTGATCGCGGTCACCGTCTGGGCCATGGACATCGTCTCGGCCAAGATTCGCGAGCGGATCGTTTAGCCGACGCTCCGGCGAAGCCGACGACTTCGAGTCCATAGGGCGTTAGAGATCGAGACGATCTCCGCGCGGCGATCGCCAACCGGCGTCGCCGCGCTAGCATGGGTCATCCTTTCCGCGAGGTCTTGCACCGGTCAAGGGCGCCGCGTTCTGTCGCGCCCAACGGCGCTGGGCGGCCTCGCACTTGACCCTTCCACAGGAGTCTCTCCATGCCTTTTCGATTGTCACGGTTCCTTCCCCTCCTGCTCGCCGGCCTGGTGCTGGCGATACCCGCCTTCGCCCAAGACGAGGCGGCGCCGGAGATCTCATTTAAATCAACCGAGCTCGCCCCGGGCCTCTACATGCTCGAAGGTGTCGGCGGCTTCGCCGGCGGCAATGTCGGCCTGCTGACCGGTGAGGACGGCGTCGTCATGGTCGACGATAGCTTTCCGCCCCACACCGAGAAGCTGGTCGCCGCCGTCTCCGAGGTCGTAAAAGAGCCCGTCGATTTCGTCATCAACACCCACGTCCACGGCGACCACCTCGGCGGCAATGTGCACATGCACGGCCAGGGCGCCACGATCGTGGCCCACGATAATGTGCGCGGCCGCCTGATCAAGAACGGCATGCCGACGCCGAGCGGCGTCGAGCCGGCGCCCGGTGAAATGCTGCCCGTGCTGACCTTCGCCGACGCCGTGACCTTCCACCTGAACGGCCAGGAGTCCTACGTCTTCCACGTCGCCGACGCGCACACCGACGGCGACTCCATCATCCACTTCAAAAATGCCGACGTCATCCACATGGGCGACTGTTTTTTCCACGGCATTTTCCCGTTCATCGACGTCGACAACGGCGGCGGCGTCGACGGCTATATCGCGGCCCAGGAAAAGGTGCTGGCGATGGCCACCGAGACCACCCAGATCATCCCCGGCCACGGCCCGCTGGCGAGCAAAGCCGACCTCGAAGCGTCGATCGCGATGCTGAAAGCCGCCCGCGACAAGATCGGCGGCTTGATCAAGGAGGGCAAGACGGTCGAGCAGATCCTCGAAGCCGAGCCGCTCGCCGAGTTCGAGTCCCAGTCGTGGCAGTTCATCACCACCGAACGCATGATCCGCCAGGTCCACCGTTCGCTTTCCGGCGGCTAGACCCATCGGATCACGGGATTAACGCGGGGCGACCTCCGGGTCGCCTTTTGTCGTTTTCGGGACGTCTTGCCGACCGCCCTCGCGGCGTCCGATAAGCTCGCACGAGCCTCCGCCCCCCATCACTGAAGGAGAAATCCTATGTTGCGCCACGCCACCCCCTGGCTTACCGCCGCCGCCCTGGTCCTGGGCTCAGCGCCGGCGAGCGTCGCCGACACCTTGGATGCCAAGACCGCTTTCGATCGACTGGCAGCGATGGCGGGCACCTGGACCGGGAGCCCTGACGCCTCGGATCTCGAGATCCCCGACGGTGAGGCCCCGCCGCCCCCTGAGGTGCGCCACGAGATTCAAGTCTCGGCGAACGGTTCCGTGGTCATGGAGACCATGAATCCCGGCACCGACCACGAGATGATCAATATGTACCACCTCGACGGTGACGAGTTGGTGATGACCCACTACTGCGCCGGCGGCAACCAGCCGACCATGAAGCTCGCGCTCGACAAAAGCACGGCCGACCGCCTGGTCTTCGACTTCACCGGCGGCACCAACCTCGACCCCAAGGTGGACGGCTTTATCCACGACGCCGAGCTCGTCTTCACCGGCGACAACCAGGTCGAGAGCCGATGGGGCGGCTATAACGCCGGCCAGCCGACCGGCACGATGGTCTTTCACTTGGCGCGGTCGAAGTAGGGCGCTTCTGAGTCAGGACCGGTCGGCAAAGACCGTCAGCAGGTCACGAGGTCGAGGCCCGTGAGCGCAGAGACCAGGCCGGCGTAATCGTGACTCAGCAGACGCCGGCGTGACGTCGTATAGGAACACCAGGCCGCGCGTTTGGCCCAGTCCAGGCTGGCAAAGCGCGGACTGGCGGCGCACCCCATAAGGCACGTCATCGACTGAAATCGGGGCGTCCCGGCGACTGTGGCGAGCTCCCGCGGCGTTGGCGTCTCCGAGCCGCGCATCGGCAAGAAGACGATCCTATCCACGCCGATGCCGGCGTCGTTGAGCGTCGCGGTGGCGTCCCGGGCTGGCCCAAGCCCGCTGCGGCGAACCAGCAGATTGACGCCACTCCGGACGCCGCGCTCGTTGAGCTGGACGACCTGGCGAGCGACGCGGGCAACTTCCCGAGGGCTGTCCGGGAAGTGGAGCGACACGTGCACTTTGTCCGGCCGGCTCGCGACGACCCGTTCGAGATGCCCATCGAGCAGCAAGCCGTTGGTGGTGAAGGATCGGAAGAGCACGCCGTCGAGCCGCCCGAGGACTTCAAAGAGCCCTGGGTATTGCAGCGGCTCTCCGCCGCCGAGGGACAAGGCTTGGACGCCCCACTGTGCGCAGTCCGTCGCCAGCTCCACGACGTCCGTTGGCGTCCATTCGGTGGCGCCGTCGGGCTGGGAGTGGTTGTAGCAAAACGGACAGGCCTTGGCGCATGCGTTCGTTAGCTCAAGGCTGATGCGATCCAGTCGCGGGAACGGCGGAACCGGGCCGCGCGCCGGAGAGGCGCTCGGGCCCGGGCTCAGTCCAGACCCAGCAGGCGTCGCCACCAGCTCACCTTCGACCCGCCGGCCGGATCGTCATCGAAGTCCGTATCCCTATCGATGCCGCGGACCATACGCTCAACGGCACCGTAGAGCGCCTCTCCTTCGAACGACTCACCGTCGAGCGCCTCGACTAGAAAATCCTCCGGATCGAGGGCCTCCAGTCGCTCCGCCTCCAGACGGAACTTGCCCTCAGCGCCGGACGCCGGGTGGACGCGACCCTCGGTGTCGAACCAGATCGAGTCCCACGAGACCACCGGAACGAACTCCCCCGGCGCCACCGCGGGCGCGTCGGCAAAGCGCACGGGCAGCTTGGCGCCCCGCAGTTTTTCCCTCGTCTCGCCATCGAGCCGGTCGACGGGCATGGGGTGGGGCACCGCCCCGTCCCGCGCGTAGGCCACGGCGGATCCTTCGTCGCAGCTATAGGTGAAAACGCCGAGGGAACGCAGGAGCACCGGGATCAGCTCCCACTGGCCACTCTTTTCCACCAGCTTCTCCACCCCACGCAAGGAGCTCGGCAGCATCGCCCGCAGACGGTCGTCCGTCTGCGCCCGTGACCAGAGCGCCCGGGCGAGAATCCAGTACTCATCAAGCTCACCGCCGGCCGGCGCGGCGGGAAAGCCAGCTTCGGGCATCGCGCCGCCTTCGCCGGTGTCAAAAAAAGCGATGTGCCCGTCCTCGTCGACGGCGAACCACGTGGAGTCCATGGAATGGGCCGCCGGAAAATCAGGGGTCGGTGCGGGCTCTTTTTCTGTGGTCATAGGTTGAGTCCAATGAGGGCTGAGCTCTTGCAGCCAGCCTACCCCCTATTGTCCCACGGCCCTTTCGACGCAGGGGCAAAGCCCCCGTCGTCGCGACTCGCGATGGGGACTCGGCCCGTTCGCGGGCCCGAAGGCTCCAGCGGAGGATCGTCCGGGTGCTGCTGAGCGCGTCGGCGATGGCGAGATGCAGCCCGGAGGGGTGGTCCGCCGACGCCCCCGTTGAGACATAAGATCAAGGCGAGTGACGACGTGACATGAACCATGGAAACGTCCTCCCGAGGGAAGCTTGTGCGGACTCCGTGCGCGTCTATCCCACCAGGACCTTGCGCGGTTCCGTGAAGCCGCCCGAAGGCTTCCCAGGACCTCCGACCGCCGCCGCCATGACGACTGACCCACTCCACGAAGAAGCCCGCCGATACGCGGCGCTCCTGATGCAGAAAGCCCGCGAGCTCGGCGTCGAAGCCACCGACTGGGGCGACGCCGTGTCCTTCGAGTTCACCGACGGCTGTGACGCCCTCCACTGGGAGTTTCGCCGGGCGGTGCCCTCAGGCACCTTGAAACCGGCAGCCCAGAAGTTCTTCCAACGCTATCGCCGACTCGACCGGGCCAGGTCCCAAGCGCTCCGCGCCTTGCTGTGGCTGGCCCACGGGCGCGGGCAGTCGGTCGACAGGTCGCGCTCGGGATTCTGGAGCTTCGATACGAAAGGGCAGACCCTCCAGACGGCCGTGAACTGGACCTTGACCCGCGAGGTCGAGGACCCGTCCGCGATCCTCGACGCCGTCGCCCGCCGCGCCTTCTTTCCATGGCGCTCCGCGGATCGAGACCACCTCCGATCGCTGCTGGCCCAGACGGCGGATCCGCCCGTCGACGAGTCCACACTTCGCCAGCACAGCGCCGCCGAGGTCCTGCGGCGCGAGCGCGAGCTCCAGGACCAGCTCTTCCCGGACATCGGGGATCCCTTCGGCCCGCGTCAGCCAGTCTCAAAGTCGGTCCTCGCCGACGCCGGCGCCCGGGCCGCGGCTTGCCTCCGCCGATTCCAGCGCGCCGCGGAGAAAGACTTCCAGCTCGTCTTTCGAAGCGCCGCACCGCCGCGGCGGCGGCGCCAATCCTCCGCCCTCGCCGAGTGGAACCTCGGCCAGGCGCGGGAGACTCTTCGGCGCCTCGGCGACGGCCCGGAAGACTCCGGAGGCCAGGCTTGGCTTCTCCGCCTCCTCGCCAGCCAGCGCCTGGTCGAAGCCGGAGACGAGGATCGCCGCCCCGAACTCGCCGCGACCGTCGAGCGCTGGTGGGAGAACGGGGGCCACGATATCCAAGACCACCTCGATCTCCTCGGCCTACTCCCCGAGCTCGAAGAGCTGGTCGAAGATGTCTTGACCCACGAAGAGACCCCGGTGCCCGAAGCCCACCTGCTGGACTGGCACCTGCCGACTCGACGCAACCTCCACCGTCGACTCGCCGAGGTGGGCGAAACCATGCAAAGCGCAGGAGACGGGCCTTCACGCGAGGAGCTTTTCGGAACGTTCTGCGAGATCGCCTTCAAGGTCGGCCCGCAGTGGACCCGCCAGCTCACGGGCGAGCGCCACCTGACGTGGATCCACGGCTGGGTCCGACGCCGAGCCGACGAGGCCACGTCATTCCAGCTGTGGCTCGAGCTCGACGACATCGCCCAACTCGCCGGCTTGCTCACTTGGCGCGACGTCGCCGACGCATTACTCCGCCGTCCAGACCTGCGCGCGGTGCTCTTCGCTCCGCTTTGGCGACACCTCGAAGCCGCCGGCGACGGAACGCCCAGCTTCACCACCCTCCCCGGCGATGCGCTATCCGGCCTCGTCGGGGCGACGCCCGGAGATCCGCGGCTCACGCCGCTGCTCGCCGAGGCCTTGGACCTACGCGAACGCGTGGGGGCCTCGCCCCTCGAAGACCTGGACCTGTCGGAGGCGTGGAACGCGCACGCCGATCCGATCGACTCCGTCCAGTCTTAAGGCAGGCCTACCCTGAGAGCTCTTTCAGCTCGCGGATCTGTAGACGAACCTCCGCCATCCACTTGGTGAGTTCTTCCCAGTGCCTGGGCCGCAGACCCATCCGCAGCCTTCGGATGCGAGCCAGCTCCGACCGGAGCACCATCAAAGCGATATCCGTCAGAAAGCTCGGGGACGCGTCCGGCGGCAGCTGCCCGGGCGGACCGTCGTCCCCGTCGCCGGCGTACGCCGCGACGACTTCTTTCTCCGCCGCAGAGAGCTTGGCGTCTATCTCCGTCGCCCATCCGCTCTCCAGAGCCGCCAGCCTCCGGTGTCGATCCCCGGCGCTCGATTCCAGACGTTCCAGGAGCTGTCTGAGGGGCTCGGGCAGCTCCCGCTCGAGGATCGCAGCCAGGGTCAATGCCATAGAAACCTTCAAGACGATCAGTCGATCCGCTCAGTCGCCTTCGAGGTAGGTGTAGCCGGCGAGTCCGGCTTCGTAGATGCGCATCAGCTGACGCGCTTCGTCGCGGGCGAGGCGTTTGTTCTTGATCGCCCGCTCGGCAAAACGGCGCACCCGGGCGACCAGATCGTCACGCGGGTAGCCGACGTAGGCCAGCACCTCGGTGACCGTGTCACCCGCGACCACGTGATCGATTTCGTAGCCGCCGGAGTCGTCGACGGAGACGTGCACGGTATTGGTATCGCCAAATAGGTTGTGGAGATCGCCGAGGATCTCTTGGTAGGCGCCGACCAGGCAAATGGCGATGTCGTAGGTGGCGTCGCCGGGCTCATGGAGCTCGAGCACCCGCCGCGCTTCGTCCTGGGACTCGTAGGCCGCGCCGTCGTGGGAGCGGACGAAGCGGTCGATTTTGCCGTCGGAATCGCAGGTCATATCGGCGAGGATGCCGCGGCGGGTCGGCTCTTCGTCGAGGCGGTGGATCGGCACCACCGGAAAAAGCTGGCCGATGGCCCAGGAATCGGGCAGCGACTGGAAGAGCGAGAAGTTGCAGAAGTAGGTGTCCGCCAAAGACACCTCGATGTCCTGGAGCTCCGGCGGCACGTAGGGCAGGCTGCGCACCAGATCCCGGGCCTTGCGGCAGACGGCCCAGAAAATGTCCTCCGCCAGCACCCGGTGCTCGAGGGAGAGCATGCCCAGGTTGAAGAGATTCAGGCAGTCTTCCCGGTACTGCTGGACGTCGTGGTACACCTCCCGCACGTTGTGCGGCGTGAGCTCTTCGTAGGCCTCGAGCATGTAGCCGAGGGACGCGCCGGCGTCCTCGGGCAGCTCCTTCGGCAGCTCGCCGACGCGGAACTCGCCGACGCCGACCACCTCGGTGATCAAGACGGCGTGGTGGGCCACGGTCGCCCGGCCCGATTCGGTGACGATCGTCGGATGGGCGACGCCGGCCGGATCGCAGACTTCCATCAAGCTCGAGACCAGGTCGTTGGCGTATTCCTGAAGCGTGTAATTCATCGACGACACAATGTCCGTCTGCGAGCCGTCGTAGTCCACGCCCAGCCCGCCGCCGGCGTCGAAATAGAGCAGCGGAGCCCCCAAGCGCACCAGATTGACGTAGAGCCAGCCGCCTTCTCGGAGGGCGGCTTTGACGTTGCGGATCGAGGAGATCTGCGAACCGAGGTGGAAGTGGAGCAGCTCCAGGCAGTCGAGCAACTCGTGCCGCTCTAGCCAGTCGACGGTCTCAAGCAGCTCGCGGGCGCTGAGGCCGAACTTGGACCGGTCACCGCCGGACGCCTCCCAGTGGCCGGCGCCGCGCGTCGACAGACGGGCCCGGACGCCGAGCACCGGCCGGATACCGGTGCGTTTGGCGACTTTAGCGATCAGGCGGAGCTCGGCCGGCTTCTCGGCCACCAGGATCACCTTCGGCCCGAGGCGGGACGCGAGCAGCGCCGTTTCTACATACTCATCGTCTTTGTAGCCATTGCAGATGACCAGCGCATCCGGGTCCGAGAGCATCGCCATCACCGCCAAGAGCTCGGGTTTGGACCCCGCCTCCAGACCGAAGTGGTGAGATCCGCCGAAGTTCACAAGGTCTTCGACCAGGAGCCGATTCTGATTGACCTTGATCGGGTACACGCCGCGGAAAGTCCCGGCGTATTCGTAATCCGAAATCGCCTTCGCAAAGGCGCCGTGGATCTCTTCGACCCGCGCCCGCAAGATGTCGGAGAAGCGCACCAGGAGCGGCAGGCCGATGCCCCGCTCCCGCACTTCATCGACCAGCTCCTTGACGTCGATGGGGCGCGAGGACGATCCCGCGGATTCGGCCTTGTCACCGGATGGCGAGGACGTCGTCGGCCCGGCGGTCAAGTGCCCCTTGTCGTTGACGGAAAAATAGCCGCGGCCCCAGGCGTCGATGCCGTAGACCGCTTTGGCTTTCCCAAGATTCCAGCGCTCAGGCTCCGTGGCCCGGCGTCGCGATGGGCGGGTAGTTGTTTTTTCCATGGCGCGCCCGTTCGAAGGTCGACCGTCTAGCCGAGCTCGAACTCGATCTCCGAAAACTGTTCGTCAAACGCCCCGGATCCTGGAATCACTTCGGGATCCGGTCCTCAGTAGCGGCTCGCCGCTTTCACAGCCTCTCGCGCTTCGCGGTCGAGCTCCCGCTCTTTCGCCGTCGCGCGCTTGTCGTAGAGCTTCTTACCTTGCGCCAGGCCGACCTCGACTTTGACGCGATTGCCGAGAAGGTACATCTTCAACGGCACGACGGTGAAGCCTTTGGCCTGGCTCCGACCCGCGAGGCGGTCGATCTGACGACGATGCATCAGCAGCTTGCGGGGCCGGACCAACGCATGATTTTCACGGTTTCCATGGCTATAGGGGCTGATATGCACCCCGCACAGGAAAGCCTGGTTATCTTTGAACTCGACATAACCGTCGCGCAGCTGGATCTTGCCCGAGCGGGCCGCCTTCACCTCGGTGCCCGTGAGCTGGATGCCCGCTTCGATCTCGTCGTGGATGTGGTACTCGTGCCGCGCCCGCCGGTTGGACGCCAGCTGGCGCTTGTAGACAGCTTCCGTCATGGCTTCTCGAAGGTGGATAGTCGTGCGCGGCCCGCTCCGGCCGGAGCGACGGAGGCTCCGTCGTCCGGAGGCCCGAGCCGGCCGCAGATTCTAACGCGGAAAGACACCGGCGGGCCGACCGAAAGACGGTGCTAGACTTCCCGTTCTGTGATGAAAGTCCGAGCAGCCACCCTGGCGGCCTTCTGCGGGCTGTCGCTCGCCGTGCTCTGGCTCGGCGTCGGCGTCCACGCTGACGCTGAAGCGCGCCTTGAAAACCTCGAAGTCCGTCTCGAGGGGCAGAAGCTCCTGGTCTCGACCCGCCTGAGCGGCGCCTTCACCGAAGACTTCCGAGAGCGCCTGCAAAGCGGCCTGCCGACGCCACTGGTCTATCGCTTCGTGCTCGAACGCCAGCGACGCACGTGGTTCGACGCCTCCGAGGCGCGGAGCCGCCTGCAGGTGGTCGCGATGTTCAACGCCGTGACCAGCGAGTACCTGATCAACTACAAGCATGACGGCGAGCTGGTGCAGAGCCGAGTCGTCCGCGACCAGCAGGAGCTCGAGCGGGCGATGACCCAGCTCGATGCCTTCCCGATCTTCATCCACGGCGGGCGCGGCAAAGACGACGGCTACTACGTGCGCGCCAGTGCCGACCTGGGCACCCGGACCATACTCGCCTTTATCCCACGCACGCTGTCGACGGATTGGGTCCGCACCACTCCGCTGCGCCTCGGCGGCGAGCCCTAGCGGCGAACCGGCCTTCGAATGGACCTGCGCGAAGAATTCCTGCGCCGGCGAAAGGACGCCCGATACATAGTCGGCGGCTTGTCGGCCCTGCTCGCCGTGTGCGGGTTCGTTTACTACATGCTGCAGCGCGGGCGCGGTCTGCCGGCGGAGCTGGCGGCGAATCGGCTGCTGATCTTCGTGCTGTGGTACGTCAATCTCATCCTGATTTTGACGATTCTGCTGATCCTGGTGCGCAGCTTTTTTCGCCTGCTGCTGGAGCGGCACAATCGAATACTGGGCTCAAAATTCAAGACGAAGCTGGTGCTGACGGCGATTTCGCTGTCGCTCATCCCGGTGCTGATCCTCTTCCCTTTCGCCACCCGCCTCCTGCTCGACGCCTTCGACCAGTGGTTCTCGCTACCGGTGGACGAAGTGGTGAACCAGGCCCAGGAAATCGCCAGCTACCTCGACGAAGAAATCCGACGAAACGACCTGCGCGCCGGGCGACGGGTGCTGGAGGAAGTGATCGCCTTCGACCTCGCCGAAAGCGAGCAGCACGTGGCCCTCGCCAATGAGCTGCAGACGCTGCGCGATGAGCTCCAGATCGACTACGTCGCTGTCTTCGACGGCACTTCGTTCATCCGCGGCGCCGCGGATCTTTCAGTCGGCTTCCGGCGCGAGCCGGATTTCAGCGGCCGCCGCGACTTCCTGCAGGAGGCGATCCGCGAGGGCACGGCTTGGCGCATCCCGGAGGAGACCCTCGACGTCGAAGGGCGTCTCTTGCTCTCCGCCTGCGCGGCGCCGAGAGCCGGCGAAGCCGAGCAGGTCGCCCACACGGTGGTCGTCACCGGCACGCTGCTGCCGCCGGATATCGCTGAGCAGAGCGAGTTCCTCCGCCGCTCTTACCAGAGCTACCTCCAGCTCCGGGTCCGCCGCCAGGACCTGCGCGCGATCTTCCTGTCGATCCTGCTGATGGTGTCGCTGCTGGTGATCCTCGCATTCTCGTCCATCGGCCTGCGCCTCGCCCGGCGCGTGACGCTGCCGATCCAAGCGCTCGCCGACGGCACCCGACGCATTTCCGAAGGTGACCTCGACACCATCGTCCGCGTGGAGGTCGACGACGAGCTGAAGGTGTTGGTCGACGGCTTCAACGCCATGACCGCGGAGCTGAAGCGCAACCGCGAGCTGGTGGACCGACAGCACCGCGAGCTCGCCCAAACCAACAAGCGCCTCGCGGCCGTGCTCCAAGGCGTCGCGGCGGGCGTCATCGCCATCAGCGCCGACGGCGTGATTTTGACCTGCAACGGCGCCGCGCTCGCCATCCTCGCCCAGCGGGAAAAGAACGTGGTCGGCCGCACCATCGAAGAGGCCTGGAATGACCCGGAGCGCGGTCGCTTACTGACTCTTCTCGACGAAGACTTCACCGCCGGCGGGCAGATGCGTCGCCAGCTGCAGATGATGATCAACGGCGTCTGGAAAACGCTCGAGGCCAAAGTCACCACCTTGCCCGGCCCCCAGGGCGGCTTCGGCGGCCGGATCCTGGTGCTCGAAGACCTGACCGAGCTGATCTACGCCCAGAAGATGGCGACGTGGAATGAGGTCGCCCGCCGCATCGCCCACGAGATCAAGAATCCGCTGACGCCGATCCAGCTCACCGCCGAGCGCCTCCTGCGCAAGCACCAGCAGCGGGATCCCAAGCTCGGCGAAACCTTGGAGCAAGGCGTCGCCACCATCGTGCACGAGGTCGAGAGCCTCAAATCGATGGTCGATGAATTCTCCCGTTTCGCCCGTATGCCGCGGCCGCAGCCCCGCGACGTGGACCTCCGGGAGCTCTTCGAGGAGCTCGCCCGTCTCCACCTCGGCCTCAAGCCCGGGGTCAGCATCGAAGCCCAGGTCGCGGACGGGGCGACGACCGTGCGCTTCGACCCCGAGCAGCTCAAGGGCGTGCTGATCAACCTGATCGACAATGCCATCGAAGCGACCGAGTCGCCGGGCGTCGTGACCTTACGCTCGGCGCGCCACCAGAAGTATCTTCTGATCCACGTCGCCGACACCGGGCGCGGCATCCGCCCGGAAGATAAAGAGAAAGTCTTCCTGCCCTATTTCTCGACCAAAGGTCGAGGCTCGGGCCTCGGCCTCTCCATCGTGAAGCGGATTGTCGCTGAGCACAACGGCCTGATCCACATCCAGGACAATACGCCCCAGGGGTCGATCTTTACGCTTCAGGTGCCGACGAGCTGACCACGGTCCACGCCAAGATCCGCAGGTACTCGGCGTCGGACCCCGCCGCGACCGCCACCGCGTCGAGCCGTCGGCGGCTGTCGATGCGCACGGAGACCAGCCCGGGATCCTCGCCGATATCGAGTTGACGCCGGAGCCCTTGCCAGCGCCCGGTCAGCTCCGCCGCCACCACCGGCAGGGCGACCGACTCTTCGTCGCCGAGCAGCAGCAAGCCGTCGCCGTCGGCGAGGAAGGCGTCTTCCACTTCGGGCACCTCCAGCAGGCGCCGGATGAGCGTTGCGCCGGCCCGGTCGAAGTCAGCGCCGGCGAGCTCCTTGAGGTCGTCCCAGGTCAGATTCCCGGGCATGGGTCCCCGAGAGATCCCCTGGGCTACGCCCCGAGGAGGACCTCATGCGAGCAGGTGGGTCCGAAGGGAAAAGGCGATGAGCCCGGTCACGACCTCTCGGTCCGCAGAGCCGGAACTACTCCGCGACCAGAAGCTCGCACACCGCCTCGAGCCGCCGACGGTCTTCGCGGATCAAGCCTTCCGCATGGAGACGCAGGAGCCGCAGATTGTCGGGGCTGGCGTCGTCCATATCGTCACTGCCTTCGCTGAGGGTGACTTCGAAACGGTGGTAGTGATCGTCGAGCAGCTTGCCGAGCTGGTAGTCCACCGTGCTGCTTACGCCCTGGAAAACGATGTCGAGGATCGGCTGCGCCCACTGCGCGACGCCCCAATTCTTCGCCTCCTCGGCCGGCAATCGCCGCGTCAACGCCCCGGTCCCCAAAGACACCAGGATGAGCTCGTCCTCCGGCCACAGGGTCTTCGCCTCGATATAGGCGCACATCGCCGGGTTGTTGGCGTAAACGCCGCCGTCGATCAGGGCCCAGTAGTCGGTCTCGGACGTCTCGATTCGCTTCGGTTCGAAATAGGTCGGCGCCGCGGAGGTGCAGCGGGCGACGTCCTTCATCAGGAAGTCGTAGTCTTCATGGACCAGCGCCCGATGCCGCTTGAAGAACCACGGAATCCGTCGCTCGATTTCGTAGCTGGTGATCAGGACCTCGGCCAGCGCGTCCTGCAGCCGGACCTCGCCGAAATAGTCGTCGAGCGCCCGCTCGAGGCCCGCCGCCGAGTATTTTTCATCCGCCAAGCCGTCAAAGCTCCGCAGGCGGCGCCACGTGTCGCTGGCGAAGATCTCCGAGCCCCGCAGCTCGTAGAGCTCGGCGAGCGCCGACGCGGAATACATGGGCCCGCCGGCTTCGGCCGGGCGGGTCAATCCGAGCGCCAAAATACCGCCGGTCGAGGTGCCGGCGATGAGGTCGAAGAGAGAGCACGTCGGCCGGCCGGTTTTCTCTTCAATGGCTTCGAGCACCAAAGCCGGGATCAAGCCGCGGATCCCCCCGCCGTCAATGGACAAAATCTTGCGCACCATTCCGAATCCTCCGTTTTCGGAATTATGGCGCAGGACGCGTCAGGACCTCAGGGTTCTTGGGCCTCGCCGGAGCGGCGCTCGCGCCAGGCCTTCGCCCGTCCGTCCTGGCGTCGCTCCATCTCCAAGCGCAGCTGGCGGACCTTGCGCATGAAGCGCAGGAAAAGTCGCTTTTGCTTCGGCGTGCGCAGCAGCTCCCGGGTCTCAAAGTAGTTGGCGATGAACGCCGCTTCCATCTCACGCTGGGCCTCCATCGTCACGTCCAGCAGCGCCTCCGCCCGGGCCCGGTCGGGTGCGGCCTTGCGCATTTCGGCGAGCAGGGCCCGGCGGGCGCGCCGACCCTCGTCGCGCATCTCGAAAGAGCGGGCGAAGAATCTCTTCTGCACGTCGAAGAATTCCTCGCGCTCGGCGCCTTCGAGGGAGAGCTCCTCGGCCATGCGTCGGACCATGCGCTCGAGGCGCGGCGGCACCTCCGCCGAGGCGGTCGCCTCCGACGGGGAACCGGCGTCGGCGCCGGTCGTCGAGCCGGCGGATTGATCGCGTTCGCTCGACACTCCCCGTCCGAGCAAAAGGCCGAGGTTCAAGCCGAGGGAGAGGAAAAGGATCAGGGGAAGCGCGAGACGTTTCATGGCACCTCCACCCCATCATCGAGGCCGCTCAGCCGGCCGCCGGTTTCCTCGAGGGCCCGCCAGTCGGCGTCGGCCATCGACGGCATCGCCGCGAGGTCCGAGAAGAGGGGCTCTAGGCCATCGCCGTCGTTTTCGGCCACGTCCGCCTCGGCTAGGAGCCCCGCCGCGGTCTGTCCCGGAGCGACGGCCGGATCGAGCACGGGGCTCAGCCAAAGACCGAGCGCGACGCCCAGGGCTGCGGTGGCGGCCGTCGCCGCGGCGGAAAGCCGTGAGCCGAAGCTGGTTGAGAGTACGGACCCCAGGCCGCCTTCGCGCTCCGCGCGCACCGCCGCCAGCACCGTCGACGTCAGCTCCGGCGGCGCCCCGTCCGGCGGCGGCGAGAGCTCACTCCAGGCGGATTCGAATCGAGCCGCGCGCTCGCGGGCCGCAGCGTCCTTGGCCTCCAGTGCCTCCAGCTCTTGGAGCTCCTCGGGTTGGAGCTCGCCGAGCAGGCGCCGGAGCTGCCATTTTTCGATGCGATCAGGGTCTTGGGAACGAGCCATGGTCTTTCTTCTCCAGAACAAAACGCTCTTCTCCAATGCAACACGCGGGTCGTGCGTTTCTTGCGGTCTTCGCTTTCATGGAGCCGATCCTTCGGACCGCTGCGCCTCGAGGCGGCGCATAGCCCGAAAAAGGCGACTCTCCACGGCGCCCATGGTGATCCCGAGCGTGTCGGCGATCTCCCGGTAGGACAGGCCTTCAAACTTGGCGAGGACCAGCACCGCCCGCTGATTGGTCGGCAGGGCGTCGATGGCCCGGCGCGTCCGCAGCCAAGCCCGCTGGTCCACCAGGCGACGCTCCGCATCCGGCGCGTCGTCCGCGGGATCCCATTCCAGGTCCTCGTCGTCCGGCCCGCCGAGGTCGCCGAAGCCGAAGAATCTCGCGATCTTGCGTCGACGCAGCCGATTCAAGCAGTGATTCACCGCGATGCGGTAGAGCCAGGTATAGACCCGGCCCCGGGGCGTGAAGGTTGCGGCGCTGCGGAAAGCCTTGAGAAGGACGTCTTGGGTCGCCTCCAGGGCTTCCTCCCGATCGCCGAGCATCCGCAGGCACACGCGGAAAAGACGCCCCTGGTGCCGTTCGACGATGGCGCCGAACGACTCGGTGTCGCCTGCGGCGGCGCGCTCGAGGGCGCCGCGGTCGGGATCGATCTCGCTCAGCGTTGACATCATTGGATAGCGGCCCGGAGCCGGCGCGTCATCGGCATGGGATGACGCCCGGAGCCCCGTGCCACTACAACCCGCCGCCGCGCCTTTTCTTGCGGCGCCGACGCTTCTTTCCTCGGGGTTTCTTATTTGGCGCCATGACGCCGCAGCAAGCGCACCACGCGCTGGGCGTTTTTTCGCTGCGCCAAGCTGAGGGCGGTGGCCCCTTGGCGCGTTCTCACCGACACGTCGGCGCCGTTCTCAAGCAAGAGCTTCGGCACCGCGTAGAAGCCCTTCGCACAGGCGTAGACCAACGGAGTGGCGCCGTTTTGATCCTTGGCGTCGACCGCCGCACCGCCGGCCAGCAGGAGCCGGGCGACTTCGCTGTGGCCGCCGAGGGCGGCGAAGACCAGGGCTGTCCGGCCGCCGGGGTCGGTCGCCTCGACCGAGGCGCCGGCGGCGATCAAGGCGTCGACGGCGAGCGCGTGCCCTTTTTCCGCCGCCGTGATCAGGACCGTCTTGCCGTCTGCATCTAGGTGCTCGAGATTCGGACGGGCCGCCAGCACCGTCTCGATGATCTCGGCTTCGAGGCCTTCGGTGACGGCGAAGACCGGAGTGCGCCCCTCGGCGTCGAGGAGATCGAAAAAGCCCGGCTCTTCTGTGGCCTTACGCACACCGCGCTTCTTGCCCTTCTTGACGTCCTCACGGAATTCTTCGATGCGCTCTTGCGCGCTCGGCGGCGCCTTCTCCTGTGCGCGGGAGACGCCTGCGACCAGAGTCAGTAGCCCCGCGAGGACGGGGGCCAAGAGTTCAGACCGCCCCCATGGCCGGCGCTTCGGCATGAGAGTTGATTGGACCATGTGTCTATTATGCACTGACCTTAGGCCGGGGTGGATTTGACACGCTTTTCGCGTCCGGATAGGTTGGAGGCCGCTTCACACCACTTCTCGTTATTTTTTCGGAGAACGCCGATGATTCCTGAAATTCATCGTGCGGCCGCCCCTGTGGTTCAACGTTTCGCGTTGACCTTGGCGGCCGCATGTCTCGTCCTGCTCCTCCCCGCCGCTTCTTTCGGTGAGACGGCGCCCCAGAAAGAAAAACCCTCCGAGCTGCGCGGTGAGCCGATCGGAGCCAATCAAGCCTTGGCGATCATCCCCGACCTCGACGAGGCGACCCGCACCGCCGACGGCCTGGGCGTCTGGACCCATAGCGTCTCGATGGAAGGCGCCGCTTTCCTCCGTCCCCGCTTTGCGGACTTTGACCTGCGCCCCGGCGACTCGCTGATCGTGCGCTCGGCGAGCGGGCGGGTGGTCGAAACGCTCCGCGGCCAGGGCCCGAAGGACCGCCGCAGCTTTTGGGGTCTTTCCGCCTTCGGCTCGGAGCTGCACCTCGAGCTGCGGTTCCGCGGCGTTTACCGCCAGGCGCCGTTCCGCATCACGGATGTGATCGTCGGCGATCCGGCCATGCTCGAATCGGTGACCGCCGTCCCGGGCGCGCCGGCGCCGCCGGCCCAAAAGTCGATCTGCGCCCCGGCCGACTTTGAAGATGTCGTGTGCTACGACAGCGACACCCCCAAATGGGCGAATATTTTTGCCTCCGCCGGCGTCGCGACGGCCGATACAGGGGCCGGCGCCCTGTGGTGCTCGGGCGCCAACGTCTCGCCTCTCAATTACGTGCTGACCAACCACCACTGCATCGGCAGCCAATCGGAATGCGACAACGCGGAATTCATCTTCAAGTACTACCGCACGGGCTGCAACGACGGCTCGCCGACCACCCAGGACTGGGTCTCCTACCGCTGCGACGAAATGGTGGCTTTCTCACCGTGGAATAACCAGTGCGATTCGCCGATCGACGAGCTCGACTTTTCCCTGCACTCGGTCATGGGCGACCCGGCGACGGACTTCGGCTTCGTGACTCCCGATCCGACGCCGCTCAACAACGGTGAAGGCATCTACATCGTCCAGCATCCTTCCGGTCGCCCCCACGAGATTGCCCACGGCTCCGGCGCCAACGTCGAGATCGACACCGGCGGCGGCGCGCTCTCCGTGCTTCGCTACTACGACACCCTCGATACCGAAGGCGGCAGCTCCGGATCGCCGGTCTTCCGTGAGTCCGACGACCTGATGGTCGGCCTCCACCACTGCGGCGGCTGCTCGACCGCGGGTGTGGGCAACCGCGGCATGCTGATGTCGGATATCTACCCGATCATCGAGAGCTTTCTCTGCCAGCCCATGCTCTCCCTTTCAAGCGGCGCCGCCGGCGACATCACCGAGGTGAGTGGCAACGGCGACGCGGT